>NZ_JBNNFM010000002.1:0-394895 GCF_050267765.1 Flavobacterium sp. NPDC079362 | reverse complement strand
CTTCGAAAACTCCATAATACGTATTAAGCTTCCTGCGGTTCCGTTCAACGGGCTTTCATCTCGTGCCCTCCGGGCAAGACGAAAGCTTAGTTATTTCTGGCAGTGGCCGGTTTGGAATAAAGAAAGTTATTACTTCATTTCAAATTCAAATCTGGATGCCAAAAACAGTTTGAAAACAAGAATATATTACGACAAATTTAAAAACACACTCAATAGTTATGATGATAAAACCTATTCCACCCAGACAAAGGGATATGCTTTTCAGAGTCTTTACGATGATTATACCTATGGAGGAAATGTAGAATATAACACGCAGATTATTCCCAAAAATGATTTCAAAATTGCCGTGCATTTTAAGGAAGATGTGCACCGCGAAAACAATCTGGGTGAACCAGTGCGTCATTTTATAGACAATACAATATTGATAGGAATTGAAGATGTTTATAAAGTCACTAATAAATTTACAGTAATTCCGGGAGTGAGCTATAACATAAGAAAAAATATTCAGGCCCAGGATTATACCAGCGCTACCAAAATAATTTCTAATTATCCCTCTGCTGATGCAAGTGATGCTTATAATGCACAAGTTGGGGTATTTTACGAGTTAAACCAGGATCAAAAGGCAGGGGCAACCGTTTCGCAGAAAACCAGATTTGCTACAATCAAAGACCGTTATTCGTACAGAATGGGAACTGCCATTCCCAATCCTGATTTAAAACCCGAGACAGCCATAAACTATGAGGTAAATTATACGGCAAAGTTTTTTGAAAGACTCACTTTCCAGACGGCTTTGTTTTACAGTACCATTACTGATGCGATTTTAAGTGTAAGTAATGTGCAGCCAGGAAAAGCGCAGATGCAGAATTTTGGCAAGGCCCAGTACAGCGGTATTGAGCTACAGGCGGATTATTCCATTTTGGAAAACCTGTCCCTGAATGTAAATTACACCTATATTGAAAGAAAGAATATGACAAGCCCGGAGGTTCATTTCACTGATGTGCCGGGTACAAAGGTAATGGGGACACTGGAGTACCAGCCTTTGAAAGTTCTAAGGTTAATTGCCAATGCCGAGTTTAACTCATCGAGGTACAGCACCAGTTACGGAACTGCGGTTGCGGACTACACCCTTTTAAATTTCTATGCTTCGGGCAGGATACTAAAAAACTTCAGCCTTGATGCCGGATTAAATAATATATTGGACAGAAATTACAGCCTTGTGGAAGGGTTTCCCGAAGAAGGGCGAAATTTCTTTGTAACGCTTCGTTTTTTTAATTAATTTTTGATGCTAAAAGGATCATTAATGCCTATACAATCCCATTATAAAAAACTTACCCTGCTACTGGTGCTGGTGACCGCCGCTATATTCATTGCGGCCACTTCTGCAGTGCCTGTATATACAGATCCGTATAAACTGGAATATCCGGATTATTTTGGCAACCGGATCAGTATCCCGGCGAGCAATCCCACTACCAGACAGGGCGTTTATCTGGGAAGGATGCTGTTTTATGAAACCAGGCTTTCATCGAGCAAAACAATTTCCTGCGCGAGCTGCCATCAGCAGAAACTGGCATTCACCGACGGGAAAGCTTTTAGTGCGGGAATAGACAGGCCCACCAGGCGCAATGCCATGTCCCTGGCAAACCTTCTCTGGGTGCGAAACTTTTTTTGGGACGGCAGGGCAAAAGGATTGGAAGCCCAGGCAAAGGTCCCGCTTGGCGATCCGCATGAAATGGGAAATTATCTGGATAGGGCCGTTAAGGAGCTTCAGAAAACAAAGCTATATCCCGGGCTATTCAGGGAGGCTTTCGGAACGCCGGTAGTCACAGCGGACCGCATTGCAATGGCAATCGCCCAGTTTGAGCGCACATTGATTTCAGCGAACTCTAATTATGATAAATACCTGCGGGGCCAGTACAAGCCAACAGATCACGAGCTCAGTGGAATGGAACTGTTTATGAATTCCGCTGATGCAGGCAAAAACATCAGGGGCGCCAGCTGCGCGCAGTGCCATGGCACCCCTAAAATGTATATGGAATTATTCCATAACAACGGCCTTGACATTGTTCCAAAAGACCTGGGGCGGGAAGAGCTGACAGGAATGCCCAATGACAGGGGACGCTTTCGGGTGGTAACGCTTCGAAACATTGCCCTCACCGCCCCATACATGCACGACGGAAGGTTTAAAACCTTCAGCAGGTGCTGGATCATTACAATGAGCATATCCAGCCAAGCCGGACTTTAAGCCTGTCTTTGGTAAACCTGCCTAACGATGTGGGAGGCAAAAGCCTTGGGCTCACGGCAGGTGAAAAATCAGATATCATCAGTTTTCTCAATATGCTCACGGATTCCACCTTTACAAACAATCCAAAGTTTTCCGACCCACATCTAATTCAAAAGTAAATGTCTTGATTTTATAGCGCTTACAGCTTAACTATTCAAATAACAAAAATGAAAAAATATCCTTTATCCCGTATTATTTTAATCTTCTTATTTTTAGTAATCTTTTTGCAGAATATTTCCGCGCAAAGTGTTGTGAAGCAGGCAGTAGTAAAAGTGGAGGGAGAAGTTTTAAAGCCCATGTCGCTGGGCATGTTGGATCTGGCAAAGATGAAACGCGTGGAAGCCACCATGAAAGACCGCGATGGGAAGTTGCAGCAGTATTCAGGGGTACCCGTGTTTGAAATACTGCAGTTGGCCGGGGTCACTGTTGGAAAAGAGCTCAAAGGGGAAAACCTTGCCAAGTACCTGCTGGTCAGATGCAGCGATGGCTATGAGGTGGTTTTCTCTTTGGCAGAACTGGATCCGAGTTTTACAAACCGGGTTATTATTTTAGCAGACTCAAATGACGGAAAACCCTTAGCAGATGGGATAGGGCCATTTCGTTTGGTTGTCCCCGATGAGAACAAACCGGCCCGATCGGCGCACGAGGTTACCCATTTAATTATCCGGTTTGCGAAAGATTAAACAGTTTTAAATATAATTGTTCTTTTTCAGTTAAATTATACTAGATTTCTTATATTTATATCCAATCAATAATTTAAGCAAGATGCAGGAAGGTACAGTAAAATTTTATAATGAAGAGAAAGGTTTTGGATTTATAACACCAAAGGATGGCGGCAGTGAAATCTTTGTTCATGCCACAGGGCTGTCGGAAAGCATCCGTGAGAACGACGAGGTGCGTTACGAGGTAGAACAAGGTAAAAAAGGCCCAAACGCAGTAAATGTGGTTGTGGTCTAATATTCTTAAAAAAACAAACAAAAAAGCATCTGCTTTACAGATGCTTTTTTGTTATACACTTTTATGGTCAAAGGATAAAGTAACTTTATTATGATCTTAAATTTGGCATAATGAAAATTGATTGGGTTATATGAGCCCTAGCGCTGCAATCTTAAATTTAATTACAGTTTGTGGTCGTGAAATCGTCTATTGCTCAATATTGAACAAAAAGAAATTAAAATGTTATGTGTCTGCTGCTGCAGCCCTAGTTAATTGTCAATATTTATTTCATATGATAAAATGGAAAACCCGCCCAATACAGAAAATGCATCAGCCGGGGTGTCCATAAACATAATCTTCCATTTTATGTTTACTTAAGTTATCTAAAGGGCTGTAATGCTCTTTTTGTGTTGTTTTAAAGTCTTTAAACTTCAAAACTTAAAGGATGGGCATCGCTGCAAGGTCAAAGGTGTGCTTTCCTGACCGGTTGTAGTTACAGCCTGTGGGTATGTTATTACACAATTCGCATTCTTAATATTTAGTCTTGACCGATGCAAGATATTATTTTTAGGTTTAATATTATTTTTTAGGAGCTTTTCCCGCTATTCGTTGCAATCTTTTGTGGCGAACCCCGGCACAAAAGGATTTCCACTGCACACGAGCGAAGCGAACTGGCGAAGCAATCGGGGCTAGGTTCTGACAGATGCGACAAAACCAACACAGGTATCTAAAAAAAAAACTATTATACACTAAAGCATAAATCGATATGTAATTTTTATCAAAAAAGTATTAGTTGGTTTTCTTCCTAAAATCTGAGAATTCAGTTCTGAAAACAAGTTTTCATCCGCATTTCCGTCGGATGTTATTCCCTGCGACCAAACCAAAAATAATTCCGAACCAGGAATATATTCCCATCTTGCAACTAAATTGGATCGAAATTGCACAAAAGCAAAATCCGGATTTTGAATTTTGTAATCTGTAATCCCATTTTTGTCTTCATCAATCTGGTAATTATTTTCTAATTCATTAAAATAAATCTGATTTGAATCAAACAAACTTACTCGATCTCCATAATAAAATGCGGCAGGATTTATTACTTTATTAAAAGCATTGTATCTTCCTCTGGAAATAAAAGGCTGGCCATAATATTGAATGGTAAAATTTGGATTAATATTATAATCTAATCGTATAGAGGTACTTAAAGTATTTTGACTCAGATTTGCCGTAAGATATCGGGGATCAGTATTAAAACTGGTTTGAGTAATATATTGCAGCTTATTTTGCTTTGAAGAAAAACTAGCGCTTAAAGAAAAAGTAAAGGCGTTAATGGGCTGATATATAATGCCAGCAGCAAACTCAGTATATGAAAATGAATTGTTTTTGCCCTTTGTATCATAAAGGGCAAAGTTGTATTTAAACTTTTTTCTATTGTCTGAAGTAATACTGACCGATTTAAAAAACTCTTCAGAATAACGAAAACGTGGGCCTCCCTGCAAAATAGAGTTTGAATAATTTATAGGTTTATAAATCGCTAAAGCAGTAAAATTCCAATTGTTTTTTAATACAAAATCTGAATTAAAAGAATATTGCATTTTATTGTAATTTCCTTCAAAATCAAAATTTGAAAGCTGTTCCAGGTGGGTTGTGATTTTTCTAAACTGACTGAAAGGTTTTAAAGTTTCATAAGACACTAATGCATATTGTTTGATTTCGTCTGCCTGCCTTAAAAAACCAATATCATTTAGTTCCAATTCTGGAGATCTCCATATTATAGATCCTTTGTAACGCCAGTTTCCAACACTAGCTTTTCCTATTTCAAATTTTCCACCTGTTCCTGTGAGTGATCTTTTTAAAGGATCAACAGAAAGATGTCCGGCATCTGTTCTCTGGAATAAATGCGTCATATTTCGCTGTGTAGCTGTTATAGCTTCTTCGCTGCCTTCGACTTTGCTGGCAACAAAATTGCCTTTAAAATAATACTTTCTATTTTTCCAATTATGCATAAAATCCACTCCGGCTGTATAAGCAGATTGATGCATAAAGTTTAGAAAATTAGTTTCTAAATTTCGATTTACGGCAGTAAAAACAGCACCAAAATAACTGTTGCGATTATTAAAGTCTTTTTGAACTCTGCCAATAAAATAATTGGTTAATGGTTCTACCAATACCTTTTCAATTCGGCTATTTTCCTGAATTTTGGCATATTCTTTATTTGTCACACTTTCTAGCATTCCAATTGACCAGCCATTTTTAGTTTTTCCGCTAAATTTTGCTGCTCCCAAAATGGCGGTATTATTAGGAATTGACATAAAAGCACCAGATGGAACATTGGGCTGTCCGTTAGGATTTCGTCCAATTCTGCGGGAATAAAACAAATTATCCTGATCATCAGCAAAAGAATAGTTGAAAATGTTTTTATTTTCTACAAAAAAAGGACGCCGTTCATCATAAAAAACTTGAAAACCATCTAGTACAATAGTAGATGGATCAGCTTCTACTTGTCCAAAATCGGGATTAATAGTTAAGTTTAATGTTAAATCATTAGTGACACCAATTTTGGCATCTAAACCTCCGTTCAATTTAAAATCATTACCGGTTTTAAACGGATTTCCTTCTTGCGCTGGATAAGTTTCCAACTTAGAAAGTACAAAGGGCTGAATTTCGATCTGCCTTTTAGGAGATAAACCAATTAAACCTCGTAACTCTCCAAATTCACTGACCCAGCCTGGCGCATCGAGTGGAATTCGCTGCCAGACAGATCGTTCTTCGGTTCTGAAATATCTTCTGGTAGACTGCAATGCCCAAACTTGTTCAGGAAGATCACTAAATTTTAACTGACTTAACGGAATTTTGATTTCGGCAGTCCAGCCTTCCTGATCAATATTCGTTTTTAAATACCAGATTGGATTCCAATTTCCATCCCATGTTTTTCCATTATCCGAAATAAATCCATCGCTTTTTACACCGGCAACAGAAGCTGCAAATGAAAAACTGGTAAGCTGATCGTTATGACTGCTGATATTTATTTCGATCCAATCACCTTCAAAACCATCACGTCTCGATAATCTTTCTACAATTCCTTTTGGATCTTTGTCATAACACCTAAAACCAAAATAAATAAAATCTTTATCATATATAATCTTGAATTTTGTCTGTTCAGAAGGCTCAGTATTTTCATCCGGCAGATTTTCTATATAATCTCCGGTCCAGTCCACAATATCCCAACTTTCATCGGTTAGAAATCCATCGATTACGGGTGCAGCCAAAGCACCTAAAGCTTTTGTGGTGTAAACTTTTTTAGCTGTTTTAGGTACTGACTGCCCAAAGCTAAACTGAAAAAAAAATAACAATACAAACAAAGTCTTTTTATAACAAATCATATGCTTGATTTTTATTAAATCGAATTTCATCTCTAAGAACCCTGATTATTTGTTTAGTTCCAATATCCACATTTTCATAGCCGGAATTGAAGTTTTTTTCGATAATGAAAAGTTTTCATCTGTAATTACATTCTTCCCCGAAGAAAAGCCAGCTGATCTTTCGTCGTATTTCTGAAAATCAATTTCTTTTTGGGCATTGCTGGTATTCATAATACACATGATTGTTTGCGTTGCATCATATCTAAAATAAACATACAAGCCATCTACCGGAATATAATGCATCATTTTTCCGGTGGTTAAAGCCGAAGACGTTTTTCTGAAATTGGCTAATTTTCGAACTAAATCCTGAGTTGATTTTTCATCATCGGTTAATCCTTTTCCTGTAAAGGCATTTTTGGAATCTGTAGCCCATCCACCTGGAAAATCAGCACGAACCAAACCATCAGGAGCTTTGAATCCTTTAGCCAATACTTCAGAACCATAATATAATTGCGGGATCCCGCGACAAGTAAGCAGCCATTGAAAACCTATTTTTTGTTTCTCTGCATTTTCTCCCACAACAGAGAAAAAACGCGGTTCGTCATGATTGTCTATAAGCAGCACTTTTTGCATCGGATTTTTACTTAAAAAATCACTGCTTAGTGTATAATAAAGTTTATTTACACCTTCTGTCCAGCCGAAGGGTTGAGTGAGAGCCGGAATGATTCCGTAGTATAAACTTTGAAAATCAACAACTGATGGTAAATTGCTTTTAAAAGGAGTATCCATATTATTTTGTTCAAAATAGGCTTGGTTGGCTACTCCGTGAACCATAATCTCTCCAAAAATGGTCATTTTAGGAAATTCATTTAAAATTGCCTGATTGCAGCGATTTGCAAAGTTTAAATCATTGTAAGTATATGTATCTAAACGAACTCCATCTATGCCAAAAGTTTCAATGTGCCAAATACAATTCTGAATTAAAAAGTTGGCCATGTAGGGATTATCCTGATTGATATCGGGCATGATTTTATCAAACCAGCCATCGCTCATTTTCTTCTGATCAGATTTTGTGCCGTATGGATCAAATAATGACTGTTCTCTATAATTGGTTTGGGTATATTCTGGCCAACGATGCACCCAGTCATTTTCTGGCTGGTCTTGTTCTAGAAAATGATACAATCCAAAATGATTGTAAACAGCATCAAAGATGAGTTTCATACCGCGCTGATGCAATTGATTGCTTAGTTCCTTATACTTTGTGTCTCCACCGTAACGCGCATCAATTTTATAATGATCTGTAATGGCATAACCATGTTCGGTTCGGTTCATCATATCATTTTCCATTACCGGAGTAAACCATAAAGTGGTAATTCCTAATCCCTGCAGATAATCTAAATTATTAATCACGCCCTGCAAATCACCACCATGGCGATCATACATTTGATTTCTGTCCAGCGATTGATCTCTCATTCCTTTAACACGATCATTTGTAGGATCTCCATTGCTAAAACGATCCACCATAATCAAGTCGATAAAATCAGCCGAATTTACTCCTTGCCCATACAATGTTCCATTGCCAGGTCTTCTGGAATTAAGCGACCAATTAATTTTTTGCTTTTTTCCTTTCTGAATTACTTCAATGGAAACATTTCCCGGTAGCGCGTCTGGTGAAATTAAAATATCTACAGCAACATATCTTTTATTCGAAAATTGGTGTGTTTTCAAAACCTTTATACCAGAATAATTTATGAGAACATCAGCTGAAGAAAAAGCTTCACCTGTACTTCGAATAAGTAATTGAATAGGATTTGTTTTCATCCCGACCCACCAATTGGTTGGATATATGTCAATATTTTTGGCATTAACAATGAATGTGCAGCACATTAAAACCAAGTAAAAAAAGATTCTTTTTTTCATCTCTAACTATTTTTAGATTAATATTACCAGCGAAAGATATTTTTCTTTCGTATTCTAAAAAAGCAGTTTATTTAAACAGCATTATTTGCATTGCAAACAGCAATTTTGATTTGATAGAAAAGCATTATTTTTACATTTATAAGAAAATGACAATCCAAATGAAGGCACTTACATACGATCCTGAAAATAGATTTATGAAAATTAAATTGTATACTTTATACTGGCTGGGATATATTTTGCTTTTTAGTTTGATTCAAGGTTTACCGGCCGGAGATTTTTTAACCGCATTTTATAATGAATGGTATAGCATTTTGCCTAAAATTCTTTTTGTGACCATCGTTGTCGAATTTTTAATGCCTCGCTTTTTGTTCAGGAAAAAAACAATTGCTTTTATCACTGTATATATTCTTCTAATTTTAGTTTTTGCTTTTTTGCAGCGCTTGATTGACAATCACATTATAATTCGTTATTATCTGACTTTCTGGAAAATTGAACCAATTTTATCTGCTCCGGTTTTTTTATATAATATTAGTAAACTCCAATTTGTGGTAACTATTCCGCTGGCTTTTAAGCTGTTTTATTATTTAGCAGAAGAAAAAAATAAAGTTCAAATCATATCATCCCAAAAATTACAGGCTGAATTATCTTCTCTTCGAAATCAATTTCATCCACATTTTTTGTTCAATGTCCTCAATAGCTTGTACTCTAAAATTTTAACCAAATCAGATGATTCTGCTGAAATTGTGCTGAGAATATCCGATTTGCTTCGGTTTTCTATCTATGATGTAAATAATAGAAATATCTCCTTGCAAAATGAAGTAGATTATCTTAAAAATTATATTTCGTTGCAGCAACTGCGTTTTGAGAATCAGCTTCAATTGAGTTTTAGTGTTCACGGTACTATCGAAAATCATTCTATTGAGCCTTTTTTGATACTTCCGTTTATAGAAAACAGCTTCAAATATAGTTTAGATGAAGTAGGTCAGGCGTGGATTACCATTTCTATTGCGGTGACTAATGGATGGCTTTCTGTTAAAATTGAAAATAGTCTTCCTAAAGAAATTAGCAAGACAACAGAAAATTTGAATAGTGGAATTGGAATTGCAAATGTTAAAAGAAGATTAGAACTACTTTATCCAGAAAAGCATATTTTGACTGTGAAAAATGAAATTACGAGTTTTTTCGTTTCCTTAAAAATAAAAATAGAAGATGGCTGTAATTAACTGTATTATAATTGAAGATGAATTACCAGCCTCTATTTTGCTGGAACTTCATATTGCCCGGTTTGATTTTTTAGATTTAAAAGGCAGATTTACGAGCGTTGCAAATGCACAGAACATTTTGAAATCGCATAAAATTGACCTTATTTTTCTAGATATCAATTTACCGGGAAAATCCGGAATCGAATTTGCGAGAAGTTTATCTTCAGAAACCGCAGTAATTTTTACAACTGCTTACACAGAATATGCGGTCGAAGGATTTGAAATTGAAGCCATCGATTATATTTTAAAACCAATTGCCTTTGGACGTTTTACAAAAGCGATAAGCAAATACACAAAAATTAGGGAATCAAATGAAATCGTTTTGCATTCTAAAATTCAGGAAACTGATCGCGCGTTTATTTTTGTGAAATGCGAAAGAAAAATGGTCAAACTTTTTTTAGACGAAATTGACTATTTTGAATCTCAAGGAAACTATTTACTGATTTATACAGCAACAGAATGTTATAAAACGTATCAGTCGATTACAGAAATGGAAGAAAAATTACCTGAGGGCCTGTTTTTCAGAATTCATCGCTCATTTCTTGTTGCCATAAAAAAAATAACAAGTTATAATACAAACCATATCAATATTCAAAATAAGCAATTGCCTATTGGAAGGTTTTATCAGTCCTCTGTATCTTATTTACTGAATTCTTTAACAAATAACGCTTTGAATTTATAAAATAGCGATCAGGTAAACAGGCGCGTAGGTGCGATATTGGATACAATAGACATTCTGCTCACTGAGTTTTTAGGTTTAATGTTTTTTGGGAGCTTTTTGCCGCTATTCGTTGCAATCTTTTGTGCCGAACCCCGGCACAAAAGGATTTCCACTGCACACGAGCGAAGCGAACTGGCGAAGCAATCGGGGCTAGGGCCGCGGGGATATTGGTTTGTCAAGCTCCACATTGAAACCCAATTGTGGTATCTCTATTTAATTCTCAATTATTATTTTAAACACCATACGCCACAATTCTGTTCACAGAGGATGAAGTAAATTATAATTTTCATAAACTTACTATCTTTGATTAAAATTTAGCCATTAAAGAATATTGAAATTGTGGAAAACATTCCAATCCGCCATATTAGCCAGCAAAGTGAACCTGAATTGACAGGGAGTTTTACTATACGGGAAATAACATCCTTATTGTCCGGCAGGGATATGGTTCAGGAGCTGCACAGGCATGATTTCTATTATATTTTAATTATTAATAATGGAACAGGCCATCACGATATTGACTTTACAGGCTATGAAATAAAAGATCATACTGTTTTTATGATGCGTCCCGGCCAGGTGCATAACCTTTTTCTAAAAGCAGGCTGCACGGGCTATTTAATACAATTTAAAACAGATTTTCTTTATTCTCATAACAGTGCCTCCCAAAAGCATCTGACCAGGCTAATTCAATACAGTGCTTACAACCTCGAGCAGGAAGGATTTTGCAGAATCGAGGCTGTCGTATCAGAGGCATTAAAAGAATATTCAAACAAACTCAAAGGCTATCACGAAGTTTTGAAAGCAAACCTGAGCATTTTTCTTATTGAACTGCTTCGCCAGCGGCCTGATAACGCTATTGCGGCTATGGGGGATAACACCTATGGACAGGAAAAATTGGAGCAATTTCTGGAACTTGTGGAAAAAAACAGTAGTACCCACAAACAGGTTTCACAATATACCGGTTTATTGAATTTATCGTCTTACCAGCTAAGTTCTATTACAAAAACTTTACTTGCTAAAACCCCTTCTGAGATTATAAACCAGCATATTATCCTGAAAGCCAAACGCCAGCTTTTGGCGACCTCAAAGCAAGTGGGCCAGATTGCCTGCGACTTAGGATATAATGACCCTTCTTATTTTACCCGGTTTTTTAAAAGGCATACCGGTCTCTCTCCCGAGTCCTTTAGGCAAAACTCTAAATAAGTCCTAAGGATCTTCATTTCTGTCCTATCATAGAGGTTTTCCACTGAAGTAATTTTGTCCAATAAAATTAATTCAAACCCAGATCAGTATGAAAACAAAAATGAAACTGATGGCATCCTTAAAGATATGGCTGGCCATTTATCCCTCCATTACACTTTTTTTATTCCTCTTTGGTAATGCATTGTCCGTATTGCCTTTATACCAGCGGACTTTTATACTCACCATAGCGCTGGTTCCCTGGATCGTATTTGCCGGGATTCCGTTTTTAGATTTTATCCAGCGACAGTTTACCTATAAACCCAAAAAATAAAAGTAAAAAATGGATCGTCCAACAACAACGGAATCTCTCAGTTCCGGCGCCACTGCCGGTACAGATTTAACAGGACCAAGGCGTAAGTTCATTAAACAAACCGGATTGGCAATAGCAGCTTTAACTTTTCCATTTCCACTTAGAGCATTTTATATGAGTACAGTTAGTAAAAAATTTGATGTCATTATTATCGGGGGAAGCTACTCCGGCCTGGCCGCAGCAATGGCACTGGGAAGGGCATTAAAACAAGTTTTGATTATCAATAGCGGTGAGCCCTGCAATGCACAAACGCCATATTCCCATAATTTCCTCACCCGGGACGGCAGCACACCTGCAGGAATCGCCGTAGTGGGAAAACAGCAGGTAGAAAAGTATCAAACTGTAAAATTCCTTAATGGCTTTGCTTCCAGTGGAAAGAAAACGGACAAAGGTTTTGAAATAATGATGGAAACCGGTGAAACTTTCCAGGCCTTAAAATTAATTTTTGCTACGGGCATAAAAGATATAATGCCGCCCATTGAGGGGTTTTCAGAGTGCTGGGGGATTTCAGCTATACATTGCCCGTATTGTCATGGCTATGAAGTGCGGGGTAGCCGGACAGGGATTCTGGGCAATGGTGATCCTGCATTTGAACTGGCTAAGATGATTTCAAACTGGACCCCGGATCTGATCCTCTATACCAATGGGGTATCTGCAATAAACGCCGGGCAGAATGCCAGTCTGAAACGCCGTAATATTAGTGTTGTTGAAAAGCAGATCAGTAAGCTGGAACATCTTGGGGGGCATATCCGGCATATTGTGTTTACAGACGGCACAAGATCTTCACTGAGTACTCTGTATGCCCCCAGGCCTTTTATACAGCACTGCACAATACCTGAATCTCTGGGATGTCTAATGACCCAGGACGGCTATATTAAGACCGATCCTTTTCAGCAGACCTCCATTGAAGGTATTTATGCTTCGGGGGACAATGCCTCTCGGGCCAGGACTCTTGCCAATGCAGTTGCAATGGGAACGGCAGCGGGTATGGCAGCCAGTAAAAAGCTGATACTGGAACAATTTTGATGTTGATGCCCATAAGGGCTCACAAGGAGGCATTATCTGAGTTCTGTCCTGTCCAGCTTCATTTCGGTCCTAACAAATTGAAAACACCTGAGATATCTTTCAAAGAAAATAAACCAAAAAAAATTAAAATTCACAATTATGAAAATTATTATAGTAGGTGCAAGCGGCACTATGGGAAAACATTTAGTCAAAGCACTGGAAAAGGAGCATGAAGTTATCACAGTGGCATCCAAAGGATGTGGCATCGATGCTGATATTACATCACCGGAATCCATTGAAAACCTATTTAGGAAGGCCGGCTCATTTGATGCCTTGATTTCAACGGCAGGCCCGACATTTGTAGGTCCATGGGGCAAATTAAATGATGCAGCATTCAGAAAGGGAGTGGAAGGAAAAATGATGGGGCAGATCAACCTGGTGCTGATAGGTCAGCATTATATCAACCCGAAAGGTTCCTTTACCCTAATTACCGGAGCCTTGACCCATGAGCCTCAGGTAAACTTTGCCAATGCATCAGCTGTTAACGGTGCTGTGGAAGGATTTGTCCGTGCAGCGGCCATTGAGCTTGATAACGGGATTCGTATCAATGCAGTAAGCCCCACAGTCATCGAAGATTCCCCGCAGTATTTCCCATACTTCCCCGGAGAGATCCCCACCACCATGAGACAGTTGGAATTTATGTTTCGAAAAAGCGTGTTTGGCAAGGGAACCGGGCATATCATTAGGGCTTAATTTTTGCAGCAGCTGCACTTCAAAGCGGTCAGCTTTGGAATTGATTGGGCTGCTTATTGCTCAGCAGAGCTCATACAAATTTCCCGCCGGGGCCCGCAAGCCCTGGCTTATTTGTTTTGTTCATTGCAGGCTGAAAGTTTTCAGCCATTTTTGCTGTCTGTGGGAATACACCTCTGCAAAAAACGGTTATTATTAATGGTTTTTTACAGGCATCAAATCTGGGTACCTAAAAACTTGCGCTCAGAAAGTTTATTATTTCGGGGTGCGCCATCAAGCGATGCATACCTTGCGAGTTCATCTTCTTTAAGCTCGTCATTTCCCAGTTCCCTAATTTCGAATTCCCTGCTGACCGGATTATCCTTTTCGGGCGCTATGGTTTCAAAGGACGCGCTTTGAGCCTCATCGCTCCTCTGAGTATTCCTATCCGTTTGAGACCCCTTTAAAGGGTCATTCTCTATAAGGTCCTTTTCCTTGTCCTTCACCGTTATGTCTTTGGGGCCGCTTTGGGGTTCCTTATAAGGGTGCTGCGGGTCATAGGGGCTGGGTGTTTTTGGCTGCGTGTTTTTGGGTCTTTGATCGGTTTTTGGGAATTACAGTGGTTTTTGTGGTAATTTTTTGTTGTATCTTTTTCGGTTTGATGTTATTTTTTTGGAGCTTTTTCCCGCTATTCGTTGCAATCTTTTGTGCCGAACACCGGCACAAAAGGATTTTCACTGCTATCGGGGCTAGGATCTGTAACAGATCCAATTTGTCTTTGGAGAGAGCAGGATTCGAACCATAAGCTGGGAACCGCTGTATATGCCACTTTTATTTATGTCTTGAACCTCTGTGCACCGATTCTGCACCCAAATTCAATTTTACTATTCAATATTAAATCATTCACAAAAATTAAGATACTAACTAATTAACAGACAGTAGTATTATTCTTTTTTTTGTATTACAAATATATCAAAAATATCGAATATTTAGGTTTAAGAGATTGCAGCATTATTCTACAGTAGTAAAAAAGGTATCAACTCCAAAGTGTAAACCAAAGTTAATTTTGTGCGAGTATTAAATTTTCTAATGTTTCACGATGCGTTTCGCCCCATTTTGCAGTACGAGCAATAACTGGTATAAGTGTTTGTCCTAAAGGTGTCAATTCATATTCTACCTTTAAAGGCATTTCGTTAAAATCAACTTTAGAAAGAATTCCATGATCAATGAGTTGTTTCAGCTGTGTATCTAAAACCCTGCGGCTTGCTTTAGGGATTTTCCTTTGTAATTCTCCAGGTCTTTTAATTCCAGAATAAATACTCCAGATCAAAGCAAGTTTCCATTTTCCATTCATCACTTCGAGAAATAAATTTAATCCACAATCAAGGGAAACAGGTAATTTTTTTTTGTAAGTCATAAGGTAATTTTCTACAGTAAAAATAGTGAAAAATAAAAACCTGATATAGGTGAATTTAGCCGTAATTGTATGTTTTGACCTTTCTGCTTAATTTTGCTTCATAAAATAAAAGTTATGAAAAATAAGTTATTTGGAAAGAAAACAGGTTTATATGCCAGTGAGTTAGTTTTAGGAGCTGCTATGTTAGGAAACCGAAAAGGATATGGCTCTACGGCCGAAGAAGCGAAACATATTCTAACAGCTTACGCAGATGCCGGAGGAAATTTTATAGACATTTCTGACCGTTACCAGCTTGGTGAATCCGAGGAAATTGTTGGTAAGTTTATGGAGCATCAGCGAAGTAATTTTATAATCTGTACTAAATACACACAAAGTAATGAAAGCAATCCAGCAATAAGCAACTACGGAAATCATCGCAAAGCAATGAGACAGGCTGTAGAATCAAGTCTGAAACGATTAAAAACAGATTATATTGATGTGTACATGCCACATTTTGATGACGGTGTTACTCCTATGGATGAGATTGTACGAGGTTTGGAAGATTTAGTAAATGCTGGAAAAGTGCTTTATACAGGCTTAACAAATTTTCCTGCTTGGAAGGCCGCTGCAATTGCAAAAAGCGCAAATCTAAGTGCCATTCAAATTGAATATAACTTAATACAACGCACTGCTGACAGGGAATTTATACCGATGGCTTCAGAATTTGGTTTAGGAATAATGATGTATTCACCATTGGCCGGTGGTTTGTTGACAGGAAAATACCGTCAGGGAGAATCCGGACGTATAAACTCCGGTTCAAATTCAGAATACAACGAAAACGATGTTACAAAAAAAATTATAGATGCGCTTATCACCATTTCTGAGGAACTGGGTATTACACCGGGTCAGGTAGCTTTTGCATGGACTTTGTCTAAAGATGCTTTTCCAATAGTTGGAGCACGTGCTGTCTCTCATTTAAATGATGCTTTAAAGGCAGTATCCGTTCCGCTTACTGCAGATCATATTTCGATTTTAGATCAGCTTAGTATGGTATCTTTAGGTTATCCTCATGATTTGCTGCAACAAGTCCGAGGCTGATAAATTTAATTACTAAATTCTGTAGTAAAGTGTCTTTTTGCTGAAGATAATTCATAGCAATTGCTGGACTTCCAAACAAGCCCTGATTTAAATGTTAAATCGTTGAAAGCGAATGTTGTAAAAGATTATCTTCAGCTGTTTGTAGGTAGTGCTTGTCACTATTTGTAACAACTCTTTTTTGTTAGTATATGAATTAGAAGATGTTCAACATACTGAAGAGTTATTTTAAATTTTCTAATAAGCCTTGCAGAAATATTACTACCCAAAAGACTGATCATCGCTTATCAAGTGATGTATATAAAAATGCTAAGTCTTTAAAAGTTTTGAATCGAGCAGATGAACGTTGAGTTTAATGAATGTTATTTACATGTTGATTTTGTTCAATTTATAATTTTTAAAAACATCATGTGCCACGATTGCGCCACAAAACTATGACGGGTGAAATATTTTTAAAAAACGCCTTAACTTTTTGTGGCAGAAAAGGTATCCACTCCAATCATCATGTGCCACGATTGTGCCACAAAACTTAGACGGGTGAAATATTTTTAAAAAACGCCTTAACTTTTTGTGGCAAAACAGGTATCCATTCCATTCTAATAAAAGTTTTAAATCGGCCAGACGAACATTGAGCGGTATTGAAGTTGTACATATGCCTGAGATGTTTAGACCAGGGAGAACTATGTTTAAATCATTCTGTAAATTATCCGTTTAACTTTTAAATTACTTAAATTCTTATATTTGATTCTGACAGATGCGACAGACCCTTTCTTTTTCACTGTTAAGCAACTTCACTAATAATTGAACTCAAAAAAAGTTTTAAATTTAAAAACAATGCATTCTTATCCTAGTAAATCAGTTTTTAATACTGCACCATTACTTGCATTCGTTACCAATGCTCTATATTGTCCAAGCCATTTTGAAGTTAACATTTTTTTAGTGGGTTGGAATACTGCTTTTCTGGCATTTATTTCGTCATGGCTTAAGTTCACAGATAAGGTATATCCATCTACATCAATATGTATTTCATCTCCGTCTTTTAGAAGACCAATCATACCGCCTTCTGCCGCTTCGGGAGAAACATGACCAATTGAAGCGCCTCTGGTGGCACCGCTGAACCTTCCGTCAGTTATTAAAGCTACAGAACTTCCCAATCCCATCCCCATAATTAAACTAGTTGGAGACAACATTTCCTGCATTCCGGGCCCGCCTTTTGGACCCTCATATCTAATAACCACGACATTTCCAGCTTTTACTTTTCCCATCATTATTCCCGCAATCGCTTCGGTCTGACCATCAAAACAAACTGCTTTTCCTGTAAAGACCCTTGTACCAGTAAGGCCGGCAGTTTTAATTACAGCACCTTGCTCGGCAAGATTGCCATACAAAATAGCAAGTCCGCCAACTTTGCTATACGGATTGTCTATTGTATGAATAATGTTAGTGTCTTTGATTTCAGCATTTGCTATTTTTTCCAATAAAGTTTCACCGCTGATCGTCAAATTATCAATCAGAACTCCTGAGCCTCTTTTGTTCATTTCTTTCATAACCGCATTTACACCGCCCGCTCTGTTTATATCTTCCATATGAACCGTACTTAGACTTGGCGATATTTTAGCAATATGAGAAACATTTCCCGAAATGGTATTAATATCTTTTAATTGGAAATCAACATCAGCTTCATTTGCAATAGCAAGCATATGTAATACCGTATTACTGCTTCCACCCATCGCCATGTCGACTGCAAAAGCATTTCTAACCGCATTTTCGTTTAAAATATTCCTTAGTTTAAACTTTTCTATCTCATTTTGATCTTTCGCGATAGTACAGATTCTTCGGGCAGCCTGGCGATACAATTCTTCACGTTCCGGAGTCTGAGCCAGTATTGTTCCGTTGCCGGGTAAAGCAATGCCCATAGCTTCCATTAATGTGTTCATAGAATTGGCTGTAAACATTCCAGAACAGCTTCCACCGCTGGGGCATGCATTGCATTCTATATCATACAACTCTTCTTCTGTAATTTTACCAGCTTCGTGCTTTCCAACCGCTTCAAATGCGGTAGCAAGATCGATTGGCGCGCCATTTTTTGTATATCCTTTTGACATCGGTCCACCACTAACAAAAATAGTAGGAACATCAACCCGCAATGCCCCCATAATCATTCCGGGGACGATTTTATCGCAGTTTGGAATGGCAATCATAGCATCGAGTTTATGAGCATTCATCACACTTTCAATTGAGTTTGCTATAATTTCGCGGCTTGGAAGAGAATATAACATTCCATCATGTCCCATTGCAATTCCATCATCTATTCCAATAGTATTAAATTCGAAGGGCACGCAGCCGTTGGCCCTAATTTCTTCTTTGATAATTTCGGCTACTTTATTTAGAAAAAAATGTCCTGGAATAATCTCAATAAAAGAATTGGCTACACCAATAAAAGGTTTCCCAAAATCCTCATTTTTTAGTCCGGTTGCTCTTAATAATGCTCTATGAGGTGTTCTTTGAACCCCTTTTTTTACTTCATCGCTTCTCATATGTTTTTTTTTAATTGTATTCTGCAGATACTAATTTTTGCTTAAGGATATTATATTTGAGATTTAATTCTACTGAGTGTTTCAGGCGAAATATTAAGGTAGGCCGCAAGATTTGCATTCGATAATCTCTGAACCAGTTCAGGATTATTTTTAAGAAGACCTCTATAACGTTCCGATGCATTTTGGGTAAGTAAGCTATTTAGTTTAGATGTGATTACAGTTAATCCATATTCAAGAATATAGATGTACATTTTATCCCATTGCGGGATTGTTTCTCTTAAACGGAAAAAATCATGATGGGAAATAACTAATAGTTCTGAATTTTCAACTGCCTCAATGTATTCTAAAGAAGATTCTCTTGAAATGAAGCTTACAATGGATGTTAAAAAAGTATTTTCAAACGCCATGAATCTCGTAGATATACTATGATCATTGTTACTGTAATACAATCGCAGGCATCCTTTATTTATAAAGAAAATTTGATCAGCAGTTTGATTTTCCCGAAGCAGTAACTGATTTTTTGATGCATTATAGGGCTTAAAAAAAGAAAGAACATTATCTAGCTGTTCTTCATTTATAGTTGTTTCGTCCTTTATAAGCTGCGCAAGTACCTTTTTCATTTTTTAATTACTTTTTCATTGCGTCAAAATTATGCTAAATTGATTTTATAGACATTGACATTGATCAAAATCGTAATTTTCTTCAAAAAGTTTGATTGTAGTAAATGATGGTACAATTTTTTGTAACCCCGATTAGAATATTTTTTTATCCGAAAGAACTTCCTCTTTGAGTATTTTATTTAACTCTAAAAATTTTTAAAATGAAAGAAAAAAATCAAATTTCGATGGAGATTGTCAATCCTAAAGCTGCAGGAATAGACATCGGAAGCAGGGGTCATTTTGTAGCTATTGGTCAAAAGGAAGAACACATAAGAGAGTTTGGTGTTTATAATGAAGACCTCAAAGCAATATCAAATTGGCTTAAAGAAAATGGCATCCTAACCATAGCAATGGAAAGTACAGGCACTTATTGGCAAGCATTATATGCTGTTTTGCTCAACGATGGTTTTCAAGTGATATTGTGCAATGGAAAATTCACCAAAAACATCCTATAACAGGGGATATTTCGGGTAATTATACTGGTAGTTTATTACGTTATGACTTTAGCGGGCAAAACATTATTAGCAGTACACCACTGGAAATAGACTTACATCAGGAAGAAAAACAATTAGCCGGAGAGTGGAAAGAAACAGGGGGAGACGCAGTAGTTTTTGCAGCCCGAATACAGGAAAATGCGATCGTATTTAAAGACTCCAAAATAGACCGTACGGAACACTTTTACAAGGGGCGATCCAATACATATGAATTTAAGGAAGCGCAACTTCAATTGCTGCAGACGGACGAATCACTGTTTATCATAGGCAACCTCCAGCTCTATAACATCGAGGAACGGGAGAACGAAAAGCCCATGTACATCATTTTAGAGAAAAAACAATCGAGACCTGTTACCACGGCCAGTGAAATACTATCCAAAATTGTCGTTTATCCCAACCCTTTTGAAAGTAGTTTTCAATTGAGTTTTGATTTAACCGAAACTACCAACGTAACTGCAAGTGTACACTCCTTATCGGGACAATTGCTCTATACTACCCAATGGGACAGTCTGAGCCAGGGCACACTAAGCAAAACCATAAGCCTTAACGCCCCCTCTGGTTACTATGTGCTCCGCCTGAATTACGGACAAGAAGTAAAAACTGCTATTTTAATTAAAAAATAAGAATTATGAAAAAGAAATATTATATATTAGTTCTTGCGTTCTTATGTATGCTTGTAGGGCAAAGTAGTTATGCACAAACCTCTGGTGGGGATTATGGTTGGGATATTGATCTTCCAGAGATATGTGTAGGAGCAGGTTGTGATGATGACGGTGGTAGTCCTGACTCAGGAGATCCTTGCGATATTTGGAGTTCATCTTATGATTACAACACATGCCATGGCGGGAACAATAATGACACAGGAGATCCTTGCGATCCATTGAGCAGTGCGTATAATCCTAATCAATGTGGAGGTGACACAGGAGATCCTTGTGACCCATACAGCTATGCTTATGATTATACCGTTTGTTATGGAGAAACAACTAATCCAGATCCGCCTATACAAATTGATCCTGAACCCTGTGATGGCAAATTGGAAGCAGAAAATAAAAGTAATTCAATTCCAAATAACATACAATCTTCCACAGCAGATGCTCTTGATGCGGCATCAGCTATAGATGGTTTTGAACATGGAATTACTTTTGGTAAAGATGCAAATGGTCAAATAACTCAAGCTCCTATTAGAGATGGAGGTGTTTACAATGTGCCTGTTACACAAAATTGGCCAGGAGCTTTTGCGGCTGTACATAATCATGTGGTTGATTATCCGCCATCTGCAGGGGATGTTTATACTGCTGTGACATTGGTTTCAAATAACCCTAACTTTGTCACATCATATATTAATTTGCCAAATGGAGATTCATATGCTATGGTTGTGACAAACCCTGAATTAGCTAAAGAGTTTGTTACAAAATATCCTAAAGACCAAACAGATAACAATCCTCCGGAATTTCCCATAGTAATCTTTGACCACTTGCAGGATCTTGTACCTATAATGGGGTCAAGTACAGAAGGAAAAATAAATGCGATTGTTGCAACTTTAGACAAGTATAAATCGGGAATATCTATCTTAAAAAAAGACTCAGTTGATGGTTCATATGTAAAAATAGCAATTAAGCAAACCACAATAAATGGCATTACAAATTATCAACTAATTAATTGTCCATGACTAATAAATAATTAAAAATGAAAAAAATAATTAGATTTTTAATACTATTTTTAATAGCAACAGTTCTATATAGTTGTAAGGGAGTGCCAATGGTACAAACGACAAGAGAGATGAAAGAACTAAAAGTTAATGAATCAAAATTTGTAAATAAACCACTTAAATATTTACTTAAAGAAATAGGTCCTCAAATAAAAACTGGTATAGGACAAAATGAGGATCAATTCTTTTTTAGTTTTAGATTTACCACTTTAGAACAACAAAAACTAAATCAAGGAAGTTTAGATGATAGAGTATCTTTATATGTGTATGTAAAGGAACGTATTGACTGGCAATGGGAAAAAAGACCTAAAGGAATTGAAAGCGTCTGGACAAAAGAAGATGCCAAAAAATATGGGAATCTTATTGTAGTTAGAATAAAAATAATTGAAAAAAATAATATTCAATAGGTATTAGATTAACATGATTATTAATTAAGATTGTACTAAAAAACAGAAACAAGCTACAACCCTAAAAAAGTTGTAGTTTTGTTTTGTACAAAATGGCTAACAGGTTCTGATGGTTCTGACACAGGAGATTCTTGCGATCCATTAAGCAGTGCGTATAATCCCTATCAATGTGGAGGTGACACAGGAGATCCTTGTGACCCATACAGCTACGCTTATGATCATATGAGCTGCAACTATTGGAATTCAGATCCGCCAAATAATGATGACGACCCTTGTACATTCTCTACACTTCAGGCAGCAATTGGAGCAACGACATTTTTTGCGAATCATGCTTTACAACTATCAAATAATTTTTCCCCTTTTTCAACTACTAGTGGACAAAATGAAGAAGGCTTTGTAATTATTGAGGTTAATGGAGTAATTAGTTCAGGGATATTTGATACCAATGGGGCTTTACTTCCGGAGGAATTCAAACTGCTGGTACAAATGGAGGTTTTATAAAAATTTCAAATCATACCATTTCTGATGTACATACCCATCCGGCTGGTGGAATTCCCAGACCTAGTGCTGAAGATCTTTGGTCTTTAGCCGATTCGAAAAGTTTTTCACCGAATTTTTCGGATTCATATGTTATTGCAGCAGATGGAACAAAATATGATCTGCATATTTCTGATGTGAGTAAATTAGAAAATTTCAAGGAACTTAATGGAGATTTTTATGACCCCGCTACTAAAGGTTTTAAAGATGGAACTCCTTTAAGTATTGACTATAACCAGATGATTAATCCATTCACTACAAACAATCATATGAGTATTGAAGAAGCTCGTGAAAGAGCATATGCATATGTAGTAAAGGATGACGGAATTGATTTATTAAAAGCCGCATCAGGATCGAATGAATTTAAAAAAATTGATGTAAAACCATCCAAAAATCCGGACGGCACTGAGAAAAAAGATGCAATGGGTTTTACTATTTATGAAAGCGTAGATTGTCTATAAAATTAATTAAAAAAAAGATGAAAAAAGTAACAATAATTTTCTGCATAATAATCTTAGGTGCTTGTGCATGTAAAAAAGAAGCTACTGCAAAAGAAGAAAAAAAGTATTATAAAAACCCAACAAAACTTACTTTAAATGATTTTAAAGGGGATACTTTGGCATACGTGCAAACCAAAATTCTAGACAACAAAGAATATTATATTGGGAAAAAATTTGAGGTTTTGCTTAACGACCTTAATATACCTATAAATAATTTTCTGTTTTCTGAGGATGATAATAATATTGCATCTGTAAGTAGTACTATTTTTTTAATTTATGATGGCTTTGAAATAAAAAATAAATTGACTAGAGGGGAAATCCCTGTTAATCTTGTTGTACGATGGAATCCCCCTTTAAAAGCGGAAGATCTTAAAAAATTAAACGGAGAAATGGGAAAACGTGGCGAGTGGAATCCTAAAAATGAGGCTTATTTTAGAGAACAAATAGTCGAAAATATTGTAAAAACTGATTACAATCTTGAAAAGTATAAAAAAAAATAAATACTTATGGTTACTCTAGGATTTAGCATGGTTGAACAAGATTTAACCTAGCAGCCTGAAGTGTTGTCTAAAATGCAGGTGTCCTGTTTGAAGTCTATTCATTATGTTCGGGGGGTAAAGTACCTATAAATTTGATCTTTTTTACTAAACAAACTGCAACTCTAAGAAAAGTTGCAGTTTGTTGTTTTTGTAATACCACTAATGATTACATTATATCCAGTGGCTTTGGTATAATAAGTCTTTGCGGAAAATTCATCAAGGTGTGCAAAATGGAGATAAATGTTATATAGCTTTGGGAGCTGGTTTACTCGCTTTAGATATTGTCTCACTTGGAGAAGGTTCTGCTATTACACAAGGTGTCGGGACTGCACTGAGGCCTTTAGGGTTTAAATTATTTATTAATTGTATCTAATTTGTACCTCAGATTCATTTTAGATTATTTAATACTGCGGAATTAATTTTTTGGAAGTGAAATTCTTTTGATAGTGTATTACTAAATCATATCAATACTGTTTTGATTGCTAGTGGGTACCAAGCTTTAACATTATAAATATAAATGGAAGAAATAAATAACTTTAGGTGGCTTAGATTTATAAAAAATATAAGAATCCTCAATGTAATTATGTATGCTTTACTAATATTTTTTGGAAATATATACCAGCATTTCATTCTTGTGCTGTTGTTCTTATACCTGCATTTATTTGCGATTTTATTATTTATAATTTTGGAGATTAGATATGTAGTGTTGACAAGAAAGAACTTTTTAGAACATATTTTTACAAACTGGCTTGTATTTTTAGGGTTTTTAATTTTGACATATGATATCGCTAAAATATTTTTACCCAAGAGTTAGTACACCCATGTGTGTTTAAGTAGGAATCACAGCCAAGGCTGGCTGGATTTGCTCTTAAGAATTTAATAAAAGAATAAACTACGCTTCTAAAAAGTCGTGGTTTATTCTTTTTTTTATAGTATATATTAGAAGGTTAATGTAAGAGTTGTTTGGGTATAGTTCTAGGGTTTAAAGGACGCTCCAGCGCACCGCATAACGGCATCAAATCCATAATTCATGTTAGAACCAACTGTGTTACATCAATAGATTTTAACCACCTTTTGGTTGTATTAATTTTTATTTTTTTGACTATAACTTTGTTTTAGATAAACAAATGATATAATAAAAGAAGGTATTCATTTTTACGCTATGAGTCAATCGAAGAATTTGAAAGGATATTAGTTCAATTATATATAATGTAACTTTCAATTTGTATCTTAATTGCACCTCATAATATTTTGTATCGCTTAGTACTTCAAAAACTAATTTTTGGAGTTGTAATTCGTAAATATTTCATGATATCACCTGATTCGCTTTAGCTATGAAAAATATAAACGAAAACAAAAACAAGTTAGCTCATTCATTATAAGAATGTAAAAAAAGGTGCCAATTGTCTTAAATTGGCGCCATTTGCTGTAGTGACCTCTAAGTTTGAGATGATCACCTTAATGGGACTAGGACCATATTCCCTTGAAAACACAGGTTTCTAATTTTTATTAATATCGGGAACGGGACTCGAACCCTCCTGATAAAAAAACTAAAAAACAACGTAATCTAAAAGTTTCGAACCTAAACTCGTTAACGCTTTATTTTACTGAATTTCGATTTTTCAAAAATACCATGTGCCACGATTCTGCCACAAAACTTAATTTAAAGTTTTACACCTAAATAAAAGTGCTATTTAGTAGCCGTAAAGGAACAATTTTAGAACCATTTTGTGGATGATTTAAAGAAATTGGCTTATTATATGTAGTTATCTGTCTTCCAGTGGCTTTATAAATTTGGTTTAGATGTCCTGTTGGGGATTGATGCAAAAATTATAAAAAGTAAATTGGTTTATGGCAGTAAACTATTATACAATTCTACAAATATTATGGAGGATTTGAAAAAAACGTTTTAATTTAAGGTAGAATTGTCTTTATTTGGCTCTATGAATTACTGTTTCGGATCTGTATAGGAAGTACGGATTTATCCACTACCTCGATGATAAAATTATCCCAGGTAGTCTTTGTATTTGAGGCCCAGTTTTTGAGTCTTCTGATAACCACAACTTTGACTGCCTTTACAATAATTACAGATGCTATTATTATTGACGCTGCGATAAGCCATGTTAAAAAAGTGTTGCCTAAAAAGGTTGTGTTTAAGATATCCATAGATAAGTTTTAATGTTTCGATTCAAAAGTATTGAACTAACGGAACACCTGCAGATTACAAAAGCATAAAATAGACGCAAATTTTGCTTATCAAAGTTTTTAGTTGAAAAAAGCCCGGGGAGTGCTGTCTAAAGACAGTGAAAGCTAAAGAATACTATCAAAATAGTAGATCAACAGTTAATTGACACAAGCAGTAACGAATTATTTACACAGCTATAATTTTACAATAGGTGTACTGATAATTAGTATTTTCAAAGTTAACCATATAAAAAACCGATTCCAAGAAAAATAACCAATAGTTCTATTTTTTCTTTTTTATAAGATGACAGACTATCTGGATAATTGCCCTGTTGGACTTTTAGCACTTTTGTTGGGTAAAGTATTAATTTAGACTTAACTTTGTTTATAGGGGAATACGCTTTATAAAAAAACCTCGGGTTATTTCCTCTTTATAATTACCATTATTTCTATGAAAAAGAACATTACGCACAAACTAAATGAACTTCAGGCAACTGCTATCTGCGGTAACGATATTACTTCTTCCTGCCTTTATGTTTCTGCTCTTACCATTGGATATGCCGGGCAGTATGCCTGGATCTCACTTTTGATAGTGGCATTTGTGCTGCTGCTTTTTCGCAAAATTTATGGTGAAGTTGTCGGGGCGCTGCCTCTTAATGGAGGAGCATATAATGTGCTGCTCAATACATCAACAAAAAGGATAGCTTCATTTGCAGCGATTCTTACCGTACTGTCCTATATGACCACGGCAGTAATATCAGCCACTGAGGCTATGCATTATCTGCATACTATATTTGAGGGAATCAATATCCTTATGGCAGCGGCAGTAGTTTTGGTTTTATTTACCTTACTGGCAATTATTGGAATAGGGGAGTCGGCCATTGTCGCTGTCTGTATCTTTATAATTCATCTGGTTACCCTGGTGCTTCTGGTAGTATTTTCAGGTTTTTTTATATTTTCAAATGGATTGGAAACCTTTCACCTTAACTGGGAACTGCCTATGAATTCCAATGGGATAATATATACGCTGTTTCTGGGTTTCTCTGCAGCAATGCTGGGTATTTCCGGCTTTGAAAGTTCTGCTAACTTTGTAGAAGAACAAAAGGCAGGGGTTTTTCCAAAGACCCTTCGCAATATGTGGGCTATTGTAAGCTTTTTTAATCCAGTAATCGCCCTGCTGTTAATTGCCATAATACCCATTGCCCAGCTTGGAGAGCACAAAGAATCGCTTTTATCTTATCTGGGGCATACCACTGGAGGGGACTGGCTGGCATGGATGATCTCCATAGATGCCGTTCTTGTTTTGTGCGGTGCAGTGCTTACTTCTTTTGTCGGTGTCTCAGGACTTCTCAAAAGAATGACCCTGGACAGGATACTGCCCAATTATTTTCTTAAAGAAAACAAAAGAGGCTCCAATTACAGGATCATTGTTACCTTTCTGATACTATGCGTATCGGTTATGCTCGTTACAAAAGGAAGACTGGAAGCATTAGCCGGTGTTTATACTTTTTCTTTTCTGGCCGTTATGGCGCTTTTTGGTATTGGAAATCTGCTGCTGAAAATAAAACGCAGAAAACTTCCCAGACCTGAAAAGGCAAGGGGAATAGCAGTAGTGGTGGCAATAGCATTTATACTAATTGGATTTGCAGGTAATATTATTCTAAATAAGGAGGCTTTTCAAACCTTTATAAATTATCTTATACCCGCGGTTTTGTTTGTACTCATTATGCTCAACAGATCGCTTTTGATACAGACTATGGTGGATATTCTGGAATATTTCTATAAGCCTGTCCGCAAATTTGCCATTATAAGCAATCGCTATTTGAGAAAAGTACAGAATAAAATTCATTCCCAGGAGTTTGTCTTTTTTACAAAAAGTGACGATGTGGCGATACTTAACAAAGTAATGCAGTATGTACAGAACAACGAGACCACCAGAAAGCTGAAAATTGTCAATGTCAGGCTATTGGGGGAATGCAACAATGCCCTCAAGAAAGATCTTGAAGTGCTTGACAGGGCTTACCCTGAAATCCATATTGAGTTTGTAGAGATTGATGGCGTATTCGGGCCTGATCTTATAGATGAATTATCAGAGCAGTGGAAGATTCCCAAAAATTTCATGTTCATTGCCTCGCCGGGAGATAAATTTTCGTATCGTGTTTCTGAATTGGGAGGGGTTAGGCTGATTATGTAATACTATTATATTATACAGTATGATTATAAGGATACTTTATTTTTTGGGTGAATTTTATTTTTTAACTCCAGTGAAGGATTGTATTGACTCTCTAAGCTGGTATTGAGAACTTTAATCTCCAAATCAGTAAGGCTTATTTTTCTTTTAAGATATTTTTCGATCATAAGGCTGGCTATCGGACCTGCAATGGTTCTGCCGGCACCGCCGTTTTCAATTAATACTGCAATGGCAATTTTGGGATTATTCTTTGGGGCAAATGCAGCAAATATGGAATGGTCGGTCAATTGAACCCGTTTTCCATTTACTCTGGCAAAATTTTCTGCCGTGCCTGTTTTTCCGCAAATCTCTATTCCCGGAACATTCAAACCGCGTGCTGTCCCAAAATTGTATACATCAGATAATCCATCAATAACTGCATTGAAATACTTTTTCTCTATAGCCGTTATATGCTTTGTGGTAAACCTTGAAGGAATCTTTTGTCCGGCAATTTTCCTTACGATATGAGGTGTATAATAATAGCCACGGTTCGCTACTGCCGCCATCATGCTTGTGAGCTGGATAGGAGTCATTAAAACCTCTCCCTGTCCAATAGAATTGGAAATGATAGTGGTGCTCTTCCATTTCCTGTTTGGATAAATTTTGTTATAAGTCTGTGATGTTGGAATTTTGCCTTTTCTTCCTGTTGGCAGGTCATAGCCCATATAGTTGCCCAGACCAAAACTTTTCAGGTAATTAGCCCAGGAGTCAACACCCTTAGACGGCGTTGAATATCTGTTGATACTCAGCATATAAGTATTTCCAAAGTAGGTATTGCAGGAATTGTAAATCCCATTACGTAATTGATGGGGTCCCTCCCCGTGGCATTTCATAAAACTACCGCGGCCATAACTAAATCCATGACGGCATATAAAAGATGTGTTTTCATTTATAACACCTTCCTGCAGGCCAATTAAACCCGTTAGTATCTTAAAGGGCGAGCCGGGCGGGTACTCTGCCAGGAGCGCCCGGTTATACAGTGGTTTTGAGATCGAATCATAGTACAATTTCGTGTAGTTTTTTGACCGCGAGCTCCCTGTTAATAAACCCGGATCGTACGAGGGAGCAGTTATTAAAGCCAGTATCTCGCCGGTCTGTGGTTCAATAGCTACAATTGCGCCTCTTTTATGTACCATGAGCTGCTCTCCGTAGGATTGCAGTTCCGCGTCAATTGACAGGTTCATATCAGTACCCTTAACGGCCAGCGTATCATAATTGCCATTTTGATAAGATCCAATCTTCCTGTTGAATTTGTCTTTTTGAAAATATTTTATTCCTTTTATACCCCGGAGAAGATCCTCATAACTTTCTTCAACGCCTTGTTTCCCGATTAAGTCACCACTTTTATAATATGAATTTTCTTTTAGCAATTCTTGGTTTACCTGCGTGGTATAGCCAAATATATTTGCCCCATAATTTACTGTGTACTTCCTGAGCATTCTTTTTTGAAAATAAAATCCGGGAAAATTTCTTATTTTTTCCTGAAATGCTGAAAATTTACTGCGATCCAATTGGGCTAGAAATAAAGAAGGCAGCCGGGTGCTGTATGACCTTGCTTTGGCTATTTGTTTTGAGAATTCCCCTTTATTAATTTTTAGCAATTTACAAAGCTCTAAAGTATCGATGTTTTTGATTTCCCCAGGGATGACCATAATATCATATGAAAGCTGGTTTGTTACTAATATTTTGCCATATCTGTCGAATATATTGCCTCTTTCGGGTATTACATATTGAATTTTTATGGAATTGTTTTCAGCCTTTAATTTATAGGAATGATTCAAAATTTGTAAATAAAATATTCTTATAATTAAGATAGAGGCAGATGTTATAATTATAATTGGAAATAATAATTTTCTCAAGGTGAACAGTTATGGTAAGGTTAATGTAGGTACTTAATAAGTTTTGGCAGTGTCATTTGGGAAAACAGCACGCATATTCCCTGCAGCAGTACACATAACTTGGCACCTGCATGCTGTCGAAGTGGATCAATGCCAAAAAAATGTTGCTGATAAGCAGAATAATCGAGTGGCAGATAAAAAAACAACACAACAAGATTTGAATTAATTTTAGCCTACAGAATATAAATGTTTTATTTTATATCCTACAGGCTAAAACCTCCTGTATCATTTTATTGCCATACCGCATAACCGGATTAACTTAAAGATATTTTTATTAAAATACCTCTAGTTTAAACTCCAATATTGTTGTCAATATGCGGCATGTGGATTAGATATGGCAATTGAAATTATCTATTGCCGCTTGAGGCGGTAATTTTTCCTAATTGCAATCTGAAATCCGGTCTTTTTGGGTCAAATATGTCAACAAATGTTTCTTTATTGTCCGTTTTGGAATAAACATTAAAAAACAAACTGTTGCCATACCAGTGTTCTAATTCTTCCTTGTTCCTGTTGCCCTCTGTGAGGATATTTGCCGTACAGAGATTAAAAAACATTTCCTCCAATTTAATCCTTTTGAGATTATCGGCATTAATGTCTGTTTTACTGTCCAGTAAAACAGCGGGATTAAATCCGGAAATTACACTGCGCTTCATTTCAAGAGTTGCATTCTCAGCAACATACAGGGCTTCTTTGACAAGACCTGACTGAATATCGGCATTGATATTTTCACTGTCATTGAGCATTGTTATATTGGCTGCCGAAACAAAAGTCTGTTTTTTGGTAAAATCCGTTTCATTTTTATTTTCGTATGATTTTACCTCCAGACAGCGTGAGCCGTCCCTGTTGCTTGACAGATAAGAAGATCTTACAGCCAGCGAATTATACAATCGGCATTGGACACCCTGAGTGAATTTATAGTCGTCGTTAATTGACTTATAGGATACAAATTTAGTAGCATTTACGTCACCGCCATAGAAGGCAAATGAGTTACCGCCGCAATAACTGACCATTATATTCTCCAGAATGGTCTGGCTCCCGACACCTGCGATTGTCAAACCGTTGAATGTATCGGCACCCTTAATATTTTTGCCGGCAAATTCGATTCTCACATATCTTAAAATTCCGGAATTCGATAAAGTATTATCCCCCCCATATGTTGTTAGTGCGGGATCAAGATCTAAGTTATACGAACCAATATTTCCAAATTTATTGATAGGGGCATCTCCAAGAAGTACAATCCCTCCCCAGTCTCCTGCTTTTTTCATGCTGCGGTTGGAAGTAAACACAATAGGGTCGGTTTCCAGACCGTCTGCAACAAGCTGCGCGCCTTTTGTAACAACCAGGGTTCCTTTTGTCTGGAAATCACCGATAATTAAAGTCCCGGGTTCGATTGTTAGCACCGCATTATTAGTGACATACACGTTTCCCTGTAGCACATAAACATTCCTTTTGAGCAGTTTGGTATTGACAGAAATGTTTCCTGCCAAAATTTGGTTGGCCTCTCCGTAGTCTGCTTTATGAGGCTTAAATTCCGACCAGTTGGAAAGCCAGTTCGAGTAGCCAATGATTCCTTTCTCCTGTTGTGCACTCATACTTGTAACTGTCAAAAGAACACAGATGATTTGAGTAATTTTTTTCATGATAAGGCTTGTTTTATTTGTTTTAATGCTTTGGATTTATCTTGCGTATTGTAAAAATTACAAATTTGGATATTCAGTTTTTGAAATTATTAAAAGTTATGCTGCAAGTCTTTGTAAAAAGATATTTGGCATTATTATTAATAACAGGCGGGGCAATTTGGTGCAGTTCTCTAAAATGATTTTATAAGGTTATTTGCCTTGTCAAAATCATCAAAGAAGATAACGTTAAAAAAACTGAATTTTAAAAATAGGAAATACCAGATGTTAGAAAAGCTGGTAGAGATGCAGATAAGTATAGCGCTGAATTTGATAAACCGATGCAATGCCATATATCAGCCGATTTTTGAAGATCTTAAAATCAACTAATTTGATCAGGTACGGCGTTTTAAAAGTGATGCTCTCTGAAGACGTAGCACGATTTTTTATTTTCTTTTTTATTATAAAATGAATATCCAGGTCTTTAGTATGCGCCAAAGCGGATGCTGAATTAATCTGAATTCCAGAAGTTATAAAGGTATTGAGAGATTTGAAATTTTCAAGCGCACCGTTGTGTTTGCTGCATTCTGCTCTGCTTACAAGGGAAAGCATTAGTAGAAAGATAACACTTATGAACTTAAATTGTTTCATTGGGGATTATAGGCAAAAAAAATATTTTGAATTGAGGCTATATGCTGTTTTACAAAGATAGTTATTTTGAAAAATTTATTATTCTAAAATTAAAAAAAAAATGGCAAAAAATAAATAGGCTTATAAAAAATAGCTGTTTCAATATTTTTTGAGCACTGGCAATTCACTTAAATAAACAAAAAAATGACATACTAATTAAAGCAGGCTCAACATCTTTTCTCCATTTTATTTACAACTTTCAAGTCCGATTGCAAAGATACTGAGAACGTTTTTATCAAATTTTTATTTTAAGAATCAAAAATAACGATATTTTAAAATTATGGCACTAAGGAAATGCAAAATAGCATTTCTTGGAATTTTTGAATTTTAATGATTGCTTTTATCATACTGTTTACTAAATTTGTCACGGTATGAAAAAATGGTTTACAAAATTTTTGCTTTTATTTATCATTCTGCTCGGCGGACAAGGTAATGTCAACGCGCAGAGCAGCCAGCTTTCTCATCATCAGCTAAATTTGATAATCCCTGTCATAAATTCAGTTCCCGGGCACTGTTTGGACAGGGGGCGTTTTTTTGAAACATTTAAAAGAAAAGCCTGTCTTCTTGACAATGAAGAAACAGAAGAAAATTTCGCAGGCATCCAAAAACAGCTTGTAAAAAGCACTTATTTTTTAAATTTTTTAGGCAGTAATAAATTAACCGAGTATACGGTTGCCTTTACTAAAAAGGTAAATTACCGCAAAATTTTCAATTTATTTTCCAATAAGGTATATGTCCTTTTTCAGGTTTTCAGAATTTGATTTTTAATCTGTAAGTATTCCCAATTACTTATAATATATTGTTTTTTATCCTTTGTTGCGCAGTGTTTACTGCTGTAATAAACGGGTAAGGATTTCCTTGGTCTTCCCTGAAGACTTTTTTAAAACAAAAAAAATCATTTCGGTTTAAACCTTAAAATTATTATGAACAGAATCCTCATGCTTCTAAGCGTGGCGGCTATACTATTGAATACTGCCTGCAACTCTAAAAAAGAAGAAACAAAAGAAGAAAAAACCAAATTTTTGGTTACCAATCCAATAGAAAGAGATACGACCATTACCAAAGAATATGTCTCTCAGATTCATTCCATCCAGCATATTGAACTAAGGGCCCAGGAACGCGGATATTTGCAGAAGATCTATGTTGATGAAGGACAGGCGGTCAAGAAAGGACAGCTGCTTTTTAAAATTATGCCGACCCTTTACGAGGCAGAATTAAAGAAATCGAAAGCAGAAGCGAGTTTTGCGGAGATAGAATATAAAAATACCAAAAGATTAGCCGATGCAAATGTGGTTGCCCCGGGCGAGCTGGCTATGGCAAAAGCAAAATTGGAGAAAGCCAATGCCGAAATGTCCCTGAGCCAGGTCCATTTACAGTTTACTGAAATCAGGGCACCATTTGATGGTATCATCGATAAGTTTCATGTCCGCCCGGGAAGTCTGGTTGATGAAGGGGAGCTTCTAACAGAACTGGCTGACAACAGCTCCATGTGGGTGTATTACAATGTTCCGGAGTCCGAATATCTGGATTATCAGACCCAGGCAGATAAAGGAAGTCCAATGCAGGTAAACCTTTTAATGGCCAATAACCAGAGATTTCCCTACCCTGGAAAAGTGGAAACCATTGAAGCGGATTTTGACAATGAGACTGGTAATATTCCATTCAGGGCTACTTTCCCTAATCCAAAAAGATTACTCAGACATGGAGAAACCGGAAGCATTGAGATGCCGATAGCATTAAAAAACGCAATGCTTATTCCACAGAAGGCTACATTTGAGGTACTGGATAAAAAATATGTTTATGTAATTGATAAAGATAACGCTGTAAAATCAAGAGAAGTTGTTGTCATGGCCGAGATGCCTCACTTATTTGTCATAAAAGAAGGTTTGTCCCTGGATGATAAGATTCTCCTGGAAGGTCTGCGTCTTGTAAAAGAGAACGACAAAATAGACTACAAATTAGTACAGCCAGAATCCGTATTGTCTCATTTAGAGCTGTATGCGGAGTAATTGAATCTTTAAAAATAAAAAAACATGTTTAATAAATTTATACACAGGCCCGTTTTTGCAATTATAATTTCCATTGTAATTGTCTTTATAGGTTCGCTGGCCATCAAACAGCTTCCTATATCACAGTTTCCCCAGATTGCGCCAACAACAGTAAACATTTTTATAGCCTATCCGGGAGCCAGTGCAGATGTACTGGTAAAATCAACATTGATTACCCTGGAGAATTCCCTTAATGGGGTACAGGGGGTTCGCTATATGGCCACTGATGCGACAAGCGCCGGGGAAGCAACGCTCAGGATCATATTCGAGCCGGGAACAGATCCCAATCAGGCTGTTATAAGGGTCAAAACCAGGGTAGACCAGGTAATGCCGCTGCTGCCTGAATTGGTCCAGCGTGAAGGTGTTGTGATTACGCCTATTCAGCCCAGCATGCTGATGTATGTCAATTTGTATTCGAAAAGCAAAAGTATGGATGAAAAATTCCTCTATAATTATGCTGACGTAAAAATGATACCAGAGATCTCAAGGGTAAAAGGGGTCGCAAGATCACAAATTTTAGGTAGCCGTAAATATGCCATGCGTGTCTGGCTGAATCCCGACAGGATGAGGGCTTATAAAATCTCTGTAGAAGAAGTCATGGAGGCTCTCCAGGAGCAGAGTATTATTGGACGTCCGGGACGATTAGGGCAAAGTTCGGGTATTTCAGCACAGTCTTTAGAGTATGTTTTAACCTATAAAGGGAGATATAATGAACCTAAACAGTATGAAAATATTGTTATACGTGCCAATGCAGAGGGACAGAGTATTCATTTAAAGGATATAGCAAAAGTGGAGCTTGGCAGTGAATTTTTTGATATATATTCCAATTTAGACGGGCACCCTTCTGCGGCAATTGTACTGAAACAAAACTACGGCAGTAATGCAAGTGATGTAATCAATGATGTAAAAGCAAAATTGGAGGAAATGAAAGCTAGTTTTCCCCCGGGGATGGATTATAAAATCAGCTATGATGTATCAAGCTTCCTTGATGCTTCGATCGATCAGGTAATGCATACACTTCGGGATGCATTTATTTTGGTTGCTTTGGTCGTATTTGTCTTTTTAGGAGACTGGCGTTCCACTCTGATTCCTATTATTGCTGTGCCGGTTTCTCTGGTGGGTGCCTTTTTTGTTATTCAGCTCTTTGGAATGTCGATAAACCTGGTTACCTTATTCTCATTGGTATTAGCTATTGGTATTGTGGTCGATAACGCTATTGTGGTTGTAGAGGCCGTCCACGCCAAGTTTGAGGAATTTCCTCATATTACCCCTTATCATGCGGTAAAATTGGTGCTTGGAGAAATTGGTGGTGCTGTTATAGCCATTACTGCCGTTATGGTAGCGGTGTTTATTCCTATTGCCTTTATGACCGGACCGGTAGGTACTTTCTACAGACAGTTTTCGGTAACTATGTCAAGTTCTATTATTATTTCGGCTCTAGTAGCACTTACACTTACGCCGGTTTTATGTGCTATTTTATTGAAAAACAATCACGGGAAACCAAAGAAAGGAAATGTATTGACCAAAGCCTTGGATGGTTTTAACAGATGGTTTGACCGTCTGACTGGCCGATATGTAGCGGTTTTAAAATCTATTGTAAGCAGGAGATGGCTGACTTTTTTCATTCTAATTGGATTCTGTGGAGCTATATTTGTTGAGAACCAGGTGCTGCCTTCAGGATTTATTCCAAGTGAAGATCAGGGAACTATTTATGGAATTATTCAGACACCACCGGGATCAACTCTGGAAACCACCAATGAAGTGGCGCACAGGCTTCAGAAAATCTGTGAAGATGTAGAAGGAGTGGAGTCAGTTTCGTCTTTGGCAGGCTATGAAATTATGACCGAAGGAAGGGGATCCAATGCCGGAACCTGCCTGATTAATTTGAAATCATGGTCAGACAGAAAGCATACCGTAAAGGAAATTATGCAGGAATTGGAGGAAAAATCCAGGGGCCTTGGGGCAGTGGTTGAATTTTTTGAACCGCCGGCGATTCCGGGTTTTGGTTCTTCGGGAGGTTTCTCCATGCGTCTGCTCGATAAAACAACAGGCACCAATTATCAGGAGTTTGACAAAATCAATAAAAATTTTATGGCAGAGCTTGGAAAACGTAAAGAACTCTCTGGATTATTTACGTTTTTTGCCGCCAATTATCCGCAATACGAACTCGAATTTAATAATGACCTGGCCATGCAGAAAGGCGTTTCCATCGGAAAAGCAATGGAGAACCTAAACATTATGATAGGCAGTACTTATGAGCAGGGATTCATAAAGTTTGGACGTTTTTTCAAGGTATATGTGCAGTCGGATCCAAAGTTCAGAAGGCTTCCCTCGGATGTTTTAAATCTTTTCGTAAAGAACGACCACGGAGAAATGGTTCCGTACTCTGCCTTTATGAAACTTAAAAAAACGCAGGGTCCCAATGAAGTTACCCGCTATAATATGTATAATTCTGCGGCAATCCAGGGACAGCCGGCCAGGGGATATACGACCGCTGATGCGATCAAGGCCGTCCGGGAAGTATCGGCCAAAACGCTTCCAAAAGGATATGACATTGCCTGGGAAGGGCTCTCGTATGACGAGGCCGCAAGGGGAAATGAATCACTGTATATCTTTCTGGTAGTGCTGGCTTTTGTTTATTTTGTGCTGGCGGCGCAATACGAGAGCTTTATTATTCCCTTATCTGTGATTTTGTCCATACCGATCGGGCTTTTGGGCTCTTTTGTAATACTGCAGATGATGGGCTTGCAGAATGATATTTACGCCCAGATCGGACTTATTATGCTGGTGGGATTACTGGGGAAAAATGCAGTGCTTATCGTTGAATTTGCGGTGCTCAAACATCAGCAGGGCGCTACAATTTTAGAAGCGGCTATTGAAGGGGCCAGGGTGCGTTTCAGGCCTATTTTAATGACTTCCTTTGCTTTTATTGCCGGACTGATCCCTTTGATTTTTGCTTCGGGGGCAGGTGCTATCGGTAACCGTACCATTGGGGGATCTGCTCTTGGAGGAATGCTTTTTGGAACCATTTTCGGGGTAATCATAGTTCCGGGACTGTACTATATTTTTGGTTCATTGGCCCAGGGAAGAAAATTAATTAAAGGAGAAGAAGAAAGTTCATTGTCAGATGATTTTATGCATCACGTACATGATTTTTCAGCAAACGATCAAACGCTTGAAAATGAAGAATAATAAAAAAATAAAATACGCAGGTTTATCCTGCGTATTGATGTGCGTAGTTGGATGTAAAACTCCTTCTGTTGTACAAAAAGACGAAAATAAGACCGTTCCTGCGGTTTATGCAAATGCTTCTGCAGATACCGCCAATACAGGAAAAGTACAATGGAGAAGTTATTTTAAAGATGAGAATTTAAAAAATCTTATAGAGATTGCATTACAGAACAATCAGGAGCTGAACATTACTTTGCAGGAAATACAGGTTGCCCGAAGTGAAGTCAGGGCAAGAAAAGGGGAATATCTGCCTTTTCTGGGATTTAATGCAGGAGCCAGCCTTGATAAATCAGGCCGCTATACCAGTACGGGTTCCGGTGAGGCAACTACTGAAATCAGGCCTGGTAAAGAAACGCCTGATCCTCTGCCTAATTACGGATTTGGACTCTCGGCATCCTGGGAAATTGATATCTGGAACAAACTTCATAATGCCAAAAAAGCAGCTTTGAACCGTTACCTGGCGTCGGTAGAAGGGAAAAACTTTGTGGTTACTAACCTGATAGCTGAAATTGCAAACTCTTACTATGAACTGTTGGCCCTGGACAATCAATTGAAAATAGTGAATCAAAATATTGATATCCAGTCCAACGCCTTAAAAATTGTAAAAATACAAAAAGAAGCCGCCAGGGTCAATGAGCTTGCTGTGCGCCGTTTTGAGGCGCAGGTCTTCAATACGCAGAGCCTGCAGTTTGAGATACAGCAGGACATATATGAAACGGAAAATAAAATCAATTTCCTTTTAGGGCGTTTCCCCCAGACAATAGCCAGGGACGATAATAGTTTTAATACCATGATTCCCCCTGCTGTTCAAGCCGGCGTTCCCGCCCAATTACTGGAAAACCGTCCTGACATTAAAAAGGCCGAGATGGATCTGATAGCTGCCAGACTAGACATAAAAGCAGCCAAAGCAAAGTTTTACCCTTCTTTGGGAATTTCCGCAGGTATTGGGTACGAGGCTTTCAATACAAAATATTTATTAACCTCTCCGGAGTCTTTAATGTATTCTTTGGCTGGAGATCTGCTAGCTCCCTTAATAAACAGGAATGCGATCAAGGCCAGTTATATGACTGCCAATGCCAAGCAGATTCAGGCTGTTTATAATTACGAGCGTACTTTGGTAAATGCATATATCGAGGTGGCCAACCAGCTCTCTAAAATTAAAAACACGGCACAGAGCTATGATCTGAAATCCAAACAGGTGCAGGCACTCAATGAATCCATAAAGATTTCCAGTGATTTATTTAGTTCTGCAAGGGCGGATTATATCGAAGTGCTTCTTACGCAAAAAGATGCATTGGAATCTAAATTCGAACTTATCGAGACCAAAAAACAGCAGATGAATGCTTTTGTCAATATTTACAGGGCATTGGGTGGCGGATGGAATTAATTGTTTTTCTTTTTATTATTAGTAGTAGGAAAAGGCTGCCTTATGGCAGCCTTTCTTATAGGGAGCATCATGATCGAACTAGCGTTATAGAGGTTATTAAGAAGATATTGTTTATCTATGGTATACAGCTGCAATGTATGATTATATATGAATACTTCATACGATATTGGATTGCTTTAAAGGTAGTGTTACTGTAAATTCTGCCCCATTATCTTTTTCTCCCCCCGCAGTTATAATGCCATGGTGCCTTTCTGCTATTTTTCTGCACAGTGCAAGGCCAAGCCCGTTTCCTTCATACTGGTCTTTGGAATTCAATCTTTCAAAGGCGCCAAATATCCTCTCGGCGAAAACAGGATCAAGCCCGATTCCATTATCTTTGATTTTGACCTCAACAGCCTGCTGTCCATCAATAGCGACCAAAGTGCAGGTGATGACAACCCTTGGAGGCTGATCTGCCTTGGAGAATTTCAGTGCATTTTGCAGCAGGTTATAAAATAGCTGGGTGATCAGAATTGGAGCTCCTTCTATTTCAGGGAGATCACATGCATTGAATATGGCCCCTTTTTCTTTTATGATCAATTCTAGGTCTGTCCGGATGTGTTCAATAACCTCATTAAGGTCAATTTTTTCAATTGGCTGTTTGGTTTTGTTGATGGTGGAATAGGCAAGGATGCCCTCTATGATATTATTCATTCTAACGGCAGACTGGTCTATTTTGCTGATGTATTTTTTGCAGTTCTCATTAAAAACGCTGTCTTTTTCATTTTTTAAAAGGGTATTGAAAATTTTAATTTTTCGTACCGGCTCCCTCAGGTCATGGCTTACGACATTGGCAAAATGAAGCAGATCATCATTGGAGCGTTTTAGTTCCTCGGTACTGGAGGCAACCTGCCTTTTCAGTTCATCCTCAAATTCCCGCTGTTCGTTAATGTCCTGAATGATGCCAATGATGGTAATTGGCTTTTTGTTTTTGTCCTTGATAATCTTGCCGGTAATTTTAGCCCATTTAACAGATTGGTCAAGGTTTATGATCCTGGTTTCATACGATATTTTTTCTGTAATTTCCGCTTCCTGCAGCGCTTTTTCCCGAACTGCTAAATCCTCAGGATGCAGTCTGGCAATCAGTTCCTCATCCGATATATCCTTATCAATGGACCAAATTGAATTAAATTTTCCGCAGGTCTTGATTTCCCTTGAGGCAAGGTCGATTTCATAAGTGCCCATATCTGAAGCTTCAATTGCCATGCGCAGTCTTTCGTCCGAATTTTGTATCTGCTGTTGGGCCAGATGTAAATCGGTTATGTCTGTACCGGTGTTCATAACTGCGTAAATAGTCCCGTCCGGATCCATCAGAGGTATAAAACTATAATTAAAGTAATGGGTTTTTGTTACTCCCTCTATAACCAGGTCCACTTCTTTATTGAGTGCATGAAAGGGAATTCCAGTTTGAAGAACATTTTTGGCCTGCTGGAAAAATTCATATTTTTTCACCTCAGGAAGTACATCGAGATAATTTTTCCCGATTACCTGATCGCCTTTGCCCCATGTTTTAATCATCGCGGTATTGGCTAGTTCAATTTTAAGCTGATCTCCTAAGTACACTGCAATGGGAAGGGGGGCACTTTCCACTATATCATTTAAAAGCTTCATATTACGGTACATAGTGATTGGATTTAGTTGTGTTGCTAAGCTATTGGTTTTTAAGGGGGTGTATTTATACTAATTTGCTAAAGGGTTTCATAATTGGAATGCCTGCAGAGCGCTTGCAAATGTGCATATTAAGATGACGGTTCAGCACTAAATTACATAAAATTACTTTATTTGTTTATGGTTTTCTTTAAAAAGTTAAACAAAAAATAGTGGATTGAAAAAATACTATATCTTTCAAAATTTATGGTTTCGAGTCTGCATGCTTAGAAATGAAAATACTTAGTGTGGGATTATCAGCAATAAGGCTCTCTGAGCTGCCGATCATCTGCATAATAAATCCCGGCATATTTTTGCCGGATATTATTTGGCTCATAAGCAATTTAAATTCCATCCGCAGAGCCGGGATATAAATGTGATTTTGGGCCTTGGTTCAGGTTTGCGGTTTGTTAAAAAAATATTTTAATCTTCAGGGACCAGAAATAATTCTGCATGGTTTTATAACCTGCTGAAGGCGGCCCGGTAATTAAAAATCTTGCAGGGCACTGCCATGTTTTATGAACTGCCGATATCCGTTTCAGTGCATGGTTCTCATTTAAAGAAAAACGGCAGAGAAATCAAAGAGCTAGAAAAGCTGGTATAGGTGAAGGTAAGTACAGCGTTTGATCTGATAAATTGTAGTTATGCCGTAAAGCAGACTGCTTTCATAAATTATAAAACGCAGAAGATTTAAATAGTAAGGGGTTATAAAGATGCTGCTTTCAGCGGCAGTAGCGCGGGCCCTTACCTTATTTTTTATTTTATAATGAATATCCCGCTTTTTCCAGAGATATGCATCATAGAAAACGGCCTGTGCATTTTTGGATGCACAATAAGGAATACTCTGCACCATTTTATCAACTGCTTGTGCAGCTGAATATTTATAAGTTCCTGCATTGGAAGTGAGAGAAAAAAGAACCAATAAAGTACCAAGTAAGATCTTAAAGTGTTTCATCTGCTTATATAATGTATTCTTTCTAATACCGGTTTGCAAGGCTGGTGCTGGGCAGTGGATCAAATATAGCAAATAGAGCGTCAAATAACAAGGCTTATGTTATGAAAGCCAATTTTTTAGTACCGTCAGAGAATTTATTTTAAGTTAATTTTTTAATAAGAGGTATCTGACTGTATATTAAAAATGTCAAGCAAGCGCTTTGGAAAATTAGATTAAATTGCTCTTAATTATTCAAATATCATAGATTTTAGTCTGTTACGATAAGATTCCAAAACATCAGATTTGGTAATAAAACCATAATACTTTCCATTTTTCAGTACCGGCAGGAATACCTTGTTGCTTTTTTCAAATTTATTCATCACAGTTTCCATACTGTCAAATAAGTGAACAGTCTGCACGGGCTGTACCATTATGTCTTTTACCTGTGTATTTTTGATTTTGGCGCTGTCAAAAATTATTTCCCTGATCTCATTAAAGTACACTATGCCTTGAAGCTCGTTATCTTCACTTACCACCCCGAAAATGACCTGATCGGAATGGGCCAGAAGATCCGAAACCTTTTCCAGGTCCTGATCAGTATCCACTGTGAGATAATCTGTTTTTACAAGATCTTCAATATTCAGGGTGCATAAAATATTGGTATCCTTGTTGCTGGTAAATACATTCCCTTTTCTGGCCAGGTTCTTCACATCCAGAGAATGTTTTTCAAAACGTTTTGAAATGGCAAAACTCACAGAGGCTACTATCATAAGGGGTATCATAAGGTCATAGCCCCCTGTAATTTCAGCAATAAGGAAAATAGCGGTAAGGGGCGCATGAAACAGGCCGCTGAGGATTCCGGCCATGCCCACAAGGGTAAAGTTGCTCACAGGCAGATCCGTAAATCCGGTAAGGTTTAAAAATTTTGAAAAGAAATAGCCCGCATAAGAGCCAAGAAAAAGCGAAGGGGCAAAGTTGCCGCCATTCCCGCCGCTGCCCAAAGTAATTCCCGAGGCAAAAGCTTTAAGAAACATAGAAAAACCCACGAATGCCAATAAGATCCAGCTGTTATTGCTGTAGGCGGCAAAGAGTGTATTTTCCAAAAGTTTTCCCGGATCCTTGTCGGCAAGTGTTTTGATACTTTCATATCCTTCGCCAAAAAGCGTAGGGAAAATAAAGATCATAAGGCCCAGGATTGAGGCTCCAATTAAAGCTTTTCTGTAGGCTCCAACTTTTAAATGGGCAAAAAAGTGTTCTGTTTTTAAAAACTTTCTGGCATAAAAAACCGCTATGAAACCTGTAAAAATCCCCATTAAAACGTAAAAAGGGATATTGTGGTAATCAAAGGTCTGCTTGCCTCTGAATATCAATAGTATATTTTCATTTAAAACCACAGTAGATACCAGTGCCCCTGTAGCGGCCGCAATCATAATAGGGGTAAAGGCTGAGATTGTCACATCCACCAGCAGTACTTCAATGGCAAAAAGAACACCGGCTATAGGGGCATTAAAAGCAGCTGCAATACCGGCCGCAACTCCGCAGCCTATAAGTAAGGTGCGCTCCTGGTAAGTCAGTTTAAACTGCTGGGCAAAATTGGAGCCAAAGGCGGCGCCGGTAATCACAATAGGACTTTCCAGTCCGGCCGATCCTCCAAGCCCCACTGTAAGGGAGCTTGTAATGATCTGTGCATACATTTGTTTTTTAGGGATGATGCTTGCTTTTCTGGCAACAATAAATAATATTTGAGAAGTTCCTTTTTCCAGTGTGCCGCCCAGTACCCTTTTGACTACCAAGACAGTCAGTAAAATACCAATCACAGGGAGGATGCTGTTAATAAAACTCAATTTTAATGTAGCATTAATGAAGGTTGCAAAGGAGTATACCCAATGCGCAAAAGCCTTTAAAAAAATTACGGCAAAAGCTGAAACAATGCCGATCAGTACACTGGAAAGAAAGATAAATTGTTTTCTGGACAGCTTTTCCTGTCCTCTTACTAAAAATTGTTTAGCGTATAAGAGATATAATTTGAACATTTTTTTATTATAAGGGTAGAAATACAAAGGTAGTTCTAAAGAAGCCTTCTCAGAGAATAAAGTGCCAGCGAAATTGTAATTTTTATTTTAAAGCAAGATTTACCCGCTGCCATATATCCCATTTTTTAACAATTGACATGCCCTTTTTTTTAACATATAGGCTATTTTTATAATTTTAACACATCGCACATGTGAATTATATAAAAAAAATAATAATTTTGAAATACAGTAATTAATAAATTTTTAAGATTTTTTAACAATTAATTATAGCTAGGAATGAGAGCATTTTACTTAGCATTGTTATTCAGCTTTGGATCTTTCACAACAATAAATTATTCTAAAAAGTTGTCCCTTTCTGATTTTGAACTCGAAAGAATAAGCACCCATGTAAATGATGTACGGTCAATAACCGGTCTTGATCCTAAATACAATACCAAAATTGCATTTTTGGTTGATATGAAAATAAAATCGGGAAAAAACCGTTTTTTTGTTTATGATCTGCAAAATAATACGATTCTGGATCAGGGGCTGGTAGCCCATGGCAGCGGTTCGGAAACAGCAGTACGCGGAGACCTCAAATTCAGCAATGAACCCAATTCCAACTGTACTTCCCTTGGCAGGTATGCTGTAGAGAAAGCCTATAGAGGAATATTCGGCAAAGCGTACAAGCTTGTCGGACTGGACCAGACCAACAGCAATGCTTTTAAAAGAGCAATTGTCCTTCACCATTATTCAGCCGTACCTTATGAGGAGCAGGATTACTATATTTCAAATAGTCATGGATGCCCGATGGTCAATGAAGCCTTTTTTAAAAGACTGGAAAAAATTATCGAAAGCTCTAAGACTAAAATTATCCTTGATGTTTATTACTAAAATATTTTGATTATTTTCCCTTCTCAATAGTCTGGCGAACTGTGGAACGTATTAAATTTAAGGCAGATAAAAAACAATAAGCCGCAGCGGTTCTGATTAAGAATGATGTCACTGCCGGTAATCAAGACGGCTTTTACTGGATTTGAGAATTAAATCTAACTGCCCACAGCGTACAGTTCTTTGAGTTATTTCTGCTGATCTTCTTGGCTTTTTAGGCTGTAATGCCTATTTTTGTGAAATGGCAAAACTGATCAATCTTAAAATTTTCGCGCATTTTTTTCAATCCTCCTCATCTGGAGGCATATTACTTTTAATATGTGTCTTTGTATCGCTTTTAATAGCCAATACATCCCTGGGGACATCTTTTAATGATTTTCTTGCCTATCCGCTGGGATATGAAACACCTGCTGTGCATCTTAAATATCCCATATTGTTGTGGATCAATGACGGGCTGATGGCTGTTTTCTTTCTGCTGGTGGGCCTGGAAATAAAAAGGGAAGTCATAGAGGGCGAACTCTCGTCTATTCGTCAGGCAGCCCTGCCTGTACTGGCAGCCCTAGGAGGAGTTGCTGTCCCGGCAGTGATTTACTTTCTTTTTAACGGACATAGCCCTGAAACGGCAAAAGGCTGGGGTATTCCTATGGCTACCGATATTGCCTTTGCACTTGGGATTCTCTCGCTGTTAGGCAGTAAAGTCCCGTCGGGCCTTAAAATATTTCTTGCCGCACTGGCTATTGTCGATGATCTGATAGCCATTCTGGTTATTGCGATATTTTATTCTTCCGAACTTCATTTTCTCTATCTGGGTTATGCCGGAGCGATATTTGTTTTGCTTATGGTCTTTAACCGCATGGGGGTTAAGAATTTACTGTTTTATCTGCTGCCGGGCGCCGTTATGTGGTATTTTATCCATCATTCAGGAATCCACGCCACCATAGCCGGAGTGCTGGTGGCAATGACCCTGCCAACCAATGAAGAGGATGCTGATTCACCCCTGGAAAAACTCGAGCATGCCCTTACAAGGCCGGTAAATTTTATCATTATGCCTATTTTTGCCCTGGCCAATACCAATATTGCCTTTGAATCCGAAATGCTTAATGGGCTTTCGGGAAATCTCGCCTTGGGGATAATTCTGGGTCTTTTCCTTGGAAAACCGATAGGTATTTTTTTAATGTCGTGGTTCTCGGTAAAGATCAGGGCTGCAGACCTGCCCGCTGAAACCACATGGACTCATGTGCTTGGCCTGGGGCTTCTGGGAGGAATCGGCTTTACGATGTCTATATTTATAGCTTTATTGTCTTTTTCGGATCAGGCCTATCAGAATGAGGCCAAATTTGCCATCTTAGTTGCTTCGATACTTGCCGGTGTATCGGGCTTTCTGCTTTTGAGCCTTTATAATAAAAAACAGCGCAAGAAATAATTTTATATTGTTTTTACTGTCTCTTGAAAAGCGCCGCATCTTTTACCAGAAGGCGCTCATTGAGCCATTTTCTGAGCTTTTCGTTCTCCTCTGAGGTGAGGCTCTTTGGGGCGTCGTAGATAACAGCGGTGATTGTTGCGGTGCTGTCTTTATAATTTATAAGAGTGCTCTTTGCAATGGAAAGCGAACGGACATTGGGAAATAAAGTCCTTATTTCTTTTAAAATCTGCCTGCTGTCAAATTTGTTTTTTGCCAGCTCTTTCTCCAGCTGCACGATTTTCACGTCTTTCACGTTCATCTCATTCTCGCTGCTCTTGATCTGATTGAGGATATCGCCTTTTATGTCGTTAAAACGATCAGTGCTGTCCTGCCTGATATGAAGCTTGGTGCCCATTAGGTATTTATTGCCGTTGAGCTTGTTTTTAAGGTCTTTTATTTCTTCAGGGGAAAAACGCTTGGACAAAAAAGCAAGCTCGAGTTTTTTATTCTGAGCGTTAAAATCGGTTTTTTTGTACACAACGGTATATCCTTTAGTGCTGAACTGATCATCAATAAAAAGATTCACGTTCTTTTTAAACTGCTGTTCCCTGTATAGGGAATAGGCGAGGTAGCTGCTGGGGGCCAGCATGGCAGTGATTAAAAAAGCAATAGTATATTTTACCCGTTTCTGGTGCTTTTCATCCACCTGTTTAACAGCAGGGTAATTCAGGTACTTGATGATTAAAAAAGTGGCAATTCCGATAAAAACACAGTTGATGCAGTACAGGTAAAAGGCCCCAAGGAAAAAGGCCCATTGCGCAGTGGCAATTCCATACCCGGCCGTACATAAGGGCGGCATTAAGGCCGTTGCGATAGCCACACCGGGAATAGGGTTGCCTTTTTCTGAGCGGGTAACGGCGATTACCCCTACAACACCTCCGAAAAATGCAATAAGGATATCATAAATATTGGGCGCGGTTCTGGCCAGCAGTTCAGACTGTACATCCTTGAAAGGGCTCAGGTAAAAATACAGGGTGGAGACCACCAGACTCACCACAGTGGCATTGAGCAGGTTGCGAAGCGATTTTTTAAGCAGTGAAAAATCATAAATTCCAAGGGCAAAACCAGCCCCTACAATAGGCCCCATAAGGGGCGATATGAGCATCGCGCCAATAATGACAGCCGTCGAGTTTACATTAAGCCCTACAGAAGCCACAATAATGGCGCAGGCCAGTATCCAAAGATTGGCACCTTTGAAAGATATGTTTTTCTTTACGGTTTCCAGTGTCTTTTCCCTGTCGTCTTCTCCTTCTTTAAGATTTAGAATATCTTTAATGTTTTTCATGTTTTTTTTAATTAACGTATTAATATTACCAAGGGCCTGTCTTTATTAAAGATAAAATTTATTTTAATACTATGGGTGGATTTCAATAAAGTTTTAGGTTTTGCGGAACAATTAATTTTTTTTCTCCTTTAGTGTTAAAATGGCCTGCCACTGCAGTATTTGAAGCCCTTTATTGCTGTTTTTTTGGTTTTTGAGCCGAATTGCTTTATTTTTTTGTATATTAAAAATCTAATCAATAAAATAAATGATGACAAAATTACGAATTTCAATAATCAACATTCATGGCCTCTTAAAAGGTTCAGGTCTGGAGATTGGTAGAGATGCCGATAATGGAGGACAGACAAAATATGTATACGAGTTTGCTGAATTCTTATCCCGGCATCCCGGTGTAGAACACGTTGATTTATTTACAAGGCTCATTGATGATCCGGCTCTTTCCTCTGAATATGCAGTAGGGGTTGAAGCTGTAAATGAAAAATTAGATATAAGAAGAATTCCTTTTTTAGGAAAAAAATACAAACCCAAAGAACAGTTATGGGAAGGCCTGGACACTTTTGTGACCGGAGTGGTGCACCATATTAAATTTCATGATATTTTCCCCAATTGGATTCACTCGCATTACGGTGATGCCGGATATGCGGCCAGTGAATTATCGACCATTTTAAACATTCCATTTGCCCATACCGGACATTCCCTGGGTTTTTATAAAAGAAAAAAACTCTTTGAAAACGGCATTTCCCAGCAGGAGATGGAAAAGAAATTTAAGTTTGAAGCCCGGATTGCCGCTGAGGAAAAAACACTCGAATTATCAGAATTTATAATTACCTCCACCGAGCAGGAAATTGAAACCTATAAGCCTTATAAAAATTTTGGACTGGCCAAATACCATGCCATCTCCCCGGGAATCGACACGCGCAAATTTGTTCCTTACTACCATAAGGAACAGGATTCGGTAAAACACATGGAGGAAGAGCAAAGGAAATACTGGGTGGCTGAAAGCATTTCCAAGTTTTTAATTAACCCCCATAAGCCTTTTATACTGGCCCTTTCAAGACCTGACCGTCATAAAAACCTTCATACTTTGATTGAAGTTTACGGAAAAGACAAGGAACTGCAGAGTATGGCCAATCTGGTCATATTTGCCGGAATCCGAAAAGATATTGCAAGGATGCCCGAATCTGAAAAAGACGTACTGACTGATCTGCTTTTAGCGATGGACAAGTACGATTTGTATGGAAAAATGGCCATTCCCAAAAAGCACGATGTGGAGAACGAAGTTTCGATCATTTATCGTTATGCGGCCGAGAAAAGAGGGGTATTTGCGAATTTGACCCTGCATGAAAATTTTGGGCTGACCGTCATTGAATCGGCCAGTTCGGGTCTGCCGGTTGTGGTGACCAAAAACGGCGGCCCCTCGGAAATTATCCCGACCTGCCAGAACGGTATCTTGGTGGATCCCCTTGATGTGGGGCAGATCAAAAAAGCGCTCCGGACCATATTAACCGATGAGAACCAGTGGAAATATTATTCCAATAACGGGGCGATCAATATCCAGAAACACTACAGCTGGCTGAGCCATGTCAACCAGTATGTAGCCCTTATTGATGAGAATCTGTCACTTTCCTCCGGCGCGGGTATCAAAAAACAGCATTATCCCAACATTAATATTTCACGATTAAAAAGAAAGGTAGAGAACTTACTGGTTTCCGATATTGACGGAACCCTGATAGAGCCTAAGTTAAACAATCCGGGATTCAAAGAATTGAAAGCTCATTTGATCAATCGAACAGAGAAAATGGCTTTTGCCCTGGCAACAGGAAGAAACTTAAGGCTGGTAAAGAAGGTAATTGAAGAAGAGAAGTTTCCTGCGCCTGATTTTATTATCTGTTCTGTGGGAACCGAAATCTATTATACCAACGGAAAAGATTATATTTTAGACAAGGGATGGGCCACATTTTTGTCCGGGAGATGGAAGCGGGAAGAGGTAGAAAACCGCCTGAAGGCCATATCATGGATAAAACTTCAGGAAGAGGAAGCGCAGAACCCCTTTAAAATCTCTTATTATTATGACAAGGAAAAATACGATTATGACCAGCTGGTGGCTGCTTTGGGTAAAGGATGGTATAAAATCAACATTATTCCCAGTCACGGACAGTTTCTGGATTTTATTCCCAAGAGGGCCTCGAAGGGAAATGCCATTAAATTTTTATGCCGCAAATGGGCAATTCCCTTATCCAGGGTAATTGCAGCGGGCGATTCAGGCAACGATATTGATATGTTCAGGGGAGCCGTAAAAGGAATTATAGTGGGCAACCGAAGCATTGAACTGAATCACTACCAGACCACCAAAAGTATTTTTGTAGCAAAAAGCCCGGCTTCCGCAGGTATATTGGAAGGATTAAAACATTATAAAGTAATTAAGTAATATATGTATTCAGGTTCAGGTTTTAGCAGCCGGGAAATTGGTGATGGTGATGTTTTTATTGATGAAAACGGTTTAATCATTTGTTTCATTTGATAGTTTCATAAAAAAGGGCGTTAACATTGGGAAAACTGGGATAAATTGGGAAAGTTAACGGCGTTGCGGACTTCACGGCAGGGATTTAATTTAAAAATTATATCTTTGCAGGGAATGAAGCATTCTGGCATATTTTCCCTTTAGCCTTAAGGCGCATGAAGGATCGAATAAAGAAGGGATGTAGCATTTAAAGGTAATTATTAGATTAAAGAATAGTAAAACCCGGGCTCTTAGTTCCGGGTTTTTTTATTGCTTGGACCAGGGCTTCGGCAAAAGTGAGCCTGTTTTTTCGGCAGGCAAAACATAAACGCCTTTATACTATCATAACACAGGCAGGAAGTTTACAGGACCTCTCCCTTGATTTTCAGGCCAACCCTTCCACCGGGCTCATTTACGGCATTGCTTTCAACGATAATGGTCTTGCGTATCGGGCCGGTGGGCATATTTTTATACTTAATGCTGATCTTGCCTTTTTTGCCCGGCATAATGGCCATGACAGGTTTGGTGACCATGATGTAGCCTGCTGTGGATGCCGCCCCTGTAATTAGTAAGGGCGCGTCTCCTGTATTTTTAAATTCAAAAGTCCCTTCTGTGATATCTGCTTTTGAAATCTGGCCGTAATCTATCGTATTATCGGGAGCTGAAAACTCAATTTTAGGCCCCTTTTGGCAATAAGCCGCTGTACTTACTAATATTAGAAAAAAAAGTGTGATGTTTTTCATTTTGAAATATTTAAAGTTTTTCAAATATAGTTTTCTTTACTTAAAATCAAACTATTATTTGGTAAGTACGTGCCATTTTAGCGAACTTCATTGGTGCATATTGGCAATTTTCCGGCATATTATACGTTTTGTGTTATAACCTTTTTTGGTATCGCGCCTAATTTTGAGTATATTACAGGTCCAAAAAAAAGAGCTATGAAAAAATTGCCAGTAATAATACTTCTTGTATGGATGTGTATTTCATGTCAAAGAAAAAAAGAGTCAGGACTTGAGAATAGCAAAAATGCTGTAGTATTAAAAGATTCGGTATTCAGCAATGCCCAGTCCATCAGGGAGTGGGAATTATCGGTACAGGGGCTTTGGGACAGCGAAATGCTCTGCCGCAAAGCCAACTGCGGGCTGTATGTAATCGGGGATCGGAGAAATGAGCTCTGGGAGTTTGTAAAGGACTCCGTCAGGGTGTATGCCAATGGCCTGAACAGCAAAAAGCTGCTCAATGTATTCAGGGCAATACACAATGGGGATAAAATCATCCTGGAATCCAGTCCTGACAGCCTCTCGGAGAGTCGCCTGAAAATCAAAGTTGTTCTGGATGATATAACGGATAATGTTATTAAAGGCACCCAGACCATTACCACAGAGGAAAACTGTACTTCGGTATTTGATCTGGAGCTCACCAGGACAAAAAAAAGGTAAATTGTTTTAGTATTATGGCGCCCCTGAAAATTCATACTGCTTATCTCAGCCATACTATCGAGCACACAGGGTGTAACGCCCGATGCGGCTAAGAGAACCAGAAGCCCAAACAAGTAAACAAACTGCTTAAAGGGCTTCTATCGCTATTGTTTACTTTTTTTTGTTTACTTTTTACCGGCTTTATCACGATATTGTTTTAACAATTTTCGGTTAAAATCCTTTTCAGATTTTATGAGCCTTACTATTTTTTTCGCTGGGAGTACCTGGCGAAGGCTGCTGAGATAATTTTTTCTCAACAGATAGAGTGCCCTGTTGGTGTTTTCCATTTGTGATAAAAGTGCTCGGGCCTGTTTCTCTGAAGTAGAATTGATAGTATCATCGCTGAGTTTTTGCAGATAGGTTTCCATTTTTTCATGCCGCAGCTTATACTTTTTCTCTTCATATGCATGGTAAAGAGGCCAGAATTTCTCAGCCTCTGCCGAAGCAAGTTCAAGCTCTTCATTTAAAAAAGAAATTTTATAGGCTTTAATTTTTTCGAGTTTTTGGTTTGTTTTTTCATTTTGCGCATAAAACGGGAAACTGGTCAAAAATAGAAGTATCGGCAGTATGTTTTTGATTTTCATTTTTTATAGTTTTTGTTTTGAAATTAAATTTCCAATTTTCAATAAGGGCAGCTGCAGTTTAAATCTTTTGCTATAGGATTAGATAGGCTTTAAAGTAAAAGGTTTAATATAAGTGCTTCACGTATTGCTGTTATAAATACGATCAGGCGTACTGATGGCTTTGCAGTTTCTAAAGCAGGGGAGGTATGAAATGGTATTTAGTTTTTCGGGCTGCAGTTCTTGGCAGATAATTTTTTAAGACAGTTATTGTTTTTTAGGAGCTTTTCCCCCTATATGTCTCACCTCAGCGTTAGCGAACGGGCGAAGCAATCGGGGCTAGCGCTGCCGGGATCACTGTCTTTGTCTTGGAGAATTGCATATCCACACAAATTTGTTTTATTAAATTTCCGGTATATTCAATTTTTATTTATGACATTACGCAATGAATAGGTAAGTAATCACGGTGATTTTATAAAAAAAAACAGTAAATTTAACAATATTTTAAAAACAGGAACGATGATTAAATTTTGGTTAATTACAATTTCGATCTTTATTCTCTCAACCTATATACTGGCTAAAGTAACTTTAAAATCAAATAGGGAACAAACCGGTGAGAGGATTTGGCGCTATGGCAATGGAAGGTCTGTTTATTGGCGTTTACTTACTTTGTGCAGTATTGGAATAACTATGGCACTAATGTTTATTTTTTATTGGATCGGAATACCTATTGTGTAAAAACATTAAAGAGGCTGTTATTTCTGCTCCTGACTAACTAATTTTTCAAACACAAGACCATTTTTAAATTAAGCCGAAGTCGCGGCTTGATGGTAGCGCGCTTTGGCTGATGGTTGTCTTATTTTCTTTCGCTTTTTTGTTTTAATAATTGTCTAATTGACGTTAAATGTCCAAACAATACAATTGGAACTATAAAAGTTGGCAACCAACTAAATGGAAAATTCAAAATCGCTATGTTGGGTTGTTCAAAAGCAAATTTTTGTATTGGTGATGGTGCTGAAAATAAAGCATTCACAACAATATTTATTAAAAGTCCAAGACAAATAAAGTTCCAGGTCAGTATTGCATTTGGGTTAATTTTCATTTTAGTCAAACCAAAGTAAGCAATGACCGGAGCTGTTATTCCTGCTATAATGTCAAAGTTCCGGCCTTCAAAAGTCATAAGCTGCGGAATTGCTTTGTTGATAAAAAGCCAAAACAAAACTATTTCAACCGGTACCCTAACAATGTTTAAATAGGTCAAGTTTTTGAGAGGCAAACTGTCAATAAATTGTCTTCCTTTTAAAGTTGCAACCAATAGAATGATTGTCAAAATAGTTGGTAAGATCCCTATCAGCATTATTTTTGGCGGCAAGGAGTTTGTGTCAGTGTTATAAAAACTTTCTAAAGTCAAAACAGCTTGAATAATCAGCCAAATTGTAAGACCGATAGAAATTGGTGCTGCTTTTTTTCGGGTCAATTCAGAATTCGAGCTTCTAATAGCCCAAATGAAAAGTAGCAAAGTCCCAACTGATGTAAGCACAAAAGCCAGTGATATGTATGCAGGTAAATTCTCTATCATTTTTTCTGTTTGTTGAAATGAAGGCTAACTCATTTATACCAGCCATAAAACGGCACAAATACTAGTTTTTTTTAGCTGGCTTTGTGCAATTAGTAATTGCTTTTTTTTTAGCGAATATAATAATAATAAACTAAATTTCTTAGCTGCGCACCAATAGGTACCAAGGAGCTATTTTAATTGCCTTGGCTGCTGTTACTATAGCTGGAAACAGCTGATCTAGTTTGAGGCTGGATTGATCCAGTATCAGGAATTGCCGGGGAATCTGATTAGAATTGATCATCTGGTCAATTATATGTAGTATTATTTTTTAGGTTTAATTAGTTTTTAGGAGCTTTTCCCGCTATATGTTTCACCCCAGCGTTAGCGAACTGGCGAAGCAATCTTTTGTGCCGAAGCGCAATTTCCTGCAGGTATTCCTCGACATTTGACAGGTTCTTTGTTTTCTTTTTCAAGCTTCACCATAGCGCTGACCAGCTCCTTGATGTTTTCCAATCGGTCGTAAACTAAAATTCATATGTTTTTTCTTAAACTATTTTTTTAACTTTACGTAATCGTTAACCCTTGCACGGATATGCTTCGATGGTTTATCAACTTGAAAAAGCTAATTTATTTATATTAGCATTTGCATATTTTTAAATTTTTATCTTTACTTAAAAATACACTACTATGGCCTTGTCCCAACAAAATTTCCAGAGACATATTTATATAGCAGATGATGACCAGGATGACAGAATCTTCTTTACCGAGGCCATGCTGGAAGTTAATCCTGAGGTTGTTTTAAAAGAAGCACAGTATGGGGCGGAACTCATGGAGATCCTCCATACGCTGTCCGATCCGCTTCCCGATGTTATTTTTCTGGATTTGAACATGCCCAAAAAAAACGGCTTTGACTGCCTGGAAGAAATAAGAAAATTAAAAGGGGCCATAAGAGAGGTAAAGGTTATTATGTTTTCCACCAGCAGTGATCCCCTGGACATTGACAGGGCACTCGAGCTTGGGGCCAGTTTTTATGCAGTGAAGCCCAGCGGGTTTGATACCCTGAAAGCATTCCTGGCTGAGGTCCTACAAATGGACTGGCGCTGCTGCAATAAGGACAGTGGAAAATTTCGGTTAATTTAGCTGTTGTAAACCTTCCTTTCAATTTCATCAAATCAGCCGTTTATTTTGTCCTTATGGTACTGGGCAAGCCATTTTTCCATTTTCTCAAGCAGCTGGATTTCCTTCGGGTCGCCCGTGGGATCTGAAAGTCCTTTGATAGTGCGGCTGTAATTGAATTTCCCCTGCTCAAAGCGGCACGTAAATTTTGGCAGTTCATTGTGGGAAACCATCCAGCTGTCGGGGGCTATTTTTTTTATTTCAAACTTTTTCATATCTCATTCCCGTTCAAAGCTGCTATGACAGCTTTAAATCTACTGTCAAAAGGCAAAATTAGCGGTTTTATTTTTATTGCAGGGCGCTTTGATGTTAAGTTAGCGGCCGTACCAGAAATTGAATCGGCTGGTAGTGGGGACTGCCCGAGAAGCTACGCCTTAAAAACAATAAAAATTAATCCAAAAAAAGCCTCCTAAATGCAGTCATTTAGAAGGCTTTTCAATTTTGTAATAGGCGGTAAGAGGTATATCTTTATTCCTCATCATCCTCATCGGCCTGGGACTCATCAAGAGTCCTTCTGTCTGCATCGTCATGGTCCAGTTCGGTGGGCTGGTGGTCGGCAGATCTTTCATCATCATAGTGCTGGTTCACTCCCGGATCGGTGTGCTCCATGGTTTCTGAATGGATGGATTCTTCCCCCATGTGATACATGCTGTCTTGCTGAGAATACGTATCGTAGTTTTCTTGTGGTATCATAATGTTATAATTTAAATAGTTTGTAATTTCTTTAAAGCTCTTCTTCCTGTTTCGGACTTATTGCGGCTTAGTGGAAGAAGGTAGGGTAAAATTAAAAATTAGAGGATGGATTAAATTACAGCCTGGCTTTGTTTAATTATATTATTTTCAGTTGGTTATGAGATATCAGATTGTTTTTTAGGAGCTATTCCCGCTATTCGTTGCAATCTTTTGTGCCGAACACCGGCACAAAAGGATTTTCACTGCTATCGGGGCTAAGGATTGAATCCATTTTTATGTTTTGGTTTTAGTTTTTCAATACTAATTAATAAGCTACAAAATTATTTTTTTCTACTATATTGGTGCCTAGCTCCTTGATTGTCTGATAGCTATTTTATAAATGCAAATCATTATTCTGTAAAAAAAAATATTACTATCCTCTTTACATTTGATAAAGGACAATCAACAAAGGATACACAAGGGAAATGCTAACAAGCGCGGCAATGCCAGCAGACCTGCGAAGACACACTTCTTTAAAAAAACGATAGTAAAAATTTAATTAAAAAAAATAAAATGATGAATTCAGACAAACCGGAAAATTACGGTCAGGATGACAAGAATTTTTAAAACGCAGACACAGGTAAACAGGGACAACAAAAAACTACCTCCACAGGTCATACCTTTACAGAAAATGCCCAGCCCGATTATGGAAATGACCTGAGTACCGAAGAGATCAGCAGGGAATCCGGTCACCATGATAAGCAGGATAGCAAGATTCCAAATTCAGACGAGCAAAACAGTGATCCAAACGGTAATCCTTATGATTCAGAGAATCTTGACAATGAATCGGACAGTGAATCGAAAGATATAACCGAACAGGACATTGAAGAGGATCTTATAAATAATGATCCCTCTGAAGGTTTTGAAACTGAAATTGATGCTCCTCAGAGCAATGAGGCTGAAGGTGAGCCCTTTAAAACCATTGAACCAGACCAGGATAATCCCGTTCATAAGGAATTCGAAATAGGGGCACTGGGCAATGAGGAGCTTCGAGAAGATGAACGCGCCCGAGATGAAACAGACGGTGGTGCGCCCGGCAATATTAAACCTTCCCAGCGAAAATTTTAATGTATCCAGATTTGATGCCAATAAAAAAACCGTTATTATTAACGGTTTTTTTTACAGGATCTTGCGATTACTCTGCTTCTTTACACTATGATTTATCCCAGTTGATCAAATCCGTTGTAGCTGTTGCTGCAGGCAGCATTTTATATTTCGTTACTGCGTAGTTTCTCTTTCCACTTATTTAGAGCTTCAGCATTGCTTCCAAAATTAGACTCTGTATCAAATTCATTTAGAGCTTTGTCCCTGGCATCTAAATGTTTCTCTATAATTCCGTTAACTTTATTGACATTTCCCGCATTTATTTTTCCGCTGTTAATCTCTTTTTCTGATTTTTTGGCAAAGTAATGTGAAATGTTATATTTCAGCTGTAGGTAATCCAGTAATTGCTGGGATTTATATTCGGGTTTAACCCACGATAAATCCCTTCTGATTCCTCCATAGGATTCAACAGTGATAGTTCCTGTCCAGACATTTACTTTTTTGGTAAAAACACCAAATGTCAATTCCGGATGGACATGCAGATCTTTGCTTGATTCAGGTGGCATTTTAAAATCAGACCATTCCAAAATAGCTTTTGACCTTGCAGATATAGTATCGCCCTGGTTTGCTTTGGTCATTTCCGAAACAACCCTGTCCCATTTTTTCTGGTTCTTCCCCTGGCCAAAAGTAAAAAGTGTCAGGCAGAGGCCTAAAATAGTTAATGTTAATTTACTCATTTTTTCAATTTTTTAGTTGAGATTATATCAGCAGTATTTTTTGATAAAGCAGTTTTACACTGTTATAAGTCTTCTGCAGCGGTGTATCTGTTAGTGCAGCTTATTTTTTTCGGTTATTTTCTTCGTTAATAAACTATAGTATGATCTTCTAATCAAAGTTCCTAAGCCTTTTAATTCCTCAATATTTATAGTTTTTGCACCCTTTTCCTTTTGAGCTGTGTAAAGTTCGTTGAATCCATCTTCAATTTGCTTTATAATTTCCAATGTATCGGTTTTAAATTTTTTAAGCATTTCACCTTCTACATCTTTGGATATCTTTTCTTTTATTTTTTCAATGAGATTTACGGTGGTTTTCAATACGTCTCCTGCGAGTTCTATGGTAGCTTTATGCAATTTCTCTTCTGTTGGTAATTCAGCATTTTGAGGAAAGATTTTCAGAATAAAAGTTGCTTTTCCTTCTAAATAATTAAAACAGGATTCATAATTTTTTGCATTGTAATTATGCATAAATTGATTACGAATTTCCATGAATGTCTGGAATTTCTTCTTTTCATTTTTGTCTAAAGCACCGATGTCAATTAATAGATCTATTTTTTGATTAAATGATAGATTTCCACTTTGATTTCCAAATGACTTAGTTTCTTCATAGTTCTCTATACCTAAAAGTTTAGAAAGAAATATTGAGGTGAAATTTTCTATCAAAAGTGAGTATTGAAGAATTTCTTGTCTATTTTCTACACCAATGTCTAATTTCATGAAGTTTGGGTTTTGTTGCCACTGACTAATTTATATTAACGGTAAAATGGCGCCAATACAACTTTTTTAGCGGGCTTTGTTCAATTAGTATGATTTTTTAGCGAATATAAGAATAATATACTAAATCTTTGAGATGTGCAGTAATAGCTGTAAATCACTTATTTTACTTGTTCTGGGGCTGTTTTTAATTTAGTTAAAAATCAGCTGCCTGTTTTTTTTTGCCGAACTAAGACGCCAGCGGTCTTGAGGCCACGGGAACATCTTTTTCAATTCACCCCAAGCTGACTACTTTTCTTGTTGCTCTTTATCCATAGTATCCCCATTGCTTCCCTTTTTCTTTTTACCCGAGACCCTGTATGCTTTTGTTTTATTTCAGGAGCAAAGGTAGTCCGTGTCCTTGAGCAAAAGCAAGGCCGGGGCCTTTCAGGTCTTGTCAAAAAATCTCCACCCATCCGGGTTGTTTTTTTTGCCAGAGCCTTGCTTTTGCCGGACACTCACCTTTTTATGCTCATGAAACAAAACATAGCATACTGCGGCTCTTTAGACGAATAAAAAAAAATGTCAGAAATGAGAATTGAAATATTGAAAAAAGCAATGATGAAACAAAACAGCGCCTGCTCTCATTGCCGAATAAAATTTCAAAAAAAAGTAAAAAAAGTAAAAAGTAAAAATGCGGGGCGGGAAAAAAAAGTAACAATTTAAAAACTAGAAATCATGAACATCACAGGAAGATTGACAAAAGATGCGAAAGTAAACACATTGTCAGACAGCAGACAGGTAGTAAATTTTTCAGTAGCCATCAATGAGAGCTACAAAAACAGAAAAGGCGACAAGGTGGAGCAGACCACATTTTTTGATTGCGCCTACTGGGTAAGCCCGAGGGTTGCCGAGTGGCTGACCAAAGGCACGGTGGTGGAACTTACAGGCATGGTAAGCGCAAGGGCGTGGAAAGGCAATGACGGGGAGCCTCGCGCAGGGCTGAATTTCAATACTTCGAACATCAAACTGCACGGGGGCGGGAAGAAATCCGAAGGTGCGCAGGCAATGAAAACGGGGCAGACTGCAGAGCAGGGAGAAAACAAAAAAGCTACATTAAAAGAGCCTGAGGACGACATGCCGTTTTGAGCAGGTAGTAAAGGGTTCTAAACAATTTTATTTTTCAAACTTTTAAAATCAAATATCATGGCACATAATATCAATTACAACAGCGAGACAGGAAAGTATTCTTTTTTCAGTGTAAAAGAAAAAGCATGGCACGGGCTCGGGCAGATCGTGGAGCAGTACCCGACAAGCGCAGAAGCCATCAAACATGCGGGGCTGGATTATGAGGTGGCTAAAAGCCCTTTATACACAAAAGCATCGGGCATTATCCAAACTTCGGGCGCTATTGAAATGGGCAGTAGCGAACTGGCAGTACCTGACTGCTTTGCCACTATCCGCACCGACAGCAATGCCGTTTTGGGCGTGGTTGGGAAAGACTACCAAATCGTGCAGAACCGTGAAGCGTTCAGTTTTTTTGATGCCATTGTAGGCGGGGGCGACGGTATACTCTACGAAACGGCAGGGGCGTTAGGACAAGGCGAGCGCATTTTTATCACGGCAAAACTCCCTGATTATATCCGTGTGGGCAAAGGGGATGATGTGACCGAAAAGTACATTTTCCTGACCACCTCCCATGACGGGAGCGGAAGCATCACGGCGGCTTTTACACCCATTCGTATCGTATGCCAAAACACCCTTAACGCTTCATTCCGCTCCATGAGCAACGTGGTTCGCATCCGACATACCTCAGGCGCTAAACAGCGCCTTGATGATGCCCATAAAGTGATGGGACTGGCGGACAGGCTGAGCAGTCAGCTAGAAGGCATTTTCAATGAGTGGGCTCAAGTGAAGGTAACAGACAGAGAAGTTAAGAAATTGATTCAATTGGCGTTATGTCCCAATACCGAAACACTCGCTTTAATCAAGAAAGGGGCTGATGATGAAGTGTCTACCGTGTTTAAAAATACTGTAGAGGATGCTTTTGCCTATGCCATGGCAAGCGAATCACAGCAGATGGACACAACCAAAGGCACGCTTTTCGGGGCTTACAATGGAGTTACGGGCTACTATCAGAACGTGCGAAAATACAAAGACAGCGAAGCCAAACTGCAGTCCATTGTCATGGGAGGCACAGCCCAGGGAAAAGCCCAAAAGGCATTTGAACTGTGCACGGCTTTTCAGGCAGATGGCGCAGAAATCCTAAACCTGAATTAGGCAGGCAGATGACCAAAGGCTGTTGCAAACCGTGACAGCCTTTAAAATCAGGTTTTAGTGATGCGATAGCAGGGTTGAACATTTGCACAATTGAATAACATAAAAGCGCAGGAATTATGGCAAGGAAGCACAGCAACAATTTTGAGTTTATACTGTATCTCTACAATGAATTTGTCAGCAAACACCGCAGTATAGGCAAGGAAGCACGGGTGTATTGGCATATTTTGGACATGTACGTAGAACTGGGGCTTTCAAAAAAAAGCCAGACAGCCGAAAAAAAATGCGCCCAAAAGCTTATAGCCATCATCAGGGAAGCGGTAATGAACTGGAACACTCATCTGCTTATCTTAAAAGGGGAAGAGGGAGAAAAGGAATATCAGGAAAATATGAAAAGCTACATCGAACGCCTCTACAGGTTAGGGCATAATGAGCAGAGCGTGATGGAACTAATCATTAAAAAATTAAAATTAAATTATGGAAACGACAACTAATTTTTTCAATCAGATAGCACAGTTGCAGATAATAGGCGACCTGCACATTACTATTGCCAAAGGGGCAGAGGACAGGCTTATCGTACTGGTCATGCTCCAAAACGAGGCGTGTGGGGACAGCGCCAAGCATAGCATACCGCCCCTTAATCTAAGAGGAACAGCCGAAGAACTCGACAGCGGTTTTTTTGAGAATATCACAGCGCCCATTGAGTCGGCTTCGGGTCTAATGGTGGACATGGAAGGCTATATGAAACAGCTTGAAGATACCAAAAAGCAATCGGCTATGGAAAAAGAGAAAGACGACAAGCAGAAAAAAGAGCAGGAAGCCAAGGACAAAAAATTCAGCGAAGCTATGGCAAAGGCGGACGAACTGGAAAAAGAAGGGAAATTCCGTGAGGCATGGATAAAAGTGCCGGAAATACACGAGTTCCCTTTTAAGGCGGAAGAAATACGAAGACGCAAATCTGAACTGTCGGCAAAATTTGCGCCCGATCTGTTCGGCAGTACAACAGAAACTGCAAAGACCGAACCGCCCCGAGAGGCACTTTTTCCTGACTATGGCAATGCCAATGTGCAAGAGCCCGAAACGGACGGGGAAGAAACGGACGCAGAGGACATGGAAAACTGGGAAGACGAGAACCAAGAGCAACGATACTAATCTAAATTACAAATCATGTTACTAGCGACACAATTACAGCGGGTTTTTATACTCAAAGACAAAGGGCAGGAAATCAGGCTTTGCGACCCCGAGCCAAGATGGAGCACAGAAGCGGTACTGAATTTTTATGCCCCGACCTATCCGATACTCACAACCGCCAAAATATTAGCCCCTGCCATCAGGGACGATGCGGTGGAGTACCGATTTGAAACGGTAATGGGAACAAAAGGCTAACCAAAATTTAAAGCCATGAATTATGCAACAGACAATCATATCGGGAACAGTGCAACTGCCCGAGCGAAAAAGACAAAAACAGCTTCACGCACAGCTCACAGGGTTTATGCATTGGATGCAGAGACCAAAAGATGCAGGCGAGGTACAGAAAGACAAACCAAGGTCAGTGCCTTCGGGGATGCTACCGATGGTTTTCTAAGGGTTTCATTTCTGCCCAGACTGCAAGAGAATAAAACGCTACAGGCTTGTCAGGATATTTCCAAAATGGAAAGCGATTTTTATGCCTCCCTTGCCAGTCTAGCAGGGCATTATCATATTGTGCCGTTGCCGACCTCTCATTTTGAATATCCCTATAATATGGCATTGGCTGTATCGGATTTGGAAGAGAAGCTAAAAAAAAATGTAGGGAACTTTTCCGAACTGCGGGCAATTCAGGATAGCCACAGAACGTGCCTGCTCAGCGAGGAAAAATACAGCACAGGCACAACGCTTTATTATATCCCCATTGAACCAATTTATCAGATGCTCAAAGACCACGAGCGCAGGAAAAATGCGCATCTGCTTTTGTCGGTCTGCTCGTATCTGTATCATATTGCAGATGTACCGTATTTCAGACAGCAGGGCAGTTATCTGTACTGGCTCTATGAAATGCACAGGGAATGGACAGAACAGGACGAGGACAGGGAAGAAAACGAGAGGTACGTGCGGGAGTTTGACAAGGCAGAACTTATCGGGGACTGTATTGAAAAGAAGATTTTCAGTCCCATGAACCTGACCTTTTTTGAAAAACGGCTGAACGGTTTTAAAAGCCGTGATAACTTTGATAAGCAGTGTTTGGATACAGCGAAAAAAGCCTTTGCCTTATTTACCGACTACCCCAATGAGAGTATTTTTCGAAATGCACCAACACATGACGAGGAGGAAGACGAAGACACGGAAAGTGAGAGTATCGGAATGGAAAAGTACATTTCCTTTATTTCCGACACCAAAGGATGGCTTTATGAAAGCATTGAGGAGAGTATCAACAACGAGTTTAACGAGTACGGTGCAATGGACGAGCCAACGATTTTAAAATGCTTTGATGATAGTGAATTGACAGAGAACAGCCTTGATTTTGAAAGCCGTCTGTTTAACCTTTTGGATGATATGTGCGCTTTACTGTATAACTATAAATACCAAGAAAATGAGTAATGTAATGGATTTAACACAGGATTTCGGGACACTCTACCACCCGAAATCCGCCCTTGTTTTCTATGAAAGTAAAGGTTTAGATAAAGAAGTATATGTAGAGCATTTTGACATGGATAGAAACGGCACGCCTATCAATGCTCATCCGCTCACAGAGCGTGAAGCAGGAGCACTCGCAAAAGCCCTTATGACCGAAAAGCAGAAGCAGACCGCCTTTTTGAAATCGGGTGGAATTCTGCCAACAAATATCCTGCAAATCAATCCAAACAGGCACAAAGGCGCTGTGATATGGTACACCAAATCCCAAAATAGACCGCTTTATTTTATAGACGGTTTAGGGATTCCGAGCGGTCAGGGGGTTGTACCTCCCATGGTCTGGCAGGCGACCAAAAACAGCCTGCGGGTATTTGCGCTTTTAAGTAACAGGAGACCTACGGAAAAAACAATACTGTACTACGCACCATTTTTTAACATTTATGAGGATGGCAGGGTATGTATGGGGTCTGTTAGTATTGAGATAAAAGAATCTGCCTGCGTTGAGGAATTTACAAAGGCGTGGGAGGATTATTTCTTCAACAGCTACTTTAGCCACCTTATTGGAGATAACAGCCCTGTAAAGGGTAATTGTGTGACTTTGTGGAAAGACCTTGTTACATCGGGCAGAACCTTTCCGACAGCATTATTGAAAAGCAGAAACAAAACACTTAAAAATTTATTGTCATGAAAACAGGCAAAACCAAAATGCATTTTACAGACCCGTATCTGATTAGCCCGACCAATCCCATTGCCGTTAACCTTATAGGGGCAGGCGGTACAGGCTCAAAGGTATTGACCGCCCTTATGGAAATGAACCACAGCCTCACGGCGCTCGGACATGCAGGGCTTTTAGTGCGCCTTTGGGATAATGATATTATCACAAATGCCAACCTTGGCAGACAGCGTTTTGCGCCCAGTGAGGTCGGGCTGTATAAATCCGTGGCACTTATCAACAGAGCCAACCGTTTTACGGGTACAAATTGGAAAGCGGAAACCGTAAAATTTGAGAGTGACAGTTTCGGCAAACTGCCCACCCATGCGAAGGCTAAAATTTATATAACCTGCACAGACAGTGCAAAGTCCCGTTTTGACATAGCCGATATTTTAAAAAACAGCAACCAAAGACATCATAGGGACGACCCGAAATATTGGATGGATTTTGGCAACAGCCAGTATACTGGACAGGTCATCCTGTCCAGTATTGGGGAAATCCCACAGCCCAATTCCGAAAAATTTGAAACCGTGGAGCGCCTGCCTTTTGTGACAGAGGAATTTGGGGAGCTGTTACAGGAATCTGAAACGAAGGACGATACGCCAAGCTGTTCACTTGCCGAGGCACTAGAGAAACAAGATTTGTTTATTAATTCCGCTTTGGCGCAGATGGGATGCTCGCTATTGTGGAATTTGTTTCGTGAGGGCATGACAGCAAACAGGGGATTTTTCCTGAATTTAAAAGATTTCCGGGCACAGCCCATATCCGTATAAGCCCGAAATCGGGCGGCAAAAAGACACTCCTTCCTCTCGGGCGGAGCATCTTTTTGCGTTTAAAACGGTGGAGCGCTTTTGCCAAAATGCAGTGCCCGCTATTTTACCAAACCCGCTGCGTTTTTTTAAGGGATGTTTATCATCCCTTTTGCTGTTTTTGAGCGGGCTTCTTTTCTTTCCGAGGCGGCCAAAGAAAAGAAGCAAAAGAAGACCGCCTTGTTATAGTGGCTTTTATTTTAATTGTACAATAGGCTCTGTTTTCCAACGGGAAAAGCCTTTGAAAAGATAGGCTATGTTTTCAAATTCTATAAAGGCAATAAACTCTGCCTTGCACTTCATCTTAAATCCCCTGAAATGTTGAAAATCCTTCAGCGGTATATCGGCAAGATCTCCAATAGTTCGGATTTCTAAAGTTTCAAGTACACCTTTCAGTCTTCTGCTGAAAGGAAATTCGCTGTTGTAAAGCAGTTTCTGTCGGTCTTTTTCTGCTTTTTCTTTTCTGATTTGAGCGGGACTTGGATTTAATTCGTGTTTTAACTCCCGCAGTTTTGCTATGTAGTGGTCAATTTCTAAAAACAGTTCGGTCACCGCTTTTACTTTGTTATATGTTATCTCGTAAAGCTCGTTTACATATTCGGATGTAACCCCATAATTTTCCGCCACCTCGCTCAGGGACATCTTTTCTATCAAGAGTTTCTCAAGTACGTCGTATTCCTTTTCAGAAAGTACTTTTCTGGACATTTCGAGATAAAAGCTGTTGGTGCGGTCGATAACATTTTGCATAACAGTACAAGTTAGATCCTTGTTGCTAAATAGGTTTTGGTTCTTTTGTTTCAATGCTAAGATACTAACGTTAATTGAGTTATGCAATGTATTTGCAGGAAAGGCTTAAGCTCAGGAAACAAAACAGCCCAAAGCAATGCTTCGGGCTGTAATACTTTTTAATTTCTAATTTTTTAATAGTTATTAAAATTTAAGGTGCATACTGTTTATCACCTTGGCTTTTACCAGATCTGAATTTTTAATCTTGAGTGTCTGTTGTCTCTCTCCGTTTTTCTCAAAAATCTCAATTAGCAGCAGTTTGTCATCCGCTATTGTAAATTGGTCAAAGAGAAACACATTCTGGTCTGTGGCTTTCCCGGGAATCTCATCAAGGGTTTTGTAAATGCGGAGCGGCACAATCGGCCTTTGTTGCGAGGCAGTTCGTCTGGCTGTTTTTTTATCTATCACCTTGAAAATCATAAAGTCAATGCTGAAAGGTACATTGGTTTGGTTTTCAAGCTGCGTATGGAAATAATACTTGCCGTTGTGGATATAGATGCCCTTTAAGCTGAACTGAATGCCGAAACTCTCCGATGCAATGTGCTTTACGATTCGCTTGTTGTTTTTGTAAATAGTTTCCAGGATCAGTCCTGCCAGTGAGGGTGGTGTTTTTCCAAGCTCCTCAAAAAGAACATCGCTTGCACTGACTTTGTCGAAGTTCTTCTGCATCGCCATAAGATCATAGCTGAGGGTAGGCGGGTTGGCGCTGTACTGCACGTTAAAATTGTAAAAACGGCCGTCATCGGTAATCACCGAAAAGTTGGTTTCCTCTTCAAAAGTCTTGACCGATGCCTTGACGCGAAGGACGTTTTCAGCATCCTCGGCCTTTGAGGCAATCAGGTATTCACTTCCAAGATCCACGTATCGGATAGCGGACGGAAAAATAAGGTGGGAGGTTTTTTCATAAGTAACCTGCATATGGTAGGGCGGTATTGTTCCTAAATCAAGGCTAGTGGCTTCACTTTCCTGCGCAGTTGCGGCTACTGAATATATTATTAAAAGGGCTGTTGCCCAAAATATTTTGAATTGATTTTTCATAATTAATTTATTTTAGATTGCTGTTATTTTTTGGAAACCAAAAATACCTGATGCCCTGCTTTTAGGGTGACTTTAGGTGTCCTCACTTTTTTGGCGAAATAGCCGGAAATGCCCTGAACCACCCCGCGGCTCAGGTCAGCGGCCACCTGCTGTCCTGCAGACTGTGTCATCATAAGGCTCGTGCCGGACTGTTGGCTCATATTCCCCGCCATTTCAGTCAGGGCACTTCTTTCGGCAGAATAAGGAAGAGGCACTCCCTGCTGGCCGTCAAGGTCATAAATAGTAATGTCTACAGGAATGATGGAGCCCTCCAGTTCGATGGAAGTGACTTTCAACTGCAGGCGGCCGGCCTGTATCTTCGCATTTGCCGTTACTATTGTGCCCGCTGCTATGATACGCCCTGATATCCTTGCAGGTTCTACAAGACGAAGGGAAACACCTGCCTCGCCAATAATAGTTTGTGTTTGGTGCACGCAGGCCTTGACGCTGTTTTTTGGCTGAAGCGTTTCTTGAATCGAACCTGCTGAATTAAACCCTCTGCCTGTGTTCCATTCTGCAATAAAAGTGCTATCGGACGCACGTTGATACAGCGAGGAGACTTTGCTTTTTTTTGCAGGGACCAGCGCCGAAAAATTCTTATCTTCTGATTCCGCCTTTGTTACTGCAGTGTTTTTGCCTGCAGGCTCGACAGAAGCGGAGCCTGAGGGAAGGTATTTGGCTGCCATCTGATAGGATTTTTCCATAAGTGCCAGTTGGTCATCAACCGTGGCAGCTTTGGGAATTTCCTTTTGCGCGAGTTCCTGTTTCAGTTCCTCGAGCTGCCTACGCAGTTCCTTGGTTTCTTCGTTATCCTGCTGATAGAATGAGCCAAGCGTGCTTTGGGCAGTACGGTAAGTGTTCAGCGCCGGATTGTTAGTTCCTTCCGCGTCATCGGGCAGTGATTGTTTCTGCTCAGCATTATCCTCATTCCAGTAATCGGACAGCGTGGTTAAAGAGTTCTTTTTTTGCTCTTCTTTGTCTTCGAGTATTTCCTGCTCATACGCTTTCTGTTTGTCTGCCTGCAGTACAGATCCGCTTGCCTGTGGCACGCTGTCGTTCAGACCAATGCTTTCGATCTGCTTTTTATCCTTCGACGGCTTGAAGATCAAATACATACATCCGATACATACAATTCCCATCAGTGTGAAAATCAGCGGTTTTTTAATACGCTCGATAGTTGTCTTTTTTTCATCAGGCAGAAACGAGGAACTGTTTTGTCGAGCCTCTTCTGAGAGAAGGCTTACCTTTTTTTTATTTTCTTTCATAATCCTATTTTTTTTTAATTGGCTTCAGGGACGCCGGACTTTCTTTCCCTGCCGTGGCAGGGCTTTCGATATGTTCTATAGCTACATTGTTTCCTGCGTATGCCATATCGCGGCATACGTTCAAAATCACAACTGCGGTCAGCAGCACGTACGCTGCAAAAAAGTATAGTATCACCTGATGTTGCCTTTTTATTGGCATTGCTTCCCAGTTCCTGTCAAGCCCTTGCAGCCACTGATCTATATTTGCTCTTAATTTATTCATAACCTTGTTATTTTTGTTCTCAAAGCTTAAAACGCTTTGGACATTTATCTGTTTTTTGGTGCTGTTCATCATTGACCAAGGCGACTGCCTGCGACGCGCTGGGCGCAGATATAACAGACAGGTTTGTCAGTTCCGCTTTTTTCAGCAGCTGTCCAAATTGGTCTTTCCTTGCCACTTCCATTCTGTTGAGAGAAAATTTACCGTTTAGGTATTTTACCAGCATAATGCATCGTATACTGGGCTTATCTTCCCCCGACCATTGCAGGTAGCCTGTCAGTAGCAAGTCCTCTTTAGGCAAACTGTCTTTTCCATTTTTGCAGTTTTCAAGGTATTCGCTGATGCTGTCTTTCAATTTTCCTCCGTACCCACCCTGGGTATGGAAATAGCCGTTGTAACCTTTTTCAATAAGGAGTCTCGCAAATGTGTCTAAATCTAATAATGCTTCCATAAGTTTTTTTTAGCGTTCTATAACTTCTATATCCCTGTTTTCAACCACCGCAAACTTTTCAATATTAAAGCCTTGCGGATTATTGTCCGAGCGCACCGAGTTTACCAAAAGGCAGGATGTAACCAGACTGCGCCGGGTCACGTTGCTCGAACGTATGATAATTTGCCTTGCATAGCTCCGCACCACATACGGGTAAGTCTCGAAATTGCAGGCCACGCTGTCCATCTCAATACGCTGCTGTACATTGCCTGATATAATCCGGTTGTAATAACCTTTTTCCAAAAGGTCCTTGTAGTAGTTAAAGGCACTTTTATCGGCAAGGCTAAATGCCCTTTTCATATTGCTTTCAATAGCATTTTTGTCGGGCGCCAAGGTAAAGAACAGCTCGTGAAAACGCCTTACGTGCTCTCGGGCTTCCACAGGACGGTTGATCGAGGCGTCCTGAGCGAGTGCGAGCATGAGCGATTTGCCATTGTCCAACACATAAATTTTCTGGCGCTGCTGCTCAGCGAAACCATACGATCTCCAAAGCGCGTATCCGGTCACTGATGCACAGAGCACGGCAAATACAATTGCATAAAGCCTGATTTGCTGAAAACTGTTTTCTATATTTCTGAGTGTTTTAAATTCCATTTTATTGAATGTTTATTGATTACTTATTGGCCAGCCTTCCTGCAATGTTGCCTGCGGCCGAACCTGCACCTGCGCCGGCTATATTTCCGGACTTCATGGCAGTCTGGTGGATGTTGCGTGAAAAGTTTCCTGCGCCGCCTGCCTGTATAATCCAGCCTGTCACTGTTGGAATGGTAAAATAGCCCACAATGCCGATGATCATAAAAATGATGTATACCGTGTTTGAGGTATCAGGAATGAAAGCAGGATCAGCAAGCATTTCTATGTCCCTTTCAATGATAAGGGACTGGATCCTGGCCAGCATTGAGCTGAACAGGTCCGCTACAGGAAGCCAGAGATAAACGCTGACATACCTTGTAATCCACTGCGTGAGAGTCGACTGGAATCCGTCCCAGACTGATATGGCAAATGCGATAGGCCCGAGGATGGACAGCACTATGAGAAAGAAAGTGCGTATGGTGTCGATCACCAGCGCTGCAGCCTGAAATAGTATTTCGAGCAGGTTACGAAACCACTCTTTTATTATTTTCTCTATCTGATAGGTCTGCCTGTCCATATACATTCCGGCCATTGTCCCGATGTCCGAAGGCGACCAGCCCAGCTCGTCCAGTTTCTTGTCGAACTCCGCGTCCGATACCATATAGGCAGTTTCGGGATTGCGGATCATCGCTTCATGCTCCAACAGGTCTTTTTTTGCCTGCAGATCGTTCAGGTCCAAAACCTGATCTTCCAGAATGCTATGTGTTCCCTGAACTATCGGGTTTAATACGGCATTGATTGTACCCAGCACGATCGTCGGGAAAAACATGATACAGAGACCCAGTGCAAAAGGGCGCAGAAGCGGGTAGACATCGATAGGTTCAACCCGGCTGAGTGCCTGCCAGACTTTCAAGGCCACAAAAAACAGCGCCCCGAGTCCTGCCAGTCCTTTGGCCACCGCCGCCATATCGGCGGACAGTGGCAGCATCTCATCATACAGCGAGCGAAGTACCTCGTGAAGATTATTGAATTCCATATTACCAGTATTTTTGGTTTGGGGCGCCGTAAAGCTCAAGAACCCTTTTGGTGCTGTTCTGCTTTTTAGCTCGCAGGATACTCACCGAAATATTTTTATTGGTGTAGTAGCGCACCAAGCTGTGGTATTCTTTTACCTCTTTGTATACACGATCGATGATGTCCATTCGTTCCTTATCACTGAGTGACAGGCTCGAGGAGGTGACAATCTGCTTGAGTTCTTTCAAAAGCTCGGTACTCTCTCCCAGCAGCGCCGAATATCCCTTGGCAATGGCGGTGAGTTCCCTTGCTGAAAAGTTTGGATCATTAAGCATCCTACCGAAATTTTGCACATACATTTCCGATACATCGCCCACCAAAAGGACGGTCTGCTGTACCTTGCGGGCGTCTTTTACCAGATTGTTAATCGCCTGAAGCTTGTCATAATATTCTTTGCCCTGCTTGTATACCTTTTCGACTTCTTTGAAATTTTTGACCACATTGCTGACTGTAGAGGAAGTCTGTATGATCTCGTTGGCGCTGTTGAGAATCCCCGAGGCAAGATTGGCCGGATCGGTAACCACAAACTGGGCTTTTGCTGATGGAGCCGAGGCAAGAATAATTGCCGTAGACACCATAAATAGTATTTTTTTCATTGTTATCGGTTTTTAAATTGTTATTGATTATTGATTTTCCTGTTCACGGCGCCTACTGGCTATCTGCTTGATGGCAAGCTCTACATTGCCGCCAAGTTCAGCAGCAAGCTGCATTACTTCCATTTTTTCTGTCTCTTCTGTCGTGTACGCGAGATATTCCTCAGCGGACACTTCTGTGGCATAGACAGCCGAGTGCGTCCCTCCAAGCCCGATCCATACTTCTTTGTAAAGACGTGATGCATCGTTGTTCATATTAATGGATAACACCTGCGCTTTTTCTTTGTCTGTCAGTCCGAGCATGGCCTGTATTTCATCAAACTTGTTCATGTATTTGCGCTGATCCAGAAGTATCTTGCAGTCCGAATTATTGATGATGCTTTCCTTAACAATAGGGGATTGGATAATGTCATCTACCTCCTGGGTCACCACAATGGCCTCCCCAAAGAACTTACGAACAGTCTTAAATAAATACTTTATATAATTTGCCATACCTTCCTTTGCAATAGCTTTCCAGGCCTCTTCAATCAGGATGAGTTTTCGGATACCCTTAAGCCTTCGCATCTTGTTGATGAACACTTCCATAATGATGATCGTTACGATTGGAAAGAGGATTTTATGCTCTTTGATCGCATCAATCTCAAAGACTATAAAACGTTTGGAAAGCAGGTCCAGCTGCTTGTCGGAATTCAGCAGGTAATCATACTCGCCGCCTTTGTAATAAGGCTCCAGTACATTAAGAAAATTGGCAATGTCAAAGTCTTTTTCCCTTACCTGTTTTTCTATCAGCACGTTTCGGTAATCTCCCTGAACATACTCGTAAAAGCCATTGAAAGAGGGAAAGGCGTCATCTCGCTTGATCTTTTCGATATAGCCGCTTACGGCATTGGACAGTGCCACTTCCTCGGAGCGGGTGGGAGGCTCGTCATCACGTTTCCATAATGTCAGTATGAGCGTCTTGATACTTTCTCTTTTTTCAATATCGAAAACTCCGTCATCGGTATAGAAAGGGTTAAAGGCAATGGGATTGTCCTCGGTATAGGTAAAATACACCCCGTCTTCGCCTTGGGTTTTTCCATTGATCAGCCCGCACAATCCCTGATAGGAGTTACCTGTATCAACCAGCAGGACATGGGCGCCTTGTTCATAATACTGCCTCACCATATGGTTGGTGAAAAAAGACTTGCCGCTTCCCGAGGGACCCAGTATGAACTTGTTGCGGTTGGTAATGATACCGCGTTTCATCGGCAAGTCGGAAATGTCCAGCTGGATAGGTTTTCCCGTCAGCCTGTCTGCCATCTTGATGCCGAATGGCGATGGGGAATCATGGTAATTGGTTTCTTCTGTGAAGAAGCACAATGCCGGTTCAATGAAGGTGTAAAAGCTTTCCTCGCTTGGAAAATCTCCTGCATTGCCGGGCATACCCGCCCAGTACAGCGCCGCCGTATCAGTAGTATTGTGCCTTGGCTTGCATTCCATAAGGGCTAGTGCGCTCCCACAGTCGTTCTTCAGCTGTTTGAGTTCGGACAGGTCGTCCGACCATGCCATTACATTGAAGTGTGCGCGGATTGACGACAGTCCAAAGGAATGCGCCTCATTCAGATAGCGTTCTATCCACTCTTTGTTGATCTGGTTGGCGCGGCTGTAGCGTGCCAGTGAGTGCATGTTTCGGGCGGACTTTTCAAACTTCTGCAGGTTCTCCTCACTGTTGTCCAAAAACAGGTACTGGTTGTAAATGTGATTGCAGTTCAGCATTAACCCCACAGGAGATGCAAAGGATAAACGACAGTCGCTGCGGTCTGTGGAGAGTTTTTCATATCGCTTATCAGCTGATACTGATGAGGGCAGGTCCTCTGTGTCGGAAAGCGTGTGAAGGCACAGCCTGTTATTTCCTACGCGAATCTCTTCACTTCCCAGCACAATATCCTGCATCGAGGTACCTGATTCCTTTGAAAGGGTCAGGTACTGTTCCAACAGTCCCGGCCTGCCTTGCTCACCGATGATGTCTTCTTCGCTCATACGGCTGATTTTGACAAATCCGCAGTCGTTTATAATGCGCTCAAATTGAGCAACGGCTTCCATAAAACGGTGAACTATTTCTTTATCTCTGATTTCTTTTGGTATCAGTACACCTTTGCACAGTGAGGAGAAATTGCTCTGCATCCGCATGCGCTCTTTGGTGGTTTTGGTAAGAAACAGATAACAGTAATGGTTCAGGAAAGGGCGCTCATTAAAGTGCCGCTGATAGGACCTGGCCAGAAAACTCTGCACATCCTTGTCCATTTCAGGATCATAGTCCTCCTTGATGTACCAATCCTGTTTATGGAGAATCGTAAAATCGGGTAGGGTCTTAATAGCCTTATGCCAGGCAGAATGAATCGCTTCATATTCGGCCGAAGCCACCGTGAAGAGTTCGGGTAGACGGACTTCAAAGCAGGCTGTAATATCCGCATCCTTAGAAATGATGCAGTTATTTTCCACTGCCAGCAGCGGAAATCTGCTTTCTAGTGTAGTGCTCTTGGCTTTATTTCTCATACAGCACTGGATTTAGGAATTGACTGTAAATAGCGTCGTACTGGCTTGCGGCAGATAATGTAGCGCGGATGTCTTTTTTTTGCCCCGATTTTCATAAGTCCGTGTTCCCCGTACTTTCTGTTCAGCGAGAAGGTCTGCCAGACAATCATCGAGGCGCCGCCTGCGCCCAGAAAAAGACAGATATAGGAACTGGTCCCGGCCATATATAAAATCATGACCAGGATAAGTATTCCGAGCAGCCCTCCTGCGAAGATGAACAGGTACTGTGCCTTGAGTCCCCTGAACTCGACTGTTCTTCCTATACCTTTGTTAATGTTGTAAGTATTCATAGGTCAAGGTTAAAGGAAGAAGGAGCGAAGGATGGTAGCTGCGACAATAAGGAAGATACAAGCGCCGAACCAGCTCGCCGCGGTTTTTGAGGTGTCGGGATCTCCGCTGCTGAATTTATTGTACACCTTAACCCCGCCGATCAGACCGACAACAGCTCCAATGGCGTAGATGAGCTGTGTAGCAGGATCAAAATAGGAGGTAACCATTTGGGTGGCTTCCGTGATGCCTGCTGTTCCGTTTCCCTGCGCCGATAACTTTAAGGATGACAGTATTATGATTACTGCCGGCAGGAATTTTTTTCTTTGTTTTTGCATAATGAAACACTTTAGATTGTTACTGTATTCCCGCACTACGCGGGCTCTGGCAACAAAAGTGTAATGAATATCGAATGCATGCAGTGAAGTGGCTACCTGTGGAATCAGTTGGCTAGCTGTGGCGCTATTCTCAGTGTTTTGGCATAAAAAAACGTCAAACGTTTTAAGTTTGACGTATTTTTTTAAACGAGAAAGGGGAGTATGCCCTTTCAGACATACTCCCCAATATCAAATTCATTTAAATTAATGTTCCGCAGATAGGAAGATCTTGAATCCTTTTCAAAAGAAAGGCTCCCGTCCAATAGCTCGGCTATTTTTCGGGAAGCACTTTCTATGGAATTTTCCAGCAGGCTAAATAATTCGGTTCCCTGTATTTTCTGAACTAAAGCTATCGCTGTTTCCTGTTGAGAGGGCTCCAATCTATCTTTTTGAAGCAGCATCCCCACGGTGCTTAGTTCCTCGAAGGTAACCCCTTGGGCAAAACCGTCATCTGCGCCGGATATTCCATACCTGTTCCATTCTTCTTCTTCCTGTTCAAAATCAGGCATATTACTGAAAACTTCATCCAGCTCTTCCTGCGGAATTTGAACACTTACGTTTTCGTTTTCGTCGTATTCAATGTCAAAATTATGGGGATCCACCTCTGTTTCCTCGATTTGGCTTTCATTGGCATTGTTTGGGACTGAAAGGCTTCTTACAAGCTTGGGCTGACCCATAATATCTGGCAGGTTCGGGTTAACTTTTTCTTTTTTCGGCTGCTGTTGCCTAAACCTATTTTGAATGATAATCTTGTCCTGCATACGAAGGACTATGACTATTAGCAGGCATATCACAATAACTGTTTCCATAATCAAAGAATTGGTTTTTGTTTTTCAATATGGAGTGTCTTTATATCCTCTCCAAAATCCTGAAAATGCTGCTTTAGTACATTATACATGTAATCTGAGATTGTGATTTTTCCATCGCCCAGGATAAAAACAATACAGGATATCTTCCTGTGAAAATCCTCACTGATATATACCGATTTGCCGTTTCTGGCTATAAATTCTGTTGGTTGTAAATAATTGTCTTTGTATTGCCCGATTTGTACAGGCAGCTTGGTTTTCTTAAATGAATTTTTCATAATAATAATATTAAAAAATGGGTTTAAACTTTTCATTAAAATCTTCAGTAATTGCTTTCTCAAATATTTCAAAATGATGTTCGAGAATATTGTCGAGATAAGCATACAGCGGTATCTGATCTTTTCCTATTACCTGAACAATGCGGGACAAACGTTCGTGATATTCCTGACGTATGTAAATACTCTTCTCTCCACGCTTGGTCATTGAGTGGGTTTTCAAAAAGTGGCCCCCATAACTTCCGTCAACACTTTTCTTTGCTCGGTTCTTTTCCCTTTGTACAGGTTTAATCGACAGTGACTCTTCCTGTTTTACATCTATCTTTTGTGTCTCTTCGATTGGTTCAGGCGGAAACTGTATCCCTTCTTTTTTGACGCCGTCAACCATCAGGTCCATCATCAATTCTTCATTAATGTCCGGCGGGGTTTTTCTCTTATTTTCCTTTTCCATAGATCTACAATTGAATAATTTTTAAAAATTCGTCTATGAAAAGGTCTAATTGACACGCTTTCATCAAGCGTTCATCTGGAGGCAATATGGTGGAACGGAAAACGGTTTTGCTGTCTACTTCACTTTCTTTGCGAAAACGTGTGCTGCTTTTGATTTGGCTTTGCATAAGGCTTAAACCTAATTGTTCAATAAGTTGGCTATACACTTTATACAAAGGCGTGCTTTCCCTGCCGTCAACCTGGTTCCAGAACAGGTTAATAGTTTCTATGGAAGTTTCCCCTTTTTTCATAATCACATCCTGCAAAAGCTGTGTGAAGATCAGTGTACTTTCCATTACCACACGGTCGGCCGTGATCGGGCTAAAAATGTGGTGCATTCCTGCCAATGCTTTCAGGATGCCGGGCGTGTTTACGGTTCCGGGCAGGTCGAAGAATACAACATCAACAGGAATGGGAGAATCATTTACAAACTCTTGAGCCGCTTCCAATACGCTGTCTGCTTTGTACGGCATAATGGGATAGGCTTTTTTGCTGAGGGTAGTAAACTGTCTATACGCCAACTTTTTCAAAGCTTCGTTTTCCATTACCATTGCCAAATCCCTTGTCTTCATTTTCACAAGGCTGTGCTGTGGAAAATCTGCATCAAATACGGCTACGTTGTAGCCCAACCGATAGTGCAGCAAACTTGCTAGAAGGGTTGTAAATGTACTTTTGCCAACACCACCTTTTTGAGATGAAAAGGCGATAAACAGAGGTTTCTTTTTTGTGTTCATATTTGATAATTTAAAGTTTATATATCCTAGCAATACAGTTTTGGAGGCACACTGATTGCAAGCTTACTATTTAGCTTCGGGTAGCTGTCAGGGATGCCGGACGGCATTTCTGGCCGCCTGTTTTTTTTAAGTACAGCATCACTGCATTAACTCCTGTATCTAGTCAGGCGGGAATTCCATCTTACTTATATTCTTTCAAACACTCCTTCACGAATTCAAGATAGTCTCACGTCATGCCGTCACGCTTTCCGACATTTCCGCATTGTTGCGATCTTGCATTCTAGCAATCATGAAAACCAGATGATATGCAACCTAGAATGGGCCCAATACACGTGTCCTGAAGTACGGGCTGATTGTCCTCCTGCCAACATTCAAACACAAAGGACTAATCATTTTTGTTGCACTGTATGAGTGTGGCATTGCTTGTCGCTTAAAGGAAGTGTTTGGTACTTCTTCATATTACATTCCTTTTATAAACTTGGATTTACTTTGTAAAACGAATTTTTATTATAAGGATTTATGCAACGACTACTGAAAAAACGGAGAATAACGAAATGGCTTCGAGCCGTTTTCCCTGTTACATTTAATCCGTCCCGAAGGGCGGATTTTTGTGTTCACCAGAACACGGCAAGTTGTGTTTTGAGGCACTCTAAACCGAGTTAGTGCCTCAAAACAACTTGCCTTGCCGGGGGCTGAAAAAACCTTCCGAAGTCAGGTTTTTATATAAAATTTAATAATGAATAAATAATGAGGGAGAACAATAACAACAAAAAACACAAGGGTGGACGCAAGCCCAAAAGCGACCCGAGCATCCACCGCCATGTATTTCGTCTGACGGATACGGAAAATGCCAAACTTTTATCGCTTTTTGAAACATCGGGAATTCCCAACAAAGCAAAATTTATTACCTCGCTGCTTTTCAGCAAGGAGATGAAATCGATTAAAATTGATAAAGGAACAGTTGATTTTTATATGCGGTTGACTTCGTTTCACAGTCAGTTCCGCTCCGTAGGCGTGAATTATAACCAGATTGTAAAGCTATTGTACCGTCATTTTTCCGAGAAAAAGGCGGCGGCTTTTCTCTATAAATTGGAAAAACAAACTGCTGAAATGGCGGCACTATGCCAAAAAATCATACAGATAACTGAAGAATTTGACGCAAAATATCTGAAAAAACAGCCTTAGAAATGATAGTAAAAATCGGGAGAAGCGCAAATTTATACGGAGCTTTAGCCTACAACCAGCTCAAAGTTGAGAATGAAAAAGGGGAAATATTGTTTGGTAATAAGATTATTGAAACCGCTAACGGTAATTATTCCGTTGCACAATTAGCCCAATCTTTTACTCCTTATCTCATTGCCAACCGCAATACAGAGAAACATACGTTGCATATCTCGATTAATCCCGATCCGAAAGACAAAGTAAGTGACGACAGGTTCATGGAAATGGCAGATGCGTATATGCAGGAAATGGGTTATGGACAGCAGCCTTATGTGGTGTTCAAACATACTGATATTGACCGTAGCCATATCCATATTGTATCGGTGTGCGTTGATGAACAGGGTAAAAAGATTTCGGATAGTTATGAGAAAATACGCTCTATGAACGTCTGCCGTGAACTTGAAAGGAAATATGGATTGATACCTGCAACAGATAAAGAGCATAAACAGATAGACAAGGTTTTCCGTCCTGTAGATTATAAGGCAGGTGATGTTAAAAGTCAGATAGCTTCCGTAGTTCGTCACCTGGCTAAATATTATCAATTCCAAACTTTAGGAGAATTCAATGCCTTGCTTTCTCTTTTTAATATTACCACCGAAAAATTGCAGGGCGAGCTGAAGGGAAAAATGCAGGAGGGTTTGTTATATATCCCTTTGAATGAAAAAGGCAAAAGAGCTGGACATCCTTTCAAGGCTTCTTTATTTGGAAAGAATGCTGGACTGCCGGCTCTGGAATTGAATTATACAAAATACAAAGAAACTTTAAAAGACCACCCGGCAAAGCCGACCATTAAAGCTGCCGTTACCATTGCCCTTCAATTAACAAGTAATGAGGAGGCTTTTAAAAAACAGTTAGGGGAGCAAGGAATTAACGTGGTAGCACGGAGAAATGATACAGGACGTATTTACGGAATTACCTTTATAGACTTTAATTCTAAAACAGTGTGGAACGGCTCCAGATTGGGCAAAGAGTTTTCTGCCAATATTTTTAATGATTACTGGAACAATAATATCGCACCTGAGATTAAAGAGCCAGTCGAACTACAATCGAAAATATCCACATTAAATGATGGAGATCTTCCTGCAGAGGAACCCCATCATTTGTTCGACTTCCTGAGGAGTACTGCTGAAAAACACGAAGAGGGTTTAATTGAAGCATTAGGCGGCTTATTGCCAGAAGGCAACGGCGAAGATTATCAGGAACAGGATTTTGCCAACAGAATGAAGAAAAAAAGAAACCGCCAAAGAGGTCAGAAATAAGAATTCAGCCGAACACCGCCACACACCGCCTATGACTTCCACATTGAAATAGCCTAGCTGAACAGCTTTTAAATTCATGCCTGAACATTTAAAATTAAAATAATGCAGGGAGAAGATGATTTAAGAGGATTAGCCAAAATTATGGCTTTTATGCGGGCAGTAAGTATCCTATTGATACTGATGCACCTTTATTGGTTTTGCTACGGTTACTTTATAGATCGGGGCTGGACACTAGAGGTAATCAACAAAATATTAGGCAATTTTCAGCGTACCGCGGGATTGTTTTCGCATACTCTTTATACCAAAGTATTTGCCTTAGTGTTATTAGGATTAAGCTGCCTGGGTTCAAAGGGAGTTAAAAACCAGAAGATAACATGGGCTAAAATTTATATGACTTTAGCAATTGGCTTTGTTCTGTTTTTTCTGAACACACCTTTATTAAGGCTATCAATAACTATCTCCATAATTCTTTATGTCCTTAGTACTAGTTTAGGTTATATCGCTTTAATGGTATCAGGAATATGGATGAGCCGTCTGCTTCGTAATAATCTAATGGAAGATGTTTTTAACTATGAGAACGAAAGCTTTCAGCAGGAAACAATACTGATGGAAAACGAATACTCTGTCAATCTACCTACGAAGTTTTATTACAAAGGAAAATGGAACAATGGCTGGATTAACATAGTTAATCCTTTTCGGGCAACGATAGTCTTAGGTACTCCAGGCTCAGGAAAATCGTATGCAATTGTAAACAATTACATCAAACAGCAGATTGAGAAAGGTTTTTCAATGTACATCTACGATTTCAAATTTGATGACCTTTCTACCATTGCATATAATCATTTATTGAAGCACAGCGATAAATACAAAGTACAACCAAAATTCTATGTCATCAACTTTGATGACCCCCGAAAGAGCCACCGTTGCAATCCTCTTAATCCTGATTTCATGACGGATATCTCGGATGCTTATGAAGCAGCATATACGATAATGCTGAACCTCAATCGTAGCTGGATACAGAAGCAGGGCGATTTTTTCGTCGAAAGCCCAATTATCCTTTTGGCTGCAATCATTTGGTACCTGAAAATTTATGACGACGGTAAATATTGCACATTCCCACACGCGATAGAACTCTTGAATAAAAAATACTCAGACGTATTTACTATTTTAACCTCATATCCCGATTTGGAAAACTATCTGTCGCCTTTTATGGACGCGTGGCAGGGAGGGGCACAGGATCAGTTGCAGGGACAGATAGCCTCTGCAAAAATCCCTTTGTCAAGAATGATTTCGCCTCAACTGTACTGGGTTATGACAGGAGATGATTTTTCATTGGATATCAACAATCCCAAAGAGCCTAAGATATTATGCGTAGGCAATAATCCTGACCGCCAAAATATCTATTCTGCTGCGCTGGGATTATACAATTCACGTATCGTTAAACTTATAAACAAAAAGGGTCAGTTAAAGAGTTCGGTTATCATAGACGAGCTGCCCACTATATACTTTAGGGGACTGGATAACCTTATTGCAACCGCCAGAAGTAATAAGGTGGCTGTTTGTTTGGGCTTTCAGGATTATTCCCAGCTGACAAGGGATTATGGCGACAAAGAGAGCAAGGTAATTCAGAACACCGTAGGTAATATTTTTAGCGGCCAAGTGGTCGGAGAAACTGCAAAAAGCCTTTCGGAAAGATTCGGGAAAGTATTGCAGAAAAGGCAGAGCATGAGCATCAACCGCAACGATACATCAACTTCAATATCAACTCAATTGGACAGTCTTATACCGGCTTCCAAAATATCCACCCTGACACAAGGCTTTTTTGTTGGTTCTGTATCGGACAATTTTGATGAACGCATCGAGCAGAAAATCTTCCATGCTGAAATTGTCGTGGATAATCAAAAGGTTGCTTCCGAAACTAAAGACTATCAAAAAATTCCTGAAATCTTATCTTTTATTGACGAAAACGGGAAAGACAATATAAAACAGGCAATAGAGGATAATTACAGGCAGGTAAAAACGGATATTGTACTAGTTATAGAAACCGAATTGGAACGTATAAAGAATGATCCCAATTTAAAGCATTTGATACAAAAGGATAGGACTAAGAAGAGCGAGTAAAATTAGATGCTAAGTTAAAGTTTTGACCAGGGCCAGGCTTTTCTGTAAGTCCAAAATAAAACAAAACCCTCGAATTATTCAGAGGGTTAATTTATTTAATTGTTCAAAATTTGCAGCATTTTGCCCACCTCAATATCGATTCTTGAAAAGGCAAACCATTTTTTACCCAAATCCTTGAGCGAGGCTCCAATGTGATAGAGTTCCGTATCGTCAATTATCAAAAAACGGTCGTGAGCATCAGAGAAAATTTCGATTTCAATCCTGGGATATTGGCTGTTGTATCGCTGAACATCCAGCCGCAGCTGATTGCTAATACTTTTGGTATAAATAGTTGCGGTGACATCATCGCTGCGTTTACCCAGTAAAGTTAGTACCGTGTCATCGACATAATTATCAAGTAGGATAATTGAGTTTTTGGCATTTCGGATAATATCGGAAACAAAGGCATAAGCATCAAAAATCTGCCCGTTGTAGAAAATCCCTTTTTCGCTATGGAGCTTATCGCTTTCCAAAGCCTTAAAAATTTCTTCAATTTTTTGGTTCGCCTCTAATTGTTTGAATTCAATCTTATCTAATCGATGAAAAAGAGAGGCGTTGCTCATAAGTATTCTACGCATTTCTACAAAGGCTTCCATAATTTCTACACTGACCTTAACGGCAATGTGGGAACGCAGTATAGCGGAAGCCATGGCAACACCCTGTTCGGTAAAAACATAAGGTAAATAGCGTCTTCCACCATAACTCAAACCTGAGGTTCCAATTTGGAACCTCAAGATTTCAGCTTCCTCTTCATTCAATTGAAAACAAAAGGATTCAGGAAACCTTTCTATATTCCTTTTTACGGCTTTGTTGAGGTTCTTTGTTTCAACCTGGTATAAGGAAGCAAGGTTGCTATCGAGCATAACCTGCTTTCCGCGTATGGAATAAATCTGATTTCTGATTTCCATAGTGCTAAGGGTGGGTTTATTTTCCATTACTTGGGAAGCTTTTGTTTTTGGCAAATTCAAAGGTAGTTTCGGCATTATCGTTCAGTACGATGTACGCATCGAATTTCTTTCCTGACCTGCTTTTCATTCCTTTAATGAGTAAAGTTGTACCCTTGCTGACAAGACTTTTAATATTGTCTATACTGATTTGCGCACCGCAGACATTGCGGAACTGTATCCAGTTGCAAGTCCCTTCAGGACACTTTACTATTTTGTCACGTATAATAAGTTGTTGGCTTTTACATTTAGGGCATATGAGGTCTGGCAAGTTGTTTTTGGCAATTGGAGTCTGCAACAATTCATTGGCAATAGATGCAGTGTAATTTTCCGTTTGCTTTTGAAATTTTCCTGCATCTGATTCGTTGTTTTCGATTTTTTCCAATGCAAGTTCCCATTGGGCAGTCATAGCCACATCTGCTATTTTTTTTTCTTTGACCAATTCGTATACCAATAATCCCTTTTCGGTTGGTACCAGAGATTTCTTTTCCCTATTTATGTAATTACGGGTAAACAATATTTCGATAATTGATGCCCTTGTAGCTGCAGTGCCGATACCTAAATTTTGTAAAACCTTTCGCTCACCTTGATTTTCGATATCATTTCCGGCACTTTCCATAGCTGACAAAAGGCCTGCTTCAGTGTAAAGCACAGGCGGTTTGGTTTTCTTTTCCAGAACGGAAGCTTCTTTTATTTTAAGTTCATCGTCCTTTTTCAGCTCAGGCAAATCCATTACATGTTCTGTATCATCATCGAGGAAACTGCCTCTAATGGAACGCCACCCGGATTCTATAATCTTACAGCCTTTTGATATAAAATCATAATGCAGTACCTGTAAGTCGACATCAGTTATCTCTTTGATACAGGGTTGTGAAACGGCTTCGAGTAATCGAAAGGCAATCATATTATAAATCGCATTTTCCTTTGGATTCAGGGCTGATGGCATTTTATCAGTAGTTAATAATCCATGATGGTCAGTGACACGCAAATCGTTCACGATATGTTTATTAAAACGGCGCCATTTCATTTGAGATAGGTTTTGTTTAATATTTTCCCTCTTTTGTAAAGCTCTTACAAGATTAGGAATCTCTGCCCACATATCTTCAGGAATGTATTTGCTTGCGGTACGTGGGTATGTGATAAATTTCTGTTCGTAAAGGCTCTGGGAAATGTTGAGGGTTTCTTCGGCCGAAAGGTTTAATTTTTTATTGGCTTCTTTTTGCAGGCCGGTAAGGTCGAACAATAAAGGCGGTTGCTCTGTAATGCTTTTGGTCACTTGGGATGTAATTATTGCCGTTTGGTTTCGCGCAATGGCTTTCAACACATCAGTGGCTAGTTTTTTGTCTTCCCATTTGATTTTTGAGATACTTTTAAAATCTATCATTTCTTTGTTATGGGACAACTGTATCTGCCAGTAATTTTTTACTTTGAAACTCCTGTTTTCCAGATAGCGTTTGCATATTAAAGCCAATGTAGGTGTCTGCACTCTTCCTAGTGAATAAACCCCGTTTGCTAATGCAATGGAGAGCGCTTGTGTGGCATTGATACCCACTAGCCAGTCGGCACGGCTCCTGGCTTGTGCTGCGTTATATAATCCGTCAAATTCTTTTCCGTCTTTGAGATTATCAAAACCTACTTTAATGGCTTTTTCAGTAAGGGAGCTTATCCAAAGTCGCTTAAAGGGTTTATTGCACTTCAAGTATTCGTATATGTACCTAAAAATGAGTTCGCCCTCACGTCCTGCATCGGTGGCGACAATAATATTATCGCTGTTGTCAAAGAGCTCTCTAATGATTCTTAGTTGTTTTAGCGCTCCTGTATCTACAGAATCCCCTTGATTTTTACTGACCTTTCTGACAGTCAGTAAAAAAGGGTTTGGAAGTATCGGCAGTGATGCTTTGTCAAATCCTGTGATGCCGTAATCTTCGGGCATCCCTAATCCTACAAGATGGCCCAGTGCCCATGTAACAAAATAGCCGTTACCTGTCAGGTAGCCATCTTTTTTTTCGGTGGCTCTGATTATAACGGCTATTTCCCTTGCTACACTGGGCTTTTCTGCAATTATTGTTATCATATTTTATTACATTTTACGCCCTTTTGATTTAGCAGTTGAGTTAGATTCTTCTTGTTGTTCCTGTTGTTTCTTGTCATCAGGATTTGTCTGACCTGATTTTAATGGCTCCTTTATGTTCTTAGTAGCTTCATTAGTTTTGCCTTCGGAATTGACAGCGGTCTGCGTTTTATGGGCTTCAGAAGGTTTTATCTGTTCTTTGATTTTATCTGGATTTTGAAATGAAAAATCTGTTTTATTGGTTTCCTTGTTGTAGGTGATATATCCATTGTATTCTTTTCCTTTTTTATCCACTAAGCCGCTGATATAAACCGTCTGACCATCTTTGAGCTTTTGGTATTGCTCATTATTGAGTTCCTTATCTCTAAAGTTTTTAGGTGCTCCCTGAGTTTGGTTCTGCTGATTGCCTTGTGTCTGTTTATTAGAATCATTTCGGTCAAAGAGAAATTCAACAAAACGTTTATCTGCATTGAATTGCACAGATGCATCAAAGGCTGTTCCTTTCTTGGAAACCATTCCTTCTAAAGCAAGCGGCTTCCCTTCCAGTAAGGTTTGCTTTTGCTCTTCACTCAGCTTAATTCCTTTAATTTCATCGGGAATTTTAATGAAATCCGTGCGCAGTGCTATCACCTCATTGGTCAGCCTGTCTATACTGATAATGGAGGGCATGATCTCATTGTTTTTCGGATTGGTGAGATCTACTACGCGTCCCATATTGCCTGTTTGTAGCAGATTGTCTTTATCTTCCTTGCTGAACTCGTGACCGAAAAAAGGATAATTCAGATTAGGTTCTTTTCGGATGCCATGAATGGCCAATACGACCTGTCCTTCGTCATTTTGTTTAAGCGATAAACGGGCATCCATTCTTGTTACTGCAGTACCAAGATTAAGACTTACCGGTACAAGTTCATTTGTTTTGTATCCTTTGAGTAGCGGATCAAGCAGGCTCATTTTTTCAAGTTTTTCTTTGCTTAAACCCAAATGGTTTAATGTTTCCCAATCGATTTGTTCCGGTTTGTATTTGTATTCACTTGTTTCCGGATTTGTCTGTGCTGTTTCCATATTAATTTCATTTTTTTGTTTATAATCTTTTACTTCGTGCTGTTTCATTAATTGCTCACCTTCAAGTGTAGGATGATCTAAATGTTTCTGCATCTCTTTTGAAGTATCAACAGCCAGCAGAGCAGGGATTTTGAAGAACGAAAAATTAGTTGGGTTCTTCAGTTGGCTGAAAAAATTAGAAAAGAAATTTGAAAACACATCTCCGTGCTTGTCTACCCGCATAAATTGATTCTGATTTTTGTGGGTAGGGTCAACGGTTTCCAGATTACCATTTTGGTCAATGCCTTTTACCGCCATGATTTTCTTTTTCTCTTTATCGAATACCAGCAGTATATCTGACAACTCTTCAGGAGTATTTAGTGTATCTTTAATTTGTTCGCTCATGATCTTTAATTTTAAATTCAATTGCGAAATTAAAAGGTGAAAAGTAGCTCACTAAAAGCTGGAATCTATTGGCCTTATTTTTCACTCTCTGGCGTATGTTTTTGGCATTCGGACATTAATACTTTCTCTGATAAACTGGTGTACGTCTGATAGCTTATAATATATTTTTCCACTGATGGTATAGTAGGGGAGCTTGCCGATTGATCGGTAACGCTGGAGTGATCTCCCGCTTATTTTAAGCATCTGCAATATATCCTGATTATCCAATAGTTCTTCGCCGTCAACACTTCCGCGTTTTTTTTCAAGTTCACTGATATGCGCGCTCAAAAGGTCGAAACGTTCTATGATTCGTTCCATCCAGGAAATGAATTCCATTCTGTCTATATTCATGACTGTGTGTTTTACATTAGTGATGCAAAATTGCTAATGGCAAAAGTTTTTCATTGCCAATATCAGCCAATGTAAAATGCTGTTTTATGAAAATTTTAACTGAATGAAAAATAAGATGAGTTGCTGATTTACTGGGGGAATTGAGCATATAGAAGTAATTATATACTAGTAGCCATTTGATGCCAATTGCACCTCATTGGCAAGAAAATTGCAAGTTTAAAAAAATTAGACCTCTTTTTCCATGTGCTGTTTAAGCGATAATTTCAGCTGATCCAGAAAAATACTTTTGCTGTCAGCCCTGTCTTTCATCCTATGATAGGCATGATGGACATCGCCGAGCTGGATCCTAAAAAGCAACTGGAAAACCATACTGATTTTACGGATTCCGGCTTTTCCATGAGAAATACTGCCCGATGCGTGAAGTGCGTAAATTAATTCGATCAGAGCATTCTTTGAATCTGTCCAGAAAAAATCTCTGTTAGCTACGTTTCCGTCTGAAAAAATGGTCGCCTGCTGGGTGTCAGGTTCAATTTTAGAAACGAGGTAACTGTAAAGCAGTTCATTAGCAATTATACGAGCTACCTTATAATCATAATAGGTAGAAAATTGAGTGTCAATTTCAAAAACAAAACTATTAACTCCTTCATGAAGGTCTATTTTTCCCCGACAAAAGAAATGATGGTCCCATTCGGTTCTTCCCGTGCGATAATAGCGATAAAAATCAGTGTTATAAAAGTGCTCTTTATATTCTTGCTTGAGGAGATTAAGCTCATTGGAAAAATATTTATGATGCATTTTACCGGTTACAACCGGACAGGAAGCTTCAATTCGGAAAACTTTATTATAGAAAATCAGTTTTCCAAGTATTTGGGGTTTGATACTTTTAAAAAAATTAATTTCTTCATTTTCATCGGAGAAACCTTTTTCTAACACATTTTTTTTGACCGTACAAAGCAAGTTTCGGAGCACGGTAGTCATGTGGTAGGATTTTTCAATTATATGTTCAGGATCTAAGCTGAATTCCTGTTCTGCTTTTCGAATAACCTGAAGTGCGTTCTCACATGTAGATCTTATCATGGCAACAGAATTTAGATTTATTTGAACAAGGAAAAGCATGGGTATTACTGCCCAGATACATTATAGCGTTACTTTTCGTTGGAAATTAAAATGTATTATATTAGCGTGCGGTATTGGCTTCATTCTGCAGTGTCTGCATGAGTTCCATAGCGTAGTTATCCCGGGCTTGTACGTAAGCAACCTTCGGTATTATAGAAGCTCCAAGTTTTTTCTTCTCAAAACTTGCCGATATGCCGAAATCGATTCGTTCAATTTCAAGTTCTCGTGCTCTTTTGATTGTTTGGTACAAAAGCTGTCTGTACAAGTTGAAGCCATCGCCAGCAATGTAGTCCATGCCGATAAGTTCAGGTACATATACATTTCCTGAATTTTTATAACAGAACATTACCCCGACTAAATTCTCTTCAGGGGCATCTTTGAGGGTTAGGATTATAAACTCCCAGTTTGGACAGCTGTTCATTTTTTTAAACACTTCCCTGCTATATGGAAAAGTATTTATAGCAAGGTTGCGCTCTTTTACATTGCTATACAAACGGTAGGCCCTGTTTAGCTCTTCCTCTGTCAGACAATCTTTTATTTCAACATCATAGAATTTTTCATACGGCAGTATTTCCCGATTAAAATGCTGACGGGAACGAGTGGAAAGTAGTGAACCATAATTCTCAATTGCCGGGAAGTTTTTATTATTGATAACACATGATTCAGGCATATCGATCCTGAAATATCCTTGGTTTCTTATCATTTCATCCCAGCGGAATCCGATTTCAAAATCACGAAGAACGAGCATGTCGGCATCCAGCGAATTGTATGATTCCTCAAGCTTATTTAATAGTATCCTCATTGAATGCTCTGCCAGAGGATGATCTTTATCAATATAGCAGTGCAGTCCCTCAGTAAACAATGAGCCGGTACTTAATACCTTGGAAGTCATATGCATGGTATCTGTTTTTCTAATCTCTTCAAGGTGCCTTGATACAGATTCTGTAGCCAGCATATCATCTTTCCAGATCCCCAACGTACAGTAGGTCATTAAAACCACTTGCATGTTCTGGTCACGAATTATATAATAGAAAAAATCCCATCTATTGCATGGATCTTTAGCGTTTGCGAAAGTCTGCTCGAGATACTGCATTCCTTCCCAATCCAAAATATTATAAGCACCCAGATACTTGTTCCATTCCTGCTTGTCGATGTTTTCGATTGTTACTTTTTCTTCAATCTGCAGCAATTCTGTTTGCTGTTTTATAACAGGGAGCTTCGTTTTGATGTCCATTCTAAAAGCCTGTCGTATTTTTTGGTCGCTGCTTCCGGTTTCTTCAACTGCTTTGTGAAAGTGGTGATCCATTGCACGGGCAAGATCTGTAATATCTTCAATTTTATTATGCGCAGATATAGTGATACGGATTCCGGTATTTTTTATAGGAACTGCCGGATAGATACCAAGGTTGAGATAAAAACCTTCTGAATAGAGACGTTTGGTAAAATTATAAGCAGTAGCGGGTGTCCCCATTCCAAGAAAAAAAACGGGAGAGTCGTTATCAGAGACTAGGGGCAGGCTGCTGTTTGAAAGGAGCTTGCTGAAATGGGCTGTTTTTTTGGCAAGTTCAGCTTGGTGGTTATAGATTTCCGCAGAGAGATGAATGTCGCACGATGCGATTGCGGCGGCAACTGATGCCGGTTCAAGCTGAGCAGAGAAGGTAAGGGGACCGCCAAAAGTTTTAATTTTTTCGTGTAATTTACGATCGCTGCAGAAAAATGTTGCACCGCTGGCACCAAATGTCTTGCTCAGCGTGCTGACAACCACAATATTTTCTTGTAACGTTCCAATTGCGTCAAATATAAAACCTGTCCCATTTTTTCCTTTCCAGCTCATTCCATGGACATCATCAAAATAGAGGTGGAGCTGCGGATACTTTCGGGCAAGGTTCAACAGCTCCTGTACCGGCGCGTAATCTCCGTACATAGAATAAACACCATCTGCCATGTACCAGATTTTCCCCGATTTGCCGCCTAACATCCGAATTTTATCTTCAAGCATTTGGAGGTTATTATGGCGTATCATCTCCACTGGTATTCCCCTAAGTTTAAGAACCTGACAGGCATTCTGCACACTCCAATGTGCCTGATGATCGATGATTACTGCATCTTCATCTCTAATTAGGGTTGGGATGATTGCCATATGTCCAAGGGTACTGTTCTTAGTTATGATTGGCGATATATTGTACATCTTCTCAATCTTGCTTTCCAACTCAGCATATAAGGGATGGGAAAGATAGGTTTTAGAAAGCGGGAACTGCGTTCCATAATTAGTGATGGCGCTTATTGCTGCCTCTTTTAGCCTTTTGTCCTGTTCGAGTCCAAGATAACCGGTAGTTCCGAAGTGGAGCATTTCCCTTCCGTTAATTTTTACACTTCGTCCATTAAGATATTCACCTTCAGCGTAAAGGTGTAATATGCCTTTTTCTTTTGCATTTGAAAAAACGGTGTCAACTGTATCAATAAAATTGTTGTGCTTTATTTTTGCCATTTTTTATAAGGTTTTAAGTTTTAGAATTATTATTTTTTAAATATCTGAAAAACAGACATCTAAAATTCCTTATAAAAATTGAAAGTACTTTTATTGACAGATATTTTACTCCCAATTAGGCAAGGGTAATTCCCGATTTAACAACAAATTAGTGTGTTTTGCAAGAAATAATCCACAATTGACAATTACAATGTTTCTTAATCTTTATATTTTTGTTAAATTACAACCCTTTATTTAAAAACTAATAGGACATGATTGCGGCACATGAATCTTATGAGAATCAAAATGCGAGGTTTTGGATTGAAAAGGGAATTCTTTTTTTCGAATACAAGCCCAATACTGCAATTGATTTAGAAGTGGCTATGCGTGTTGTAGCTGACAGGATTGCATTTCAAAATGAGAGACAATTACCAGTGTTTTGTGATACAAGGGGCATAGCTTCGATTGACAAAGCAGCCAGAGACTATCTGGCTAAATCCGGATCTCTGCTTGCAAAAGCAGTCGCATTGATTGGAAGTGAAAACGTTTCTATGACGATGAGCACTTTTTATCTGGAAATCAACAAGCCCTCTGTACCTACCCGAATTTTTACTATTGAGCAGGAGGCAATGGATTATCTTAAAGGCTTTCTATAGAAATAGATCTAACTAGGCAGACGTAAATATATAAAATCAGGACTGATGAAGAGACCCCACAATCGCCAGCGGCTAATATCCATGCACAAGATGTTATTTGAGATAGCACGGGGCAACTTCAATGGTCATATTCCCCTTAGCAGTTATGACGACGAAATTGAAACACTGGTAGTCCTTGTAAACATGGTTGCCGAAGAACTTAAAGAGTCTGCCTTTCATTCCGGTTTTGTAAATCCCTATGTTACTCATAGGATGGTAACACTTGCAACTTTTATTTTAGATGAAAACCATTCCATAAAAAATATAAATCAAGGCGCCTTGGAAATTTTGGGTTATAATGCAGCAGAAATGCTCAGACGTCCGATACAGGATTTCTTAAACGATGACTTTAGTACTATGTCTGACCTTGAGAGAAAAGAACTGGAAGAAATGCTTTTATCAGGGGAAATCATTACACTGAATTTTATAACATTCAAAAAGCTGATTGTAACAGCAGAGTGTTCCGTATCGAGATTATCGGATGGTAAATTTACCGTCCTTAGTTTTGTGGCTCCCTTTCTCAAGGTTAATGAAGCTGTTTCGGAATCATTTGAAATTAAATTAAGCAGGCATTCTAATTTCAAACAAACTGATGCGCGCTTAATACAGCGGGTTTATGATTATGTACTGGCGAATTTGACTGAACCATTACCATCTGTTAAAGAACTAGCAAGACAGTTCGGTACAAATGATTTTAAACTCAAAGATGCATTCAGGCATTTTTTCCATACAAGCGTCTACAAATTTTATACAGAGCAGCGCCTAAAAAGGGCTTACCTTATGATAGAGCAGACCGATATTCCGCTGAAGAATATTTCCTTTATGAACGGTTTTAATAGCTATCCTAATTTTTCTAAATCATTCAAGAAGCAGTTTGGATTTCCTCCAAAAGAACTCGGCAGAGGCAGAGCCGATGGTTTTTTGCCATTGGATCACTTTAATCCTTCATAATTAATTTTTGATCCCGATAGTGTAAGTGTTGTAGGCTTGGAATTCAGAATTTTACATTATTGAATTCAAATCGAGTAATTATGATACTGAATGTGAAAACGGGATTTAAAAAAATTATAATAGAGATAATTTGTCTACTCTATATCCTTTTGTTTGTCTACGCAGCCATGAACAAAAGCCTTGACTTTGAAAAATTTCAAGTCCAATTAGCACAATCTCCTTTATTAAGCGCCTTCGCAGAATGGGTTTCATGGACTGTATTAATTGTGGAATTTAGTCTTGTATTTTTTCTTCTATTTCCAAAAACTAGAATTAAAGCTCTTTATACAGGATTTTGTTTAATGGTAATGTTTACTGCATATATTTTTATTATGTTAAATTATAGTTCATTTCTTCCTTGTTCCTGCGGCGGGATTTTGGAGAAAATGAGTTGGCAGCAGCATCTTTTATTCAATATTTTCTTTGTAATGATAGGCGGAATTGCACTATGGTTAAATCATAACCTAATTCAGGAAAGAAATAATAAATGGAAATTGTTTTATCCTTTTCAATTATTTTTAGGACTATTAGTAAGTACGGTAATTGTTATTGTATTATTTCTTTCATCGGAGCAAATTATGCACCGTCAAAATCCTTTTATCAGACGTTATCCACACCAGCCTGTTACTTTGAAACATACTATCGATCTAAAATATAATTCGTATTATTTTGCGGGTTCAGGCGATGGCAATGTATATCTTGGAAATTCAACGGTTCCTCTTTATCTATTGTCTATTGATTCCCATTTGCAACAGAAAAAAATAAGAATAAAAATTGATCGCGACACCTTTTCCTTTAAATCACTGAAAATACGTGTTCAACCACCATATTTCTACATTTTAGACGGCAGGAGTCCGGCAATTTTTAAAGGAAAAACAACTGCTTGGGGAGGGAAACTACAAAATACAAAACTTCCTTACTTTAATATAGCTGTGCCAATTGACAGTAATGCGTTTGCCTTTAGGGGTATTCATAAAACTAGTAGTACTAATATTTTAGGAATTTTTGAATCAGGAAAGGAATCTAAGATAAAATTAGCCCCGAGCTTGTTGCAAAAACAAATCGATGGAGTTTTTGATACCGATGGAATGCTTCATTATAGTGCAGAAATGAAGCGAATCGTTTATATCTATACCTACAGGAACGAATACATAGTAGCAGATAAAGATGGAATATTGGATTATCGTGGAAACACGATCGATACGGTATCACAGGCACAAATAAAAGTCGCATATCTCAAAAACAAAACAGAACAGACAATGGCAAGACCAGCTTTAGGTGTTAATGCAGACAGTAGTATTTGTGGACATCTTCTTTTTGTCCATTCAAATGTTCCTGGTCGATTCGAGAAGAAGAAAATTTGGGAACAGGCTTCGGTTATAGATGTATATGATCTTAATAGAAAAGTATATCTGTTCAGTTTTCATATTTATGATATTGATAAGAGAAAGATTCGAAATTTTATAGTTACATCAACCTATGTATATGCCCTTATCGATACCAAATTAGTAATGTATCAGTTAAACGATAAACTAAAAAATGAATTAAAAAATGTATCAAAAAAAAGTCTTTGATGCACTTAAAATATACTTGCGCAAGTATCAGGAATCAGATCGAACACCTGTAGAAAAAAGTAGATCACCTTAATCTTTAAATTATAGTATTATGAAACCATTAATTTTAAAAAAAATGACTCCCTTTGCAGTTGTTGTATTGGGAATCGTAGGTGCCTTTGCAACCACATCTATGCAAAGTGCCAAAGCGGATATTGCTCCTGTAATTGGTTATGTTTCCATACCAGGCGATCCTTGTAGTGTTGAAGTGGAATGTAGTGATAGTGGAGACGATACATGTCGTCTTTTTTATCCATCAGGACCAGAAGCAAAAGCATTGGATCCAGACAGTGAAACAACCTGTGCTCAACAATTGTATCGTCCGTAAATTTATTAATAATGATATTAAAAAAGTGCAAAGCAGCTCTTGGAGAGCTGCTTTGGTTTTGATACAAGTTGTTACTCTAATCCTGCTCTGATCCATGCTGTAGGTATAGTATCTTTTAAATGGTAATCAAACCACTCTTGAAATCGCATAGAGAGATCTTTTTTATTCTTACTGCTAGAAAGGACATGTCCTTCATTGGGGTATAGTAAAAGTATATGTTTCTTTCCAAGCCGTCTCAATGCGAGATAAAATTCGATGCTTTGATTCCAGTTTACCTGTTTGTCCTGATCACCGGTCCATGATAAAAGTGGTGTGGTAATATTCTTAGCATGGACAACAGGAGAGTTTCTATCATAACCTTCCTTATCTTCAAAAAAAGATTTTCCCATGCGCCACTGTTGGCTCTCAAATCGCCACATATCGGGTCTTCCTGTATCCCATCCCAAGGTAAGGTAAAAACTGGTCAGGTCTGTTGCGCCACTTCCAGCTAGAGCAGCAGCAAAGATATTGGTTTGAGTGATGATAAAAAAAGTTTCATATCCTCCAAATGAGTGGCCCGTAAGTCCGATTTTATTGGGTAATACAACTCCTTTACAAATCACTTCTTTCGTTGCTGAGACCACACAGTCCACTGCGGATAATCCAGGATTTCCAAGTTCGTAAGATATATCGGCCGCGAGTACAAAATATCCCTGAGTGGAGAAGTTTGAAATATTAAAACCGGCATCACCTGAGAACTGCGAGGGATTGATATATTTATGTAGAAGATCCTGAGACAGTTTTTCGTAAATATAAACGATCATTGGATATTTTTTTTGGCTGTCATAATGGGAAGGATAATATAAAAGCCCTTGTAAAGAATCTCCTTTCGCATTTTTATAATGAATCAATTCTGATCTTCCCCAATGAAAATTTTGTTGATGAGAATTGCTTTGAAAAAGTACTTTTGACTCTTTGCCCAACCGATTGTAAAGCATCAGTCTAGGAGCAAGGTCATAGCGCTCTTCACTGTATACAAAAACATTTCCCATCGCTGATGCAGTCAGCTGATCCAGACGTGAATTGTTAGTAAATATTAGCGTTTTCATGGATTTCGGTAACCATTTATAGTAACCAAAATGCCCTTCAATGTTAGTGCTCTCTAGCAATAATCCTTTATTTAGGTCGATTGGATCATGGATTCTGCCGCTGTAATTTATTTTGCTCACAGGTTTAATGGAATATCCTGCCAGTCGAAACTGAGTTTTGGTTTCCTTGCCATGAGTTAATCTCCGGGCAGAAGAGCCATCAGGTCGTATTGACCAGATATCATAGGCATCACATAATAGTATTTCCTTATCCAATAATGTCCAGCCCAGATCCGGATAATTATTTTTATGCTGGTGCTGATTTTCGTCACTAGCAAAAGGTGAACCGATATTTTTGGTAATATTGGTATGCGTTTTATTGGCAATATTATAAACCCACCAATTTTCCTCTTTAAAATAGGCAATATATTTTCCTTCTGGAGAAGGAATAGTATGGGAAAAGTGACCTGAATGATTTTTTAAGAGCAAACTGCTTTTGCCGGTAGACAAATCAACGAGATAAAAATCCCTGTTGCCTTCATAATCATATTGTGGTTCATATTGTTTTGGATTGGAGATCAATGCATAATTCTGATCGCCGGTCAGCATAAATTTCGGCAGCGTATCATTGGAAATAAACTGATAGTTATCAGTACTAGGGCGCCATAGCGCAAGGTTAGTTTTTTTGTTCTGTTTTTCTTCCATGGGATAAATCCACTTGGCATTTCCATTCCAAAACTGTACATCAGAAGGTAATTGCTTTTTTGATTTTGCTTTTTGCTGCACGGCAAAAAAAACTTTTTGTAAATCATCAGAAATTTTTAACTTAAAACTTGTCGTTGGAACAAAAAGAGAATCTCCTAAGAATGACTTTTTAAACTCTAAAGGATTTGGACTGTATAACCTGCTATTAGTCATGTTATAGTAAAAAAGAGTATTTGTAAAATCATTTTTGTTTTCAGCTTTTTCAATAAAAGCCAGTGCTTTTCCTTTGGAGTGCCAAACAAGATTGGTAAAAGAAGCAGAACCGCTAACTAATTTTTTATTTCTTTTTTCGCCTGTCAGCTCCATAAAACTAATTTCGTGGAGTTTATTTTTTGTAGTTGTGTAAAGAATCATTTGCTTTGCAGGGTCTGCCATAAATTCATTAACGCCAACAATCTCTTTTTCGTTTTTTCCATCAAGTTGGCGAAGAATCAATCTGTTTTCCTTTCCTTTCTCCTCTATCAAGATCAGAAGTCGCTTGGCTGTAGGGGAGTAAAGATATTGACCGGCATGAGGTATTATTTCCTGCTTTCCTGTTTTCAAGTTCCTCAAATGCAATGCAGTTGGTGACTGACAGACAAACCATTCCGCCGTTATAAAATCTTCCCTGTTTGCTGACGGAAAAGAAAATGTTTGTAATGATTTTGTATTTTTTACAAATAGTGTATCAAGGTCATTTTCATAAGACATGGTGTAACTTATCCATTGCCCGTTTAAATTTACTTTACCAAGCCTTAAATTTCCCCATTTTGAATAATCTTCAACGGTAAGTGCTTTTTTTTGCAATTCCTGCCCCCAAAGGGGACAGGCTACTAATTGCAAAATTAAAACTAAAAAAAAGGATGCCTTTCGGCGGGATAATCTTATGTTTGTACAAAAGTGCGTTTTCATTTGGTATGACTTTTTTGAGAAATGAAATTGGTTAGCCGGGATTCTGAGAACCTAAATTAGGATTGACAATAAATTCACTCTCGGGAATAGGCAAAAGACGGTCGGTAGTATTCCAGCCAGGCTTTATGGGCGATAATGCAGCATCGAGTTTATTAGTTCGTTTGAGATCAAAAAAACGATGTCCATATTCGGTAAAAAGTTCTTTTCTTCTTTCTTCTGTAATGGCATCTAGAATTTCTTCTTTTGTATTGGCTGTTATATCGTTTAATCCGGCTCGCTTTCGAATTTTATTCAGGTCTTCTTTAGCACTGCTGTAATTTTTTAGCTGCGCCCTGGCTTCAGCTCGTATTAAATATTGTTCTGTAAGACGTAGTACAATGGAATACTCCTTTGAAGCCGCAGAAACTTTAGACTCCTTATATTTAGAAGCATGATACCATGTGCCGGAGGCATTGGTTATGGCAGTAGTCCAGCGTGTTTTTCTCAGGTCATTCAAGGCAAAGGAATTAATCAGTGAGGGACTAAGGGCAATTAGAGAAGGTGGTCCGGAAACAAAAGTAAAAAGAACTCCTTCATCAGTGTTTTTACCAGCAACCGATGGCATAAACTGCCAGATTGTTTCTGTTGAGCCTTTCAAAAATACTTTGTCAGGATTGTCCTCAAAAACATACAAGGAGTTATTGTTTATAATCTCTGTCGCTATTTTTGAAGCATTCTCCCAGTCCTCTCTGTATAAATAAAGTCTTGCGATCATTGCTTTAGCGGCAAAAGCATTAGGACGTACCCTTTCTGTACCGGAATAAGTGGCTGACAGTAAGCCGGCAGAGGTACTTAAATCATTAATTATATTTTTATATACCTCTTGCTCAGGCATTCGAGAAGTAATGCTGTTTGCCTTATAATCCGTACTGGTAATATAGGGAACATCACCAAAGAGCTGAAGCAGATAAAAATGGAGCAGCCCTCTTACAAATAAGGCTTCGCCTTCCAGTTGTGCTTTTTCCTGCGTACTTAGCGATGATTCTTGAAGACCTTCAAGTACGGCGTTTGCGGCATAAATCTGATTGTATGAATTGTTCCAGAATAGTGTTACAGTACTGTTGGAAGGTAATACTGTGTTGTTATAAAACGGCAGGGTCGAATTGGTAGGTGATCCATAAAAAGTAAGCTCATCGGCATAGTTGCCTAAATAATTCGTCACACCAAACTGCGTTCCTGTCAATACGCCTTTGTCCCTGATTTTTGAAAATATATCGGACATTGCAGCGTTGGCTGTTGTGTAGTCTTTAAATACAGCAGTTTTGGTCAGTTGTGATTTTGGCAATTCGACTTCTACAAAAGAATCGCAGGAAATAACCAATATGGAAATGCTTAAACATACTATTGCAGAAAACATCTGCATTTGGGTTGTAATCTTTGGATATATTGTTTTCATAGCAGGATTATTAAAAAGTTAATTGTACACCACCTGTAATTATTTTAAGGGGAGGCAGATAACCGCTGTTCTTAAATTCAGGATCGCCATCTTCGTAGGAAGTAAAAGTCAGCAGGTTCTGTCCCTGAAGAGTAATGCTGCATTGTATTTTCGGCAATCTCAAAGGAACGATATAACTGACTGATAAATTTTTAAGTCTGATGTAAGAGGCGTCCACAATACCTGCATCACTGGTGCTGTAGCGTGACTGGGCAGCTATAGCTGCTGAGTTGTAACCTGTGGTATAAACCTGATAAGCAGCAGTATCGCCCTGTTGCTGCCAGCTATTTACCATTCTTTCTGGTTGATTATACATAAGGCCCGGGATGCTGCCAAAACTCCTGTTGCGCTGTTTTACAAACTGAAAAAGAAAATCGATTCTCCAGTTTTTATAAGTCAGTTGATTTTGCAAACCCCCAAAATAATCAGGATTCAGATTTACAATCGTCTGTTTATCATCTGGAGATGACAGTAAACCATCTCCATTAACATCTGCAAACTGATAGATTCCTGTTAGAGGATCAACACCCAAATATTGGTATGACAATTGAATATTGAGCGGTTCGCCGATTCGGTATTTATCCTTATAGGTCGAGCTCTTCAAATTCGGAAAGCTAATAAGTTTATTTTGGGAAATACTAAGGTTAAAATTGCTTGACCATTTAAAACTTTTTCGGGAAAAATTGACCGTACGCAGGGTAAACTCCAATCCTGTGTTTTCTACAGTGGCGTTCAGATTAGCCTGCAATTGGGTAAATCCTGTAGTCCCAGGAAGTGGAATACCTACAAGCTGATTGGAGGAACGGTTTCGGTACCAGGCTCCGGTTACAAATATTCGGTCTGCAAAAAATCCCAGTTCCAAAGCCGCTTCCAATTTTTTATTAATCTCCCATCCAAAATCAGGATTAAATAAACGAGAAGGCTGAAGCCCTGCGATACTCTGATAGTTAACACCCGACGAAGTGTAGGTATCTAAAAATTGATAATCCCCAATCTGGTCATTACCAGTTGTTCCATAACTGGTGCGAAGTTTTCCAAAACTAAGCCACGAACTGCTTTTTAGGAGGCTTTCATTAGAGAACAGCCAAGCAGCTCCAACTGCACCAAATTTAGCAAACTGGTTGCCGGGACCAAAGCGGCTAGATCCATCCCGTCTTCCGGTCAGGTTTACAATATAGCGGTCTTGCCAGTTGTAATTAATTCTACCAAAAAATGCCTGATACTTATACAGGTTTTCATCGTTTACCTGTACGGATCGGGTAGTTGCCGAAGCGAGGTCATAGATAAGGCTGTTGGAGCTGAATTCGGTTCCGGACTGGATCAAACGTCCTGTATTCTGGTTTTGAAAAGTGCCTCCTAAAAGAATTCCAAATCTTCCGCCGCCAAATTCCTTTTCCCAGTTGACTTGGGGTTCAATAATCCAGGAATTTCGTGTGGTGTTGTTTCGGTATAAAATGGAGTTGGCACTGGTATATCCATACGAAGGATTATAAATCGTAGAAGGGGTAACCCTGGTCTCTGTATGTTGCAGATCGGTGTAACCAAAACTGCTTTTTAATACCAAATCTGGTAGTATTTCGTAAGATAGGACTGTATTTGCAAGCAGATCTTTTGTTTTGGATAAATATTTAGCATACAGGTTTCGAAGGGGATTATCCCATGTTCCATTTTCCCAGTTTAGATTTCCGTCTGTATTATACAGGGTAGGAGCATTAGGGGCAAGGTTACGGGCTTCTGTAGTGAAGTCACCTGCGGGCTGGTCATTATTTTGAAGGGTATATCCAGCTGATAACACTATACGAAATTTACCGTCTGTGGACTTATGATTAAGATTGAAATTTGAGGCAGCTTTTTTGTAATTAAAAGTACCTGGAAATACTGTTGTCTCGCTATGGTAGTTCCCGCTAAAAAGAAACTGAGTATATTCGGATCCCCCGCTAATACTTCCACGGAGATCATTCATGAGAGAGGTGCCGCCAATAAGTTCCTTCTGCCAGTCGGTATAGCGGTTTTGGTCCCATGTACCGTTCACATCATAAGCATTGGCAGGATAGCTAGTTATTTTATCATTTGCAAAGGCTTGACGGCGCATGGAAAGATACTGCTCGGTGTTCATCAGCTTCATTAACTTGGTTACTGTTCCGGCTCCAGTAGAGACATTGATAGTGAATTTTGTTTTTCCCTCTTTCCCTTTTTTAGTGGTAATAAGAACTACTCCGTTAGCACCACGCGAACCATAGATGGCAGTTGCATCGGCATCTTTTAAGATTTCTATACTTTCTATTGCATCGGGATTGATACTGTTTAAAGGACTTGTTGTAGTTGGAAAAATTGTTGAGGTCTGAGAATAGCCTATTGCATCGGATGCATAGGGAACACCATCTATAATATAAAGAGGGGCATTCGCTTCTGGACGAATGCTGTTTTGTCCCCTTATCTGGATTTCAAATCCTCCACCGGGTGTTCCTGTGGTTTGGGTGACATTAACTCCCGCCATACGCCCCTGCATGGTAGCAAGCACATTAGTGACAGGCTGTGTTTCGATATCCTTGGAGGTGATTCTAGCAATACTTCCTGTCCGTTCGCTTTCTTTTATGGAATAATATCCTGCGTTAACCTTAACCTCTTGCAGAGTTGTGGTGTCATCAGATAGTACAATGTTTACAACTGAGCGTCCATGAATGGGAACCAGCGCAGTTTTAAAGCCTATATAAGATACTACAAGTGTGTCATTAGGAGAGCAGGTCAGAGAGAACTGACCGCTGTAGTCGGAGATTACTGCATTGTTTTTTTTGTTTTTAATAGCAATGGTTACGCCGGGCAGGGGATTAGAGCCGTCTGTGACAGTGCCCTGAACTTTATGCTGTTGGGAAAATAAATTGCCTTGCCGAAAGTGATTTTTGGCAGACATTGGTGAAAAAGGTAGTAGGAAGCCTAGAAAAATTAGGCAATAGCGAGCTCTTCCACCCTTGGATAATGAAAAATTATTCATAATTTTGGGATTGGTTAGTTAAATATGATTTGATTGGCTACGGTCCTCTATACAAGTTTTGTCGCTGGTAGAGGGCCATTTTTTATGCATTAAGTAAACGTCTTAATAAGCATAAGAAAGATTTTTTAAGACACAGGCAGTAATGATTTAAAATGGTTCGAATTTGAATAAAAGCGAGACTTTGAATTTAAAAAGAAGTGTATCACTAAGAATAAAAGAAAAGTTATGACATAAAAAAGGCATGGAACTCATCTTATTGCATCGTCGGTACTGGTATACCTTGCAACAATAAGCGAGCCCACGCCATAGACGTGAGCATCTTACTTATCATCCCGTTGCTAAAATTACCAGTTTTACGATGCGAGATTCAAAGCGAATGCTTCATATGTTTTATGTGAAGAATCGCAAAATTACATTAATTGATTGTAATCAATTATACAAATATATAAAATATTTTCAATTATGTACTATAGTACATAACGAAATGTTTGTTTTTTCTGTCAATTTGACTATGCATGAATCATTAGATAAAATAGAACGATATATAATTTCAAAAGTAAGAGAAATTAGAGAGGCCAAAGGTGTTACTCAAGAACAATTATCTCTATCAATTGGAAAAAATATTACATTCATTTCTCAAATTGAAGCTCCTTCGAAAAAAGCAAAGTATAATGTTGTGCATCTTAATGAAATAGCAAAGGTTCTTAATTGTTCACCGAAAGACTTTTGGCCTGACCAATCTTTATAGTACTAAAAGAAATTTTTTAATAGATGGATATTTTTGTTATCCACGACTTAGAGCAAAATTGATACTATATTAACTTAAAAATTTAAAAACTAATGATAATTAATAGTGTCAACATCAAAAAATTTCGTGGATTTGACGATGTTTCTTTCCAACTTGGTACAGCATTAACAGTTATTGCAGGTCAAAATGGGACACAAAAGACTACATTACTAGGAATGTTAAGTCAGCCTTTTTCAATAAGTGATAAAGAACATCCAATGTATGGAGAAAAACCACTTAGCGGTGGAAATTATAGATCCTCATTTGCGGATAAATTTAAACTCTCTGAAGTATTTGATACAGCCCGTAACCACGAATGGACGTTAAATGTAAATGGAATTGCAGACCCAAACTTTACAGTTGAAAGTATAGCTAGGTCAAGTACTGATGCTACAATCAGATTTTGGCAAAAAGGGACAAGAGCAAAAGGTTCTGGATACATACAATTACCTGTTATTTATTTAAGTCTTTCTAGATTATTTCCTATCGGAGAAGATAATTTAATTAGTTCGACTGGTGAAATTACTCTATCAGCGACAGAATTTAGTTTTTTCAAGGAATTTCATAATAAAATTTTATTAACTCCAGCTAATGCTTTAACTAGTGTTGAATACTTATCAAGTAAGCAAAAAAACACCTTAGGAGTTAATACTGCCAGTTATGATTGGAAAATGAACTCTGCCGGACAAGATAATGTCGGTAAAATATTATTATCTATCATATCTTTTCAAAGACTTAAAGCTCAGTATGGAACTGAATATAAAGGGGGAATTTTAGCAATTGATGAACTAGACACGACATTATATCCTGCTTCACAAATCAAACTTATAGAAGCTTTAAGAAAGTTTTCGTCACATCTTAAAATACAAATTATATTTACAACACATTCGTTAAATATATTAGAAAGATCCTGTGAGTGGCAGTCGGATATAAAGATAAACAATCAAGTTAAAGTTTTATATTTACAAAAAGTAGATGAGAAAGTTAAACTTGTACAAGATATTACTTTCGAAAGAATAAAGCATAAATTAAATATTTCTATGGCAGCGAAACCAGTGACTTACTTGGTCCCTGTTTTTACCGAAGATAAAGAATGTGAGATATTTTTTAGAGCTATTTTAAAGCGTAAAGCAGCTGCACTTCGCTTCCATGATTGCACATTGGGATGTGATAGTCTTATTGAATTGGTAAGAAAAAAAATTCCTGGATTTGGAAATCCCGAATCATTAGTAGTTCTGGATGGTGATGTTAAGACCGATATATCTAAAATGAGAAGATTAGCAGGTATGAAGAAAAGCTTTATAATTTTACCGGGTATTAATTCACCTGAAAGGTTAATAGCAAAATTTCTTTTCGATCTCCCTGACGTATCACCTATATGGGATGAAATTAGTGAAGATTACACAAAACAATTTGTCTTTAAAGAATATACAATTGATGAAATTTATAACGATAGAATAAAAGCTAAATCATGGTTTAATGAGCAAAAAGTCTATTGGGGAAAACTATGTTCAAAGGTTATAAATCCATGGATAACACAAAATCAAAGCGAAGTGAACTTATTTCTTGGAGAATATGAAACGCTAATTTTAAATTATATTAAGTAATCTAATCTGCTTAAATTAAAGAACTAATACTTTGAGGTTCATGTGAATTTATAAAAGTTCATTTAATTTAAACAGCAAACTGCAGTAAATCGTATTCTGAATTTTAAAAAAAATTATTTATACACTATTTCTTTCTTGTTTTTTCTTGTAATGACTTTAAATTTTATTGGGTTGTAATTTTCTACATCTGGTTGTATTAATCCTCCACTAAAAAACATTATTTCTTTTCCTGATTTAGATGTACCTGCTGAATGATTAAAAGAATATTTTTTTGTTGATAAGTCTAAATACAATTTTTCAATATTAATATTATCATCATAAGAAACAATCCAATGAATATTTGTGATAGATTTAATTTTGTTACTAACAATCTTGTGGTGTTCATCCATATAGTGGTTCATGTATAACTGATCAGCTTTTAAATAATATGGTGGATCAAAGTAAAAAATTGTTCCTAAGGTTTCAGCTTGTTGCTGTATTTTATCTATTAAATCAATTGCATCATCATTAAAAATTTCAATACTAGATGAAAATTTTGCTATTAATTTAATACGATTTTTAATTTCCAATTTGTTAAATCTGCAATCAATCTTATAGTTTCCTTCTTGTTTTAATCCACCAATTACTCCACCTTTTATAATTCCAGATCGGTTTGTACGGTTTAAGAATAAAGTAGAAAAACCGAGCTTCAATAAATCACAAGTTTCTTTTTCTTTTTGTATTTGTTTTTGCAAATGCCAATTTTCAATTGTTACCTCTGTATCGTCAATAAGATTGCAAAGTTCATCACTATGGTTTATAACAGAATGCCAAAAAGCGAATATTGAACGATCCTTATCATTTATTGTTATACGATTTACATACCCTTCTATTAAAAGAAATAATGCTACAGATGAACCACCTGCATATGGCTCAACATAGTGAGAATGAATATTATTGTCCATGCAAATCTTAGCTAGGAAAGCGGAGAGCCTATTCTTGCCGCCAGGGTATCTTAATGGAGAATAAAACATTTTATCTAATTTTTGAAATATCAAGCGAAGTTAATAAATCAGATACATCTTGCAACATAAACTCTAATAATTCAATAAGATTAACTTTAATTTGATCTGCATCTATAGTTTTGGATAAAACATGATAATTGTGAATTGTTTGATGCATTTTTTCGAATTCGAAGTTTTTAAATGCTTGTGAATACCCTGTATTTGTTATCAGTTCAATGAATTTTTTGTTCATTTCTTCAAAGTTGGTATAAGGTCTTCTTGCATAGGCTGTTCCAAAATGACCGCTATTCGAAAATTTAATAGCTCCCGATTTTGTGTTTTCAACAACATATTTTAATACACACTCGTATGTTACACGTGCCATAGCAACTTTAGCATTTGGCAGTTGATTGCTATCTATATCAAAATACTCGTCTATCCTTGCCTTTAATCCGGGAGGTAATTGCTTTCTTTTAATCTCTGGATATTTTTTTACAGTTCCTCTTTTTACAACTGGTGGTTTAGAAGTTGTAAGTGGACTTGTTACAGTTAATGTCACTGGTAAACTATTACTGTTTATTGGTGAATTTGTTGAAGCAATAGTGCTTGGACTATCTACCGAATTTAATATTGCAGATTGATTAATAGGTTGTGTAACTGCAGGTGTATTATTACTGGCTGTATTGAGTGTTGTTGTAACCTGTGCAGTAGTCACTACCGTTGTTTTTGGGCTAATATCAAATCCAAAGTCTTTTAATCTTTTTATAAAATTCTTGTCATTATCAATATCTGCAGTTTTAATTTCTGGATATGTTTCAATATATTTTACTAATGCCGAAATATAATTTTCAAATTTAGGGGTATCGGTAATTTCTATCTCAAAAGATGGTGAGTTTTTAAATTTATAACCACAAAACTTTGCATCTCTAAATAATCTCTCATAGATAATAGTTTTTCCACCTGTTTTTCCACGCCCCCTTCTAATTTGTTTCCGGAAAGTGTCCCCACCATAGTTCACTGCTTCTCTATAAAATGATCCTAGTTTTATAAAATCACCAGGTCTTGAATCCAAAGTGTTCATTTCATCATGTTTACCATTATTTGCTAAATCGAGAATTTGTAAAGCCTTTGCAATACGCTCCCAACTGCGAAAAAGTGAAGCAGCGTGTTCCTCACTAATTCTTGACTTTAGCTCATCTTCATCGGTATATTCATAAACAGGTAATTTAGTAAAAACCGTTTTCGATTCTGAAAGTTTATATCTACCTGGCATTTGAAGAGCTTTGACAGCGGCACATCGTCTATTTCCATCACGAACAGAATATTTTCCATCAGCATCCTTTATAACCCATAAAGCTTTATCTTCATAAAATTCATTTCTTTTAACAATTGCTTTAGCGATTTCTTCGGCAGCTTCCTCAAAAAGCAGGTACTCTATTAAATCTTCTTCATTTTTACTGCCATTATATAATTCACCAAATCTTGGATTATTAATATCTAGTTTTAAATCATCTAAATTTATATATATTAAATTCGATCTTTTTTGCATGTTTTTTGAATTTATTTACTTGTTTTACTATCCTTTATGAAAATGTTAATATTCAAGTGAAAAAAATCTCGCTTAAATAAATTAAAGGCTTTATAATTTTTTTTAGTAAGTGTAAATATATAAAAAAGGATATACTGGTAAATGCGGAAAACCGTAAAATGGAAGAAAATATACAATAATGGTTCTTAAAAAATCGGGAAGTCTTTTTAGTTAGTTCAAGATTGGAATATTTTTTGCTGTGCGTAATATCTTATTTGAATTTATTATTATTTGACTATAAATAACATTTTGCCAACTATATAGTGACCTTCACTTCATAATGATCTTTTGTTTTAGCTATCTCTTAATCTTCTGTACCAAGTTCGCTTTTAGTTTAATTAAAGATTATGGCAAAACTTCAATACCAAATTTTAATTTGAGCTATTTTAATGCGTTATTTTTAAAATCAGGTATTTCTACCTTATTGATTGATTTTTTTTAAAGCTAATTTGCAAAAAAAAAAGTAATTACGGAAAACCGTATTAAAACGATTTTCTTATTATTTATTTTTAACATTCTAAACAAAAAAATATGGCAGTTAAAAAAAATCAAGATGAAATCGCATATTCATTTCTAAGATATATAAATACAGAAGAAGTTCATTTATTTGAAGGGAGATTTACCCCTTCAAGCTGTACAGCAAATTTTGCCACTATATGTTGTAAGGTTGAAGATCGAAGAAAGGAGAAAATGGAGCAAATTGATATTTTGTTTAAATGAAGAGCAAGCAAGATTATTTGCAGCTAATTTAGGACGGGAAGTTTGCGGCACATGTATTAGTAGTCTTTATGCCAACTTTGAAGATTAATTAAAAAAGTTTTGTACATCAAATGTCTTTCTAATAATTTGAATATTTACTATTACTCCATCTCTTATGAAAAAAGATGAAATTCCATTTTCAGGTCCATTTGCTAGTTTTTGGACCAATATTTCGAGTCTGAATTTACAACTAATGATTTCTACACAATTTACTGATCAGGAATGTCTTGATTGGGAAAGTTCATTGAGAGTTGACTTACAAAAGGTAAATTCAAAAATAAATTCTGATCCTATTGTGGAACGTTTAAAAGAAGCTCCTCTTTTTATGTTAAATGAATTGCGCTCAAGCTTTATTTCCACAACTATAATAAATTTTACTTCAACAACTGAACATTATTTAAAAGACATGATTGAGTTAAGTCTTCAAAGAAATTCAGGCTTTAGAAAAAAGGCATTTGTGAATCATAAAATGAGTGCAATAGAACTTGAAGAGAATATTGATCTGAATGATATTAAAAAACGAATTTTTAAAATTATCTCTGCAGAACATTCAAAAGGACCTGTATTAAGTTCAAAATTCAAAAAAGCTTCTTCATTTTTATCAATTAAAGAAGAAATAATTACTTCAGAAGTTTTTACAAGTTTAGATTCTATTTGGAGATTGAGAAATAAAATTGCTCATTCTAACAAAGGTTTTATCAAATTTTTTGAAATAGATTCTCCTGTTGGTTTGATTAAAGTGAGCAGTGAACCTGAGAAAGAAGACTATTTTTATTTTTGTATTTCACTACTTAAAATTATTGATGATTTTACAGCTTTGTTAAATGAGTGGGACAGAGCAGTATTAGAAAAATGGCCCGCAAATTCATTCATCTCGTAAATATTATATATGCATAAAGAAATTATAGAAGGTCTCTACACCAGAAGGTCTCAATATCTAGATCCAGACCAAGGGACAATGATGGCAAGGATGTTAAATATTGTCTCAAAAGATATCTATTCTGAGAGTCAGCGATTTGTATTTGAACTGATACAAAATGCTGATGACTCTTCTTTTGAATCTGGAAATGAAGTTCATTTTGATTTTTTAGATAATGCTTTGATTGTTTCGCACAATGGAAGATCATTTTCAGAAAAGGATATAAATTCACTTACAAACTCAGGAGCAAGTACAAAGCGAGAGGATGCTAATCAAACTGGTTATAAGGGAATTGGATTTAAATCTGTTTTTGGTAAATCAAACAGGGTTTCTATATTTTCGGGAGGATTCCAATTCCGTTTTGATAAATTGTTTCATGATAAGGAGCTTCCATGGCAGATAATACCTATATGGACTGAGTTAAATGATTTTTCAAGTGTAATTCAAAATAGTCTTCAGAAAACAGATTTTAATGTTTCTACTGTTCTTGAGATGAAAAATGCATTATCATTAGAAGCAGAGTTGAAAGAAGTACTATCTGATGGTCAGATTTTACTTTTCTTGAGAAAAGTTTCTAAGATTTCAATTTCCCGAAATGGAGAATTTCAATATTTTATCGAGAAAAAAGTATTGTCAAATAAAAATGCTTTTAAAAGTGTTGTGCTGTTGAAGAACGAGCACTTGATAAGTCAGTGGATAATTAAAACATTTGAAGATATACCGGTTTCTGAGGCAACTAAAACAGCGCTAAATAATGACGAAGAAACTCCTGAAAAATTAAAAGAAATCGAGATTACAGAAATATCTTTTGCCGCAAAGGTTGAAGATGATAATATAAAAATACTCAGTAAAGAGGAAAGGCTTATTTTTACTTATTTGCCAACCAAAGTTAATGATATGAATTTTCCATTTATAGTTAATGGAAATTTTATCACCAATGCATCAAGAGAATCCCTTCATAAAGATTCAGCCTGGAATAAATGGTTGTTTGAATTAGTTGCTGAAAAAACTTTTGAATGGTTTGAGCTTTTGGCTTTAAGTGAATACTCGTATCAAGTTCTACGTTTGCTTCCAGGGAAATTCCCTGAAACCTATGATAGATTAAAAAGTTCTTTTAATACTGGATACGAGAAAAATAGTAAACTGCGAGCGTTCATTGTTTCAGAGGATAATTTACCTAAAAAGGCTGGCCAGGTTCTATACGATAAGACTGGATTGTCTCATCAATCATTTATTAATATTGATTCCATAACAGATTATTTACACAAAGAAAAAAATATAACTTTTGAAAAAAGTAGTTTTGTAAATGCCAGAATTCAACACCCGGAAAAACTTAAAGGATTAGGAGTATATACTTTTGAACTTGATAATTTCGAGTCTTTTTTTACTTCAGAATCATTCACTACAAGACATGAAGTTGAACAAAATTTTCAGTTAATAGAGTTCTTGATGTACCGCTCTGATAACGATAGCAAAGGGGAGTGGTTTCAAATGATGAAAACATTGCCATTTATTTATGATGAAGATAAAAAACTTAAAAACCCTGTAACTGGAATTTGCTTTCCTACAGGTTCTTTTAGTGCATCTACAGATCTTGGGGATATTCCGATTATACATTCTGAGGTGTTTTATAAAATTGAACAGAATGATAAAGTTTATGAATGGCTAAAAAGGCTGGGAGTGAAGGAGCCTTCTGATAGTTCTTTCATAACAAATGTTATTGTTCCAAATCTTAACAATTCTGCTTTTATCACAAATGATAATTATTTGGACCTTACAATCTATCTTCATAAGATGTATAAAAACAATCTTTTGGATGCTGAAATGATTGAATCCCTTCGTGAATTTAAAATTAGAATTAAAGGAGAAGAAATTATATTTAAGCAAGCTCAAAACTGTTATCTTTCAAATGTCTACTATCCACAACTACCCCTTGAAGGTGTAATTGGAGATTTAAACTTTATCTCTGAAGAATATTTAAAAACTAAATATTCGGCAGCTGAATGGGGTGTTTTTTTTAAAGTGATCCGTGTCAAGAATAAAATTGATATAGAAACTATTAACGGTAATAATACCTTGGCAACGGTTAAGCAAATCACGCATCCTGAATGGGTTGATGAGTGCGAAAATTTGGCAAGAAATGGCGGGGGCTATGGATTTGGCTCTCACAATGTAATTGGATTGATAAAAATTCCATCATTTCTTAATCTAATTGCAGAAAATCTTGACTACAGTAAGATATTTTGGAAATACATGCTTTCAAACGGTAGTGGACATGAAGAACTATCATCGCCAGCAATATTTAGATATGGAACGGGTAATGGTCATAACATGTTTTCGAAAAGCGTTCCTAATTACTTTAGATGGTATGTAAGTAGATCAAAATGTATTCCGACAACTAGTAAGGGCTTAGAATATTCAAATAAGGTATATATAAATATTCGAGAGATTAAACAAATTGCTGGGGATTATTTTCCTGTATTTGATTGTGATGAACGCCCAACAGATGGATGGAATGAAATTTTTAATTTTAAAAACAAATTAGATATTTCAGATTACTTAACAATTTTAAAATTAATCTCTGAAGAATCGAAAGATGATACAATAAGTAAAAATTCCATTAATAGAATTGGATTGATATACAATAAACTCTCAGAATTATTACCTGATTTTGCGGAAGATACATTGCAGTTAATTCGAAAATGGGGCTCCCAGAATCAACTTTTAGCGATAGGAAATTCATTTGAACCGGTGACGGAATTAAAATGGATAACAATCGACGGTTTTTCACAAGAATCCAGTTCTTTAAAATTAATTAATATTCCTGAGAATTGTAAAAGAGAAAAGCTGGGTAGTTTAATGTCTTTATTTGGAGTACAAATTATAACAAAGTTTGTACCTGAATTAAAAAATGGGGAAATAGATACTTCTTTTAAAAAGAGATTTGAAGATGTGCTACCATTTTTTTCAGCATATCTGCAAAAAAGATGTGTAGATGATACAATTGATCAGTTTGAGAGAATGTTTAGTATTATAGATCGGACTAACTTTTACAGTGCTCAAGAAATTAACTTATCCTTCATGCATATGGAAGATCTTATTAAAGGACCAGTTGTAACTGTTTTTAAAGAAGAGAAGAATTTTTATTATCGAGGCTCTTGGAGAAGCGAGAGGATTCTGCTAAATTTTATAAAAGAGATTTGCGAAACTTTAAAAGTATTTGAGGATACTGAAATCCTAAGGTTTCTATTATTAGAAAATGATGATAAGGAGATTTATGAATGGTTAAAAGAAATGAATATTGAGGACTCTGAAATAAAGAATAGACGAACTTTTACTGTTAAGCAAGTTTTAGACAATAGTGATATTATTGTACCTGCTTATTCTTCTGAAATAATGGAAAAAGAAATTTCTGTTAACGTTGAGGAAGAGAATGATGATAGTGATAATTTTCAATATGAAACTCCCTTTAAACCTTTTGCAGAGTTTGGAAATTTTGATATGAGTAAAATTACCACTTCTACAAGATCCTTTAACACTCAGGATTCTGTAACAAGAGAAAATTATATTGCAATAGATGATAAACAGTTTAGAACTGATGTTGGTTTTTTTTGCGAAGGATTAGTTAATAAATTACTTAACCAAGAAGAAAATAATTATACAGAAATTAAATGGGAAAATGAAAATGAAGAAAGTCGCAAACCTTATGATTTTTCGATAATAGAAAATGGTGTTAAAAAATATATTGATGTTAAAGGAACTCCTTCATCAGATAAGAATGTGGTATTTCTATCATTGAATGAGTGGAAGTTCATGCTTGAACATGGAAGCAATTATTATATTTATAGAGTTTTTGACGCGAATAAAGAAAATCCAAGAATTGAAATAATAAATAATCCTGCAGATTTATTGAGAGAAGGAAAGATATTGCCAACCGAAACATCCCTAATTATTTAATATAAAATAAACTTCTAAATTATGAAAAAAAATGCATTAGCAGTTCTAATTTTAGGTGCTTTACTAGTAATGTTTTTTCCATATTTAATGACTAGAAAAGTTGGCTTAATCGATTTTTCACAAACTGGTAATATTGGTGATACAATAGGAGGAATCACTTCTCCAATTGTTGGATTTGTTGGAGCTATTTTGGTGTACTTTGCATTATTGGAGCAAATCAAAGCAAATGAAATTATCCAGGGTCAGTTGAATGATCAAAAAAATGATGATAAACAGAAAAAAATAGTTAATTATTTGAATGGGAAGCTAGATGTGGTAAGGACAGATATTAATGACTTCGAATTTATAGAGGTTGGGAGTATTACTAAAAAAGAAAAGATTTATAAAGGGGGTGACGGATTGTCTAAATTTCTAGAACTTTATAAAAAAGAGAAAACAGAAGATGAAGAAGAATTATTAGAAGATGTTTACCATCTTGAAAAATTTCGATTACTGCTTGAGTATATTAACGATTTTGTGGGCGATGTAGTTGAAGATAAGGTTAATGCTGATGACAAAAAATATTTACTTCAAAGTATCAAATACCACTATAAATCAAAGATTAAAATACATTTAGATTATTATGATGACTATGATGAAAAGCCTGGTATTCTTTATAGTATTTCAAAATCAATAGATACTAAATTGAATTTGTAAGATGAGGAGTATATATTTGCATTAAGAAATAAATTTGTAAAATGAAAAGAATATTGGAAAAATGGTATTTAAGTATTTTTGTCATCCCTATAGTGCTCACGTATTTAACTTCTTATTTTTCACTTCCAGATATTTTTAAGAATTGGCAATATTCTATCATAGTCTCATTAGTTTTACTTGTTTCTATTCTGTTGTATGAATTGAGAAATCTTAAAAATGAATTAAATGTTTTTGTTCCTAAAAAAAGTGATAAAAAAATAATTCAGAAATTATTAAAAGAATTAGACTTGGATAGTTTTCATGAAGATATCTATGAGCAGAATTCTTGGTATGGATATAAAAAAGAAGCTATCAGTAAAAGTATTAGTTTTATTTATAAAGCTCGATTGATAAAAAATAGAGTAACGGATAACGGACTTCAGGTTTTGATAAGTAATTTTACTGAAAAATTAAATAAATTTCACGAGTATAGTTCGATTCATCTATATGGAGGAGATAATTATTTTATTCCTAACAAGGATAACTTAAGTGAAAATCGTAGTATAGTTGAACAAGAGACCAAAGAAATGAATCGATTGGCAAAAGAAAGTTTTTTTGAGCTTGAAAAATTAATGAAGTATGCAAAAAACAATGAATATCTATAATCTGTTAATATAAAGTATTAATTTAACCTAAAAGGTTATTTAGAATTCTATGAATCTTCCAATTTCCCAGCATCTTCAAATAGATAAATTATCATCAGTATTTTCAAGTACGTCTGCTACTTATAAATTTTATTGGTTTCTAGCGATTCTCGAATTAGTAGAAAAAGATATCTTTTATATTGAGAAAAGAAAAATATTCTCAAGGATGATTAGTAATTCATGGTATACCGTTAATTATTTTCAAGTATCTTTTGGTAAACAAGACCTTATTCAAGATGCAGTGAGAGCCATTATGAATATTGAAAATCTTAAGATAAATGAAAATAAAAACATCATAAATTCTGTTTTAGAAGATAGCCAGAAGATCGAAACTGTCAAAATATTAAATCATTTTGATAAAAATGTTCCTCATTGGTTTATTTCATCTTGGTTTTCAGGGGGACGTAATGATATATATACCCATTCTCAAAATTTTGAGCATGGGGCCCTGTATCATTTGCAAAAAGATTATATAGAAATTAATCCTATATGGATTACTTATTTACAGTCGAATTCAAAAATATTAAAAGACTTTTGTTATTGGAATTTGTCGATTTTTCTTCAAAAAAGAAATCCAAATGTTCCAGACATTTCAAATAAAATATTCAAGACTGTTACAAGAAATTCATTGATTAAACAAACAAACGAATATTGGAAATTTGTGTTTAATGAATTGGGGACAGTAGATTGTATTTTTACTAATAAAAAATTAGTTTTTGATGAGAAAAAATATGCTTTAGACCATTTTGTGCCCCATGCATTTGTTTCTCATGATTTAATTTGGAATCTAATTCCAATTGATAAAAATTTTAATTCGTTTAAAAGCAATAGACTCCCGTTGATAGATAAATATTTTGATAAGTTTTATACTCTTCACAAGACAGCTTTTGAAATAGTTAAAAGTTATAACTCCAAGAATAAATATTTGGAGGAATATCTTAGCATTTTTCCTGATTTAGATGATAGCGGATGGGATTATTTAAGATTTAAAGAAACTATCCAGCCTTTAATTACTATTGCCAGTAATAATGGTTTCTCATATATGAAAGATTAATGAGCATTAATTTTATACATAAAAAAGCCCTTCAGAATCTGAAAGGCAAATTTAGTAAAATTAAGAATGTATTTATTTTTTTGATTCTTCAATAGAAACTTTTCTAAACTCTTTTAAAAGTTTCTCAATTTCTAAGGTTGATTTACGAGCTCTGGCTCCAGAGGCTTTCACACCTTTTTCAATTAATGAATCTGATTCTGCTTTAAATGTTTCGATTTCTGCATTGATTTTTGCTACTAAATCTTTCATGTTTTTATATTGTTAAATTGAGTACGTAAAAATAGAAGGTTAATTCAATTTAAAAAAACATTCTTCTTGTTTTAGTGCTAATTAAATCAATATTTTCCTCCGCTAGTTAGGTTTTTTATGTATAGGAAAGACCTCGAGGACATCGCTTTCTAGAATCTTCTTCAGATATAAATTACCTAAAACGTTAATTAAAAATGATTTATGTATTGTAGTTATTAGATTTTATTACTACATTTACTTATGCTTATTGGCAAGCAAGCCCGTTCGTGCAAAGATTTTATCAGCCAATAGTTTAATAATGCAAACCTACCTGCTTATTATCCAAACAAGATTACGAACGCCAAAAAATAGGATAATACAGCCGGTGTAAAAAGGAATGTATTATGGAAATTATTGAGTACTTCAAACTCCAAGCAAAAAATCTTTGCAAAGATTTTAAAACACAAAAGTCTTATTTCGATGCCGATTTTGGCCGTGAACTTTATCAATATACGCCCAAGTATTTTGATATAGATGCTCTTGTTCTCGATTTTGATATCGAAGAAGACAATTTTACACTAATGAAAGCTCAGCATTACATTGCAAATTTGGCTGGATTTAGAAAATGGACGGAAATGCTGGATGCTTCTTCTTCAGCATTGAAACTATCTGAACTGCTGTTTAAAAATATGCATAAGATTAGTGTTACTGAATGGGATATTTATATCTCGGCACAACAGCGCGAGAATGGTTTTGCTTTCGATGACGATCTTAAACTGGATATCTTTGAAACAGTTTTTGATCAAGTAGATGATCATCAATCCGATGGATATGATTATCGTTTATTACAATCTGAAAAACTATTAGAAAAAAATCAAAAAAGTAAACCGAAGAAGAAGATGAACAAGTCATCTCTGCAAATTTTTGTATTACCACTAGTTGACGATGAAAGATTAGAGTTTATCAGAACAGCTGATTTGATTTTCGAGAAAGTCTTGAGCACAATTGAACCGAAAAATCCTGAGTTAGTTAGAAAACTATGGGATGCAGGAAATTATATTGATGAAATTCTGTTAAAACCAGAAATGTTGCCAATCGATCGTGATTATGCACTTTCTCTGATCGATGCCTTCTTGGTTCATCATGTTATTGAACTTGCCGTTGAAACAGATGATTAGCGTGAAATTCTTAATTAAAGATTAAAACTTTTCTAAAGTGGTCAGTATTAAATTATACTGACCACTTTTTTTTTAAATTAATCTTGTAGTGATTAAAACCTTTTCTGTGAGCTATTCGAATTGTTTTAAGAAGTGAGTTTGTTATTATGCTTAAGAAATAAAAGGTTGAAGAAGGAAATAGACTTCCTCTTAAGGACAGATCATGATAATTAATAAGATTTAAGCACTTTTAATTTAAATTGCATTTTGTGGATTTTAAAAAAGTGTATTATGGAGAAAGATATTGACTACAGTAATTCAAAGTTGACACCGGAAAAAGCTTTACAGATGCTCAGATCTGAGGGATTAGATGTTACTATTGAACAGGCAGAGGAAATCTTGTATTTCTTAAGAATAATTGCTAATATCGCTGTGTTAAAACATTTAAATATAACAAAATGAGTAAGATAGCGGACTTGTATATTCGTGTAAGTACTGATGAGCAGGCAGAAAAAGGTTTCTCGCAACGTAATCAGGAAGAAATGTTAAGGAAATATTGCAGCATAAATCAGATACAGATACGTAATGTAATTTATGAAGATCATTCGGCAAAGACTTTTAATAGGCCTCAATGGAAAAAATTTCTTGCTGATGCGAAGAAATATAAAAATAAAATTAATCTGGTTCTATTCATGAAGTGGGACAGGTTCAGCCGTAATGCGGGTGATGCTTATCAAATGATCAATGTATTAAGGAAACTGGGTATTGATCCGCAGGCTATAGAACAACCACTTGACTTGAGTGTTCCGGAAAACAAAATGATGCTTGCATTTTACCTGGCTGCACCCGAAGTTGAAAATGACCGTCGAGCATTAAATACCTTTCAGGGACTTAGAAGGGGTAAGAAAGAAGGAAGGCATATGGGCATGGCTCCTTATGGATATGCCAATAAGATAACTGAGGATGGAAGAAAATATATTGCCATTGTACCGGAGAAAGCAGCAAAACTAGTTTGGATATTCGAACAGGTTGCCAGAAATGCTTTTAGTACCGAGTCTATTTACCAGATGGCCAAGGACAAGGGGCTTATCCTGTCTAAGAGTAACTTGTGGATCATTCTTAGGAATCCACTTTACTGCGGAAAAATTGTAGTTCCTAAATATAGAGATGAAGAAGAAAGATGGGTAACTGGACAACACGATGCCATTATTAGTGATGGCTTATTTTATCGCGTACAAGATGTACTTGACAGTAAAGCGAGGACATATAGGCCAAAGATTAAGACAATTGAAAATTTCCCATTGCGAGGTTTTTTTCTATGTCCCGAATGCGGTCAGAAGTTAACAGGCAGCAAATGTAAAGGAAGGAATAAATATTACTACTATTATCATTGTCATAAAGATTGTAAATGGAGAGTTAACTCTGAGATTGTCAATAAAATATTTAAAGACAATTTAAACAAATTCAAACCTTTACAAGAGGTAAAGAAACTATATGCGGCAGTTTTGCTTGAAGGATACAGGGAACACACTGGATTAGTAGCTAACGAAAAAAAGAAGTCGCTTGAAAAAATTGCAGCTTACGAAAAGAAATTATCGGTTGCCAGAAATTTATTAGTAAGTGAGAAAATTGATGCTGAGGACTATAATCTGATGAAGAATGAATACAATGAAATTATCAGTAATCTGGAAAAAGAGATGGGAAATGTAGAGGACGACAGAGGGAATATAGAGTATTTAACGAACTCAGGATTGGAAAACCTCCTAAAGCTTGGTGAAGCCTTTGATAATGCGAGTTTAGCCGATTCAAGGGAGATAATTGGTTTAATTTTTCCTGAAAATTTTACATTTCGAGAAAACAAAATCCAAACCGCTAGGATCAACGAAATGGTCAACTGTATATACTTGGTAAACAATAGATTACGGGTAAAAAAAAACGGGACAAAAGATGATATTTTTCTTTTGTCCCGAGTAGTGACCTCGACTGGATTCAAACCAGTAACCTCTTGAGCCGTAATCAAGTGCGCTATTCAGTTGCGCCACGAGGCCTTTTTTGTTTGCAATAAGCTTATTTTTTGTACCTTTATTGTGCCCTTATTGCGGGTGCAAAGATAGGAATAAATGTGAGATATCCAAGCATAAAATAACATAAAAATGAAAAAAAATGAAGATTGAAAATTATATACGTGATATTCAGGGATTTCCAAAAAAAGAAATTTTGTTTAAAGACATCACTCCGTTACTAAATGATGCGATAGCCAGAAAAGAGGCGCTTTCTATTTTAGTAGGATCGCTAAACGGACAAAATATAGATAAGGTTGTAGGAGCAGAGAGCCGGGGTTTTTTCTTTGGTATATTATTGGCTCAGGAATTAAATGCAGGTTTTGTTCCTGTGAGAAAACCCAAAAAACTTCCTTATGAAATAATATCGGCTTCTTATGAACTGGAATACGGTATAGATAGTTTAGAGATGCACACAGACGCAATAAAAAAAGGCGACAGGGTTTTGATTCATGATGATGTTTTAGCGACAGGAGGGACAGCGAAGGCCGTTTGTGAACTTGTAGAAAAATTAGGAGGTGAAATTGTACAATGCAATTTCCTGATGGAACTTAGTTTTTTAAACGGAAGAGAAAAAATTAAGGAACATCCAATTTTTGCTGCTATTACCTATTAAGGATAGAAATTGTCAAAAATAAAAAATCCCAATTCTGAAATAATTCAAAATTGGGATTCTTATGTTTTGTAGAAAACGATCTTATCTCAAAGTAGCTCCAAGTTCCGTCTCGAAAGTTTGTTGCAATTTAGACATGATTTTGTCAATTTGAGCGTCAGTAAGCGTTTTTGTATTGTCCTGAATGGTAAAGCTCAAAGCGTATGATTTTTTTCCTTCCGGAAGCTTTTCACCTTCATAAACATCAAATAAATTGACATCTTTCAAAAGTGACTTTTCAGTTTGCTTCGCCAGATTAAAAATACTTTCATAAGTGGTGCTTTTATCAATCAATAAAGCAAGATCTCTACGAACTTCTGGATACTTAGGAATTTCAGTATATTTAATTTTTCCCGTGATGATTTTCAATACCAAATCCCAATTAAAATCAGCAAAATATACATCCTGTTTGATTCCGAAATGTTTTAGTATTGATTTTTTTACAACACCCATTTCTACTAATGTGTCATTGTTGTAGCAAATCGCAGTTCCTTCTGAAAATATATCGGTTTGCACCGGCGCATTAGAAATTTTGTCAATTCCCAAACGGGCAAGAATTCCTTTTACATATCCTTTTAATAAAAAGAAATCAGTAGTTTTTTGTGGGTTTGTCCAGCTTTCTCTATTTCTGTTTCCGGAAACCAATAAAGTCAGATGTTTGTGTTCTTCGTATCCGTTAAGATATTTATGATATGACTTACCGTATTCGAATAATTTTAAATCAGAATTTTTTCTGTTGATGTTATATGAAATAGCCTCTAAACCAGAAAACAATAATGACTGGCGCATGGTAGCCAAATCACTGCTTAAAGGATTTAGCATAGTAACATTATGCTCTTCTTTTAATACGGTTGATAATTTAGCATAAGCTGCTGTAGTCAACGAATTGGCCATCATTTCATGAAAACCTTGCGAGTTTAATTGAGACGCAATTACATTTTGTACTTTATAATCTTCAGTTCTAGGCGAATTAGAAACTGTTGCATTGAATTTTTTTGAAAAGTTAATGTTGTTATAACCGTAAACTCTCAGGATTTCTTCAATTACGTCAATTTCTCGTTGTACATCTACACGATAAGCCGGTATTGTTAAACCTAAACCAGAATCAGAAACGCTGTTTACTTTAATATCTAAAGAAACTAATATCTTTTTGATTGTATCTTTTGGAATTTCCTGACCAATAATTTTAGAAACATGACTAAAGTTTAGTAAAACAGAAACATCTTCTGCTTTTTTAGGATATACTTCTACAACATCAGATGTCAATTTACCGCCAGCGACTTCTAAAATTAATAGAGCAGCACGTTTCAATGCATATTCTGTGATAGTTGGATCAATTCCTCTTTCAAATCTAAAAGAAGCATCAGTATTCAATTGATGTCTTTTAGCTGTTTTACGAATACTTACAGCATCAAAATAAGCACTTTCTAAAAATATAGTAGTTGTACCTTCAGTTACACCTGATTTTTTTCCACCAAAAACACCTGCAATACAAAGCGGGCCTTTTTCGTCACAAATCATTAGATCCTCTTTATGCAATGTTCTTTCAACATCGTCTAAAGTGACAAATTTTGTACCTTCAGGAAGCGTTTTTACAATTATTTTTCCGTTAATTTTTGCAGCATCAAACGCGTGAAGAGGTTGACCTAATTCGTGTAAAACATAATTAGTAACGTCAACAATGTTATTTTTTGGAGTTAGTCCAATAGCTTTTAAGCGATCCTGTAACCATGCAGGAGATTCTTTTACAGAAATCCCTGAGATTGTTACTCCGCAATATCTTGGTGCTAGAAGAGGCTCTTCTACATTTACATCAATTTTCAAAGTACGCATGTCAACCCTGAAGTTACTTACAGACGGAGTAATTAATTCGATATTGACACCGCGTTGTAACATTCCAGCTCTCAAATCGCGCGCTGTTCCAAAATGACTCATTGCATCTGCACGATTAGGAGTTAATCCTATTTCGAAAACTTCATCATTTACAACTTGAAATACTTCTGATACTGCTGTTCCGGGTGCCAATGCAGCATCCAGAACCATGATTCCTTCGTGACTTGTGCCCAATCCTAATTCATCCTCAGCACAAATCATTCCGTGACTTTCATGTCCGCGAATTTTTCCTTTTTTAATAGTAAATTCAACGCCATCTTTATCATATAAAACAGTTCCGATAGTAGCTACCGGTACTTTTTGTCCTGCTGCAACATTCGCCGCTCCACAAACAATTTGTATAGGAGATTCTAAACCAATATTTACAGTAGTAATCTTTAATCTGTCTGCATCAGGATGTTTCTCACAAGTAAGTACGTGCCCTACAACAACACCTATTAAACCGCCTTTAACCGATTGGTATTTTTCGACTACTTCTACTTCAAGACCTAAATCTGTCAATAGTTCTGAAGTTTGCTCAGAAGTCCAGTCTGTTTTAATAAATTGTTTTAACCAGTTATAAGATATTTTCATGTTAACTTTTTTATTCTTTGTATAAGGATACAAATATAAGGATTGCGTGTGGTAGTAAGAAACAATTTATTTGGTTTTTTCGAGCTGTTTTTATTCAGTATAAAAGTTTCTGTTATTGAGTATTTAACATATTTACTGCTAATATTTTATTAATTTATTATTAATTATTAGTTATAAAAACGAATGTGAAATATTTGTGCTACTATGTGAATGAATAGTGCTATTCTGTTAAGAAGTATGAAGGTAAATTTGAAATGAATCAAAAACATAATATCATGAGCAATACCATCCAAAGACCTGAATTTAAGGCGAAATATGACAATTACATAAACGGCAAATTTACCGCACCGGTTAAAGGCGAATATTTTGATGTTCTTTCTCCTATTGATGGAAAAGTATTTACAAAAGCTGCACATTCAGGCAAAGAAGATTTAGAATTAGCTGTAGATGCCGCATATGAAGCATTTAAAACCTGGGGAAAGACATCAGTTACAGAACGTAGTATTTTATTGAATAAGATTGCACAAAAAATAGAAGATAACCTTGAGTATATTGCTACAGTAGAGACTATTGATAACGGAAAACCAATTCGCGAAACACTTGCTGCAGATATTCCGTTGGCAATTGATCACTTTAGATATTTTGCAGGTGTAATTCGTGCTGAAGAAAGTTCAATTGCAGAACTTGATTCTCAGACGGTTTCTATAGCTTTAAGCGAACCATTGGGTGTTGTTGCCCAGATAATTCCATGGAATTTCCCAATTCTGATGGCAGTCTGGAAAATTGCTCCGGCATTGGCTGCAGGAAATACAATTGTTTTAAAACCCGCAGAAAGTACGCCAATTTCTATTTTAGTACTAATGGAATTAATAGGAGATATTCTGCCTCCGGGAGTTTTGAATATTGTAAATGGCTTTGGTGCGGAATTAGGTCGTCCGTTAGTTACCAACAAAAAAGTTTCTAAAGCCGCTTTTACTGGTTCGACGACTACAGGACGTTTGGTAATGCAATATGCTACAGAAAATATTATTCCGGTTACTCTGGAACTTGGTGGTAAATCTCCAAATATATTCTTTCCGTCAGTAGCAGATCATGATGATGACTTTTTTGACAAAGCAATCGAAGGCGCTGTTTTATTTGCCTTAAATCAAGGTGAAATATGTACTTGTCCGTCAAGACTATTAATTCATGAGGATATCTACGAAAAGTTCATTGCAAAAGTTATCGAACGTACAGAAGCAATTATTGCAGGAAATCCGTTAGATAAATCAACAATGATTGGTGCGCAGACTTCATTAGTGCAGAAACAAAAAATCATGTCCTACATTAAACTTGGCAAAGAAGAAGGTGCAGAATTGTTGACAGGAGGAGATGAAAATCATTTAGGAGGAGACCTTGAAGGCGGTTATTATATCAAACCAACTTTGTTTAAAGGGAATAATAAAATGAGAATTTTTCAGGAAGAGATTTTTGGACCAGTACTCGCAGTAACAACATTTAAAACTACTGAAGAAGCTATAGAAATCGCCAATGATACTATGTATGGTTTGGGAGCAGGAGTATGGACACGTGATGCACATGAAATTTATCAGGTTCCAAGAGCGATCCAATCAGGTCGTGTATGGATCAATCAGTACCATTCTTACCCAGCGGGAGCACCTTTTGGAGGTTATAAACAATCCGGAATTGGTCGTGAAAATCATAAAATGATGTTAGGACAATACCGTCAAACCAAGAATATGCTGATTTCATACGATAAAAAGAAATTAGGTTTCTTCTAAAAATAAATTACAACCCTTATATAAATCAGAGAGCAATATGTTAAACAAAAGTGTATTGTTCTCGCTAATAAATCATCTATATGCTACCTAAAACTATGAAAGCCGCAGTTATTAGAGAATTTGGTTCTCTTTTACAAATTGAAGAAGTCGAAGTTAAACGCCCGGGAAGAAATGAAATTCTTGTAAAAGTAATTGCAAGTGGAGTTTGTCATACTGATTTACACGCAATTGAAGGAGATTGGCCGGTTAAACCGAAAATGCCATTAATTCCGGGTCATGAAACTGTAGGATATGTAGTTGCTTTAGGGCAGGACGTAAAAAATGTTAAAGAAGGAGATGCAGTTGGTGTGCCATGGCTTTATAGTGCATGTGGTGGTTGTGATCAATGTATAACGGGTTGGGAAACATTATGCGATACACAGCAAAATGGAGGTTATAGTGTAGATGGAGGATTTGCAGAATATGTAATTGCAGATGCAAGATATGTTGGGATTTTACCATCTAATGTGAATTTTATGGAAATGGCACCAATACTTTGCGCAGGAGTAACCGTGTACAAAGGACTTAAAGAAACCGAAGTAAAACCTGGTGAATGGGTTGCAATTTCAGGAATTGGAGGTCTTGGACACGTTGCTGTACAATACGCAAAAGCAATGGGAATGCATGTTGCAGCAATTGATGTTGCCGATGATAAACTTGATTTGGCTAAAAGACTTGGAGCAGATTTAGTAGTAAACGCAAAAAATCAAAATCCTGGAGAATTCTTAAAGAAAGAAGTCGGTGGAATGCACGGGGCATTGATTACCGCAGTTTCTCCTATTGCTTTCAAGCAAGGTCTTGAAACATTAAGAAGAAAGGGTACAATGGCACTCAACGGACTTCCTCCGGGAAATTTTGATTTATCAATTTTTGATACTGTTTTAAACAGGATTACAATTCGAGGTTCAATTGTAGGAACTCGTAAAGACATGAAAGAAGCAATTGAATTTGCTGTTGAAGGAAAAGTAAAAGCTACCGTTACGCCAGCAAAACTGGAAAATATTAACGAAGTTTTTGACAAAATGAAAAAGGGGCAAATTGAAGGACGAGTCGTTCTTGAAATTGCAAAGGCATAACTAAAATCATAAAAGTAACAAGCTTATAGTATTATAAGTTTGTTACTTTTTTAAATTATTAGAATCATGATAAAAAGACTTGACGCCACGCAAAAAGCTATTGATTTAATAAAAGTTCTAAAAGAAAAACATGGTGATTTAATGTTTTACCAGGCTGGAGGCTGTTGTGAAGGTACACAACCACAATGTTTTGAAAAAGGAGGATATTATCAGCGTATGGGAGATGTTTGTATAGGAACTATTGAAGATACTGAATTTTGGGTCGACAAGGATTTATTCGAATATTGGAAACATGCGCATTTTACATTAACGGTAATAGACGCTTTTGGAGTAGGGGGCTTTTCACTGGAGACTCCTTTGAAAAAAACATTTCAAATTGAATATCGAATTTTTACTGAAGAAGAAGAGAAAGATCTTGAACCAGTTAAGTTTATTGATTAAAAAGGGGTTCAAAGAAACAGAGTTGTAAATTAATAAAGTTTTTTTGTCCATTATATTCACTAAAAAATGATAAAAAATAACATTTGAATCGTTTCGAAAAATGAGTTATTTCTATTATGTTCAAATCCGACAGGTTTTTAGAGCCCGTCGGGTTTATTATCTGTAGCGGTTAGTAAAGCTTCTATGAGAATCTAAAAAGGAGTCTCGTTTATTACCAAAGGCAAAATGCCATAATCGAATGCGAGAAACCTTTGTCACTTTGCAGTTCTGGATCCTTGTACCTTTTAAAGAAAATTAATTAACATAAAGTAATTGATATTGTTTAGGAGTAATTCCCTCGTGTTTTTTAAACAACCTGATAAAATAATTTGCATCTTCAAAACCGGATAAGTAGCAAACTTCATTTATTTGAATTGCAGGGTTTCGAAGTAATTTTTTAGCTTGTTTTATTTTTTCATTCAAAATATACTCAATCGGACTCATACCTAACTCTCGTTTAAAGAACCGATAGAAAGATGCTGTACTCATACAAGCTTTGTCACTCAGATTTTTAAGGTTTATATTTTCTTTTAAATTGAGTTTAATAAATTCCGTTACTTCAAAAATTGGATTATTGGATTGAATTGCAATTCCATCATCAATCGATTTTATCGTTTGTGTTTGTATAATTCGGATTAGTAATTCCTGCAAAGTCAAGTCAGCAAGAGCATCTTTGGTAATAGAGGTTCCCATGCATTCCTTTATCAGTTTATTGATTGTTGAAGCAAGATCTACATTATTGTAAAAGAAATAGTTTTGATAATTTAATTGCCAATAAGCATCAGCACCTTCTTTTGGATAACGCTCGTTTAGAAAGTTTAATGTCTCTGTTATTTTAGGTTTGTCTATTGCTAATGCAAGGCATTGGGTGGGATTTTCTCTGGAAGCTTCCGGGAAATCAATTTTCATTTCTACGTTCGACGGAATAACCACTGTTTCGCCTGGCAGATAATCAAATCCGGGTTCATCAAAAAGATGCATTACTTTTTTGCCTCTTAACATACTGGTCACCACAAAATCATTGAATTTTAAAGGAACCAGGTTCGAAGATTCGTAAGTTTCGAAAATATTTAGTTCACAATGGTTTAGTGTATAAACGGTCCTGTTTTCGATAAGAGTTTTTAATGATTTTTCATTTGATAATTGCGGAGGATTGATTAAAGCACGTTGGTTATTCATTGTGATTAAATTTTAAGTAAAGACTTTAAATTTAATGAAAATTTTAATAGAAAACTTACATTTAACGTTTAATTAAATGAGTTCTTCAACATGTTTTTTTATGTTTTCTGCAATTTTTTTGGTAGGCAAATCATTTTCATCGTCACCAAAAGGATCCTCAATTTCTTCAGCGATAAGCTCTAAACTAGCCAATACATAAAAAATGAAAACAACGACCGGAGCAACAAAATAACCCAGACTTATAGAATAGCCAAAAGGTAATGTCATGGTGTAAAAGAAGATGAACTTTTTGATAAAAGCGCTGTAAGAATAGGGAATAGGAGTGTTTTTTATTCTCTCGCACGCTCCGCAGATATCGGTAAAAGATTGTAATTCTTCATTTAAAATAATAAGTTGATCCCCTGTGATTTTTTTAGCATCATATAAATCGTTGATCTTATGAAACATCATTCTTTTTACCTGATTCGGTTTATGTTTATGATGATCAATTTCAAGATCTACATCTTCAAAAAGTTGTTTGCTCGTTTCAGAATCATGCAAATGTTTGTGCAAAATTGAAGCATAAGTGGGAATGAATTTTCTGAAAAACTTTCGATCGTTTTCATCTTTAAGCATTGCCGAAAGTTTGATAGCCAGATTACGGCTATTATTTACGAGACCTCCCCATAATTTCCGACCTTCCCACCAACGATCATACGCTGTATTGGTTCTGAAAACAAGCAATAACGAAATTACAAATCCTAACATTCCGTGCATAATTGGAATGTTGTGGATGTAATCGTTTTTACCAAATTTAAAATACGCGATTTCAAGATACCCAATAATACAGGAATAAATTCCGATAGCGATCATAATCGGAAACAGCTTTCTTACGGTATCTGATTTATGAACATGGAATATAAAAGTAAACCAATCTTTTGTATTATATGAGATCATTGATGTTTGTTTTGAAACAAATTTACTTTAAAAATTAATATTTCCAGCCAATTCTTTTAAGGCAATTTCGGATAGTTTCGCTTCATATTGTGCATTACTGTAACGTACTTTTGCGTTTACATAATTTAATTGAGCTGTTCTGAAATCCAGAGTTGTAATGGTTCCAATTCTAAATTTGTCCAGCGTGATGTCTAAATTTTGTTTTGCAATTGCTTCGTTATCTTCTTCAAGACCAATTAATTCCAGATTGGTCAAGTACGTTTGAAAAGCAGTGCTTAATTGTGTATTCAGAATCATATTTTGCTGCTCAATCGCAATTTGAGAATTTTCGATTTCCAGTTTTGCTACCTTTTCATTTCGGTGTTGGTTAAAACCATCAAATATATTCAGAGTAGCGTTAAAACCATAATTAAAACCTTTTGACGAAGCTTCGCTTGTAAAACCTAAACTAGATTGCGTTTCAGAAAAATTGTAACCGGATGTTAAGTTTACTATCGGATATCGATTTGCTTTTACCTGTTTTAGCTGTAATTCGGCAATTCTTTTGTTGATGATTTGCGATTCTAAAGCCGGGTTCTGTTTCCGTGCTAATTCCATTAAATCAATCAAAACCAATTTATTATCAACTTTTACCAAATCAGTTACAGTAAAGTTAATTTTAGGGTCACGGGCTAAATATTGATTCAGTAATATTTTGGCATTCGCATAAGATTCCTTTTGTCTTAACAAGGCTACCTGATCTGAATTTAAATCTACCTGAGCATTTAATACCTCAAGTTTCGATGCTTTTCCAATGCTGAAACGATTCTTGGCTAATGTTAATCTTTGTTTTGAGATTACAATTGTAGTATCTAAAGCAGATAATTGCTGTTGTTGCTGTACTAAATCATAATAAGCCGAGTTTACCTGACCAATTTTCATTAAAATGGTTCTTTTTAATTCCGCATCGCCTAATTTTTGCAACTCTTTTAACTGGTCTAATCTGGCAAACATTTTCATACCGTCAAAAACAGTCCATCCTAAACTTACACCATAATTTAAACTATTGTTTTTAGCATTGTTTAAGGATGTCGAAGTTCCATCCTGACGTGTTTGTGATGAATTTGTGACACTGTTATTGTCTGTAACAGATGCTGTAGCTGTTGGCAGCATACCTGCGTTTCCAACAGTTACATTGGTTTCTGTGATTTTCGTATTGTTTTTGGCGATCTTAATTTCAAAATTATTTTCCAAAGCTATTTTCATAGCGTCTTCAATAGTCAGGACATCCTGAGCGCTGCTTTTTGCTATGCAAAACAAAAATAAAACGATACTTATTAATGTTGTTTTAGTTTTCATGTGATGAATTGTTGGCTGCGAATTAAGCGTTAAGACGAAATTCGCAGTCTATATTTTTCAAATTTTTAATATCTATTTAATGCTCTCTCTTTCATATTCTTCGATATGATCAAACTCAGGATAATGTTTTCGGGCTTTAGACCACATTAAGTAAATCGCCGGAATTACAAAAAGGGTCAATGCCAATGAGAAAATAGTTCCTCCAACAATAACGACTCCCATTCCGATTCTACTTGTAGACGCTGCCCCAAGGGACATTGCAATAGGCAATGCTCCTAAGGCAATTGCTAAACTGGTCATCAAAATTGGACGTAAACGCGCTTCTGATGCTTCAAGAATTGCTTCGAGTTTTGGTTTTCCCTGTTCTCGTAACTGATTTGCAAATTCTACAATCAAAATACCATTCTTGGTCACCAAACCAATAAGCATTACGGTACCAATCTGACTGAATATATTCCAGGTTTGATTGAACAGCCATAACGAAAATAAAGCTCCTGCAACTGCCATTGGTACTGTAAGGATGATAATTAACGGATCAATGAAACTTTCAAATTGTGCCGCCAAAATCAAAAATATTAATAATAACGCCAATCCAAAAGCAAAAGAAGTGTTAGAGCTGCTCTCGACAAAATCTCTTGATTCTCCACTTAAGTCAGTTGTAAAACTTTCGTCCAGCACTTTTGCTTTTATTTTATCCATTTCCTTAATACCATCACTGATACTTTTTCCCGGTGCCAAACCTGCTGAAACGGTTGCTGACATATAGCGGTTGTTGTGATACAATTGCGGTGGATTACTTTGTTCTTCCACATTTACAACATTATCCATCTGGATTAGTTCTCCTTTTTTATTCTTAACAAACATCGAAGTTAAATCCAAAGGTTTAGAGCGGTCTTTTTGATCAAATTGACCAATAACCTGATATTGTTTTCCGTTTTTAATGAAATAACCAAAACGTTGTCCGCTTAATGAAAGTTGCAAAGTCTGAGCGATATCAATAATTGAGATTCCTAGGCTTTCTGCTTTTTCACGATCGATGCTCACATTGATTTCAGGTTTATTAAATTTTAGGTTAACATCGGTGACAGAGAAAACGTCACTTTTGCCCACTTCATCCATAAAAACAGGAATCTTCTCTCTTAATTTTTCAAAATTAGGAGCCTGGATTATATATTGAATCGGTAAACCTCCACGTCTGTTAACGGCAATTGTAGGTTGCTGAATAACCGATGTTTTAGCATCCGGATATCTCTTGGTCATTTTTGTTAACTGATCTGCGATTTCTTTTTGAGACCTGTTTCTTTCGTCCGGTTCTTTTAGCGACAACCTGACAAAACCGCTATTCGTTGACGAAGATCCGTAACCAGGCGAAGTAATTACCAAACTTACTTTTTTCTCAGGAATCGAATCATCTACCAATTTAGAGATTTCCTGCATAAAACGATCCGTATATTCGTATGATGAACCTTCAGGAGTTGTCATTCGCATGGTAACAGAACTACGGTCATCATAAGGAGCAGTTTCTTTTGGGAGTATTGTAAAGAATAAATAAATGATTCCAAAACAAGCAATAAGAATAGGGAAGGAGATCCATTTTTTTTCCATGAATTTACTTAATGCACTTGCGTAACCACTATTTAATTTTTCGAAAAATGGTTCAGTTCTAACATAGAATTTTGATTTTTTCTGTTCTCCGCCTTTCATTAAATAAGCATTTAGCATTGGCGTCAAAGTCAGGGATACAAAGGCAGAAATTAATACCGCGGCACCAATAACGACTCCAAATTCCCGAAAGAGTCGACCTACGAAACCTTCCAGAAAAATTACAGGCAAAAATACTGCAGCAAGCGTTATCGAAATAGAAATTACAGCATAGAAAATTTCATTAGATCCTTTGATTGCAGCTTCAATTGGCGACATTCCTTCTTCGACTTTTTTGAAGATGTTTTCAGTAACAACGATTCCATCATCAACTACAAGACCAGTTGCCAAAACAATAGCCAATAAAGTCAATACGTTGATTGAAAACCCAAAAAGCCACATGATGAAAAAGGTAGCAATCAAGGAAACCGGAATATCGATCAATGGCCTGAAAGCAATTGCCCAGTCTCTAAAAAACAGGTAAATAATAATGATTACCAAAATAATCGAAATTCCTAAAGTCTCTGCAACTTCAAGTACAGATTTCTTTACGAAAATAGTATTATCAAGCGCAATATTTAGTTTAATATCTTTTGGAAGATCTTTTTTTAAGGCGTCATATTTTTTGTAGAATTCAGATGAAATATCAAGATAGTTGGCTCCCGGCATTGGCACAATAGCCAGACCAATCATAGGTAGTCCGGATTGACTTAATTTTGTTTCGATATTTTCAGGACCTAATTCTGCACCTCCAATATCGCTTAAACGAACAATTTTGTCTCCGTCCGTACGGATAATAATATTGTTGAACTCTTCCGGTTTAGAAAGATTACCAACCGTTTTTACCGTTAGCTCTGTATTATTTCCGGTTAGTTTTCCTGAAGGCAATTCGACATTTTGCGCGTTTAGTGCATTACGGACTTCGGCTACAGTACAGCCATAGGCAGTTAATTTTACAGGATCAATCCACAAACGCATCGCATAACGTTTTTGTCCCCAAATTTGCACACCGCTTACACCGGGAATAGTTTCTAATCGTTGCGAAATGACATTTTCGGCGTAATCGCTTAATTCTAATGCACTTCTGGTATCACTTTGAACCGTCATTGAAATGATTGCATCACTGTCAGCATCAGCTTTTGATACAACCGGCGGAGCATCTATATCTTGCGGTAAACTCCTGATCGCTTGCGAAACTTTATCACGAACATCATTTGCAGCTTCTTCCAGATTTTTATCCAGATTAAATTCGATAGTTATATTACTGCTTCCCTGATTACTCGATGATGTAATATTCCGAATTCCGTCGATAGCATTTACGGCCTTTTCGAGAGGTTCAGTAATTTGCGATTCGATAATGTCAGAATTGGCACCTGTATAATTGGTTCTAATAGAAACCTGTGCGGGGTCAATTGAAGGAAATTCCCTGACACCCAAAAAAGTATAACCAATGAAACCGAATAAAATAATCAAAAGATTCAGTACAATAGTTAAAACAGGTCTTTTTATACTTGTTGTTGATAAACTCATTATGAAGTAATATTTTAGATTTTAGAGTTGAGATTTTAGAATAAAGAAAATAGAGTACAGATTATAGATTTAAAATTTAAACTCATAATTCATAACTCAAAACTATTCTTTGACTTTAACTTTTATAGGCGCATCATTTTTTAATGACATAACACCACTAGTAATCACTGTATCTCCGGCTTTTAATCCTGATAAAATCAAAATAGAAGCATCTGTTCTCGTAGTGGCATCTACCATAACTTCTTTGGCTTTGCCCATATTAGCAATGTATACTTTTTTACCATTTTGCACTGGTACTATTGCTTCTGTAGGAACAACAATTGCATCTTTAATAATATTTAAAGGTAATTTGACATCAGCGAATGTTCCCGGAAAAAGCTTTCCGTCAATATTATCAGCAATGGCACGAATTTGTAAAGTACGTGTTGCAACTGCCACTTCTGGTTCGATGGCATAGATCTTTGCAGTATAAACCTTATCTGAACCGGAAACCTTAAACTCAATTGATGATCCGGTTTTTACTTGTGAAGCATATTTTTCAGGGATAGAAAATGTAATTTTTAATTTTCCGGTATTAACTAATTTGGCAACTAAAATTGTTGGCGTAATATAGGTACCCGGAGAAATAGAGCGCAAACCAATTTTTCCTGAAAAAGGAGCCTTTACAGAAGTTTTGGCAATTTGAGCCCTGATTAATTGACTTTGCGCTTGTGCTGATGCGTGATCTGCGCTTGCTACATCAAGTTCTTCCTGACTAATCGCTTCCTTTTGAAGTAATAATTTGGCTCTTCTTTCGTTTTCAGCAGCCAAACCTTCTCTGGTTACAGCCTGTCTTAATTGTGCTTTAAGTTCAAGATCATTAACCTTAAAAAGGACCTGACCTTTATTGACATTACTGCCTTCATTAAAGTAAATTCCCTCGACTATTCCAGAAACTTCGCTATGAATTTCTATCTGCTCGTTAGCCTCAATAGACCCTGAAAGTGATAAGTTATTATCGAAAGTAGCTGTTTTAACAACTATTCCGGTTACCGAAGTAGGTTTGTCTTTGTCTCCAAAGCTTTTAGACTCTTCGTTTTTCTTTTTGTTAGAAACTATTCTGTAGGTTATAAATCCTCCGATGCATATAATCAGTAAGGCGTAAACAAGGTTTTTTACTTTCATAAAATTGAGTAAATGTTTTTTTTGGGTGTGTTTTTAGTAAGCTTGCAAATTTAACTTTTTGAAACGAAAACGAAAGATGTTAGGTTTTATTTAACACTTGATTAATGTTAATTTTAAATGTCTTTTAACAGCTATTTATGTTAAGTTTTTGTAATTGGACATAGTTTTTAGGAAAAGGTTTAAAATGAATTCGATTTATTTTGGAAATAATTAGAGAATCAGATTCAAATTGAAAACTATCAAACTTTTTATGTGTTTTTACCTATGTTTTTTTACTGCAATGAAGTGTCTTTTTTAAGCTTTGTAGTTACTAAGTCGTTAGGTTTTTGAGTTTGTGATTCTAAATCCTGAAATGGTGCACTTTGCTGAAATAAGATTTTAGTATTTAATCTTTTTTTATTTAGAACTTTTGTAGCTTAACTAATATAATTCCAGATGTTTTTCTTTTTTGTCAATTCAATAAAAATAGCTTTCAGTATAGCATGTTCCAGTTTTTGTAATGGCGCATCTTCTTTAAGAATTTTCAAGGCGTAGTTTCGGGCAAGACCCAAAATGTCCCGGTCACGAACAATATCCGCAATTTGAAGGTTTAAAACACCACTTTGTTGCGTTCCCATTAAGTCACCCGGACCCCGGAGTTTAAGATCGACTTCGGCAATTTCGAAACCATCATTCGTCTGAACCATAGTATCCATTCGGGTTTTACTGTCAGAACTTAATTTATAGCTCGTCATTAAAATACAATAACTTTGTTCAGCTCCACGGCCAACACGGCCACGTAACTGATGCAATTGTGATAACCCGAAACGTTCTGCACTTTCGATAATCATAACACTTGCATTAGGTACATTTACCCCAACTTCTATTACGGTTGTGGCGACCATTATGTTGGTTTTACCTTCAGAAAAGCGTTTCATTTCAGCATCTTTATCTGCCGGTTTCATTTTTCCGTGCAATATCGAAATTGAATATTGAGGTAACGGAAAATCACGCGAAATACTTTCGTAACCGTCCATTAGATCCTTAAAATCCATTTTTTCAGATTCCTGGATCAAAGGATAAACGATATATATTTGTCTTCCCAGAGCAATTTCGTCTCTTAAGAATTTCCATACTTTAAGGCGGTTACTGTCAAATCTGTGTACAGTTTGAATTGGTTTTCTGCCGGGAGGTAATTCATCAATGACCGAAATATCTAAATCCCCGTACAAACTCATAGCTAATGTCCTTGGAATTGGAGTAGCTGTCATCACGAGAACATGTGGCGGAATCTCGTTCTTTTTCCACAGTTTTGATCTCTGTTCAACTCCAAAACGATGTTGCTCATCAATTACAGCCAACCCAAGGTTTTGAAACTTTACCTTATCCTCCAGTAAAGCATGCGTGCCAATTAAAATATGCAGACTTCCGTTTTCAAGTTCTTCATGGATGATTCTTCGGGCTGCAATTTTAGTCGAGCCTGTAAGGATTTTTATATTGATGTTTAATGTATTGGCCAGTTCTGATAATCCTATAAAATGCTGATTTGCCAGGATTTCTGTTGGGGCCATCAGGCAAGCCTGAAAACCATTGTCAATTGCCAGAAGCATGCTTAAAAAAGCAACAATAGTTTTTCCGGAACCCACGTCACCTTGCAATAATCGGTTCATTTGGGCATTACTTCCCATGTCTGAACGGATTTCTTTAACTACTCTTTTTTGCGCATTTGTAAGCTGAAAAGGCAGATGATTCTGGTAAAATTCATTAAAAAATTCACCCACTTTTGTAAATGGATGTCCTTTTATTTTATGTTTCCTAATCAGATTTTTAGTAATTAATTGCAATTGAATAAAGAACAATTCTTCAAATTTTAATCTAAATTGTGCTTTTGCCAAAGCTTCAGTACTTTTAGGAAAATGTATATTGAATAAAGCGGCTCTCTTTGAAATCAGCTTTAACTCTTCGACTAAATAAGGCGGAAAAGTTTCTGTAAACAAAGCCTGTGTTTCAATAAACAATTGCTCCATCATTTTATTGATAGTGCGGTTTGAAATACCTCTGTTGGTCAGGGTTTCAGTCGAAGGATAAACAGCTTGCATGGCTGAACGAAGACTTTTTTCATGCTCGCTTAGCAATTCAATTTCCGGATGCGCCATACTAAACTGACTTCCGTAGAGAGAACATTTTCCAAAAATTACGCAAACTTCATTTAGTTTCAAACTTTCACGTATCCATTTATGTCCCTGAAACCAATTCAGGTCTATTTGTCCTGTATCATCCACGAAAGTGGCCACCAGACGCTTTTTGTTTTTAGCAAACTCAACAGTTTTGACATTGATGATTTTACCTATAATCTGAACTTCAGCACCTGTATTCTGAAGTTCATTGATTTTGTAATAACGGGTTCTGTCAATATATCTATTCGGAAAAAAATTAACTAAATCTCGATATTTATGAATACCCAGTTCCTTACGAAGCAATTGGCCACGATTGGGACCAACACCTTTTAAGTATTCAATTGGGGTTTCAAGGAGATTATTAGACATTAATTTATTTTAGATTATTGATTTAAGAATATGGAAAAAAGATTTTGATCTGTTTTCTATGCTCTATTTTCTATTCTCTTTTAGTAAGCGAAGATAGATTTTAATTAGGAAATTTAAAAGTGTTATTAGATCTCAAAAATAAAAATCTGAAAATTATAATGATGATTTTTTAGTCTTATTGTAGTTTTTGATTTAATCGAAAAGCCTTTAGTAATAAGGTACAAAAGATTTTAATAATATATTAGCGTTATTTTTTTATTAAACGAAGCAACCATTTGACATAATAAGAATCTATTAAATATACAAAGTCTTAAAAACTAAAATAAATGAAAAAAATAGGGATTGCAGTCATTCTAATGTTAATTTTCATTTCTTGTTCAAATGAAAAAGCAAAATCGCCAATGGTATCAGATTATCATGGAAAATGGGAACTAATTGAAGTGACAGGTTTTAGACCGGCCAATATTATCTTTGATAAGTTAGGCTGGCAGGAATCTTATGTTTTTAATACTGATGAAACATTCATAAAGACAAGAACAAAAGACAACAAAACAACTACGGCAACAGGTAAATTTGCAGTTAAAAAGCTCGATAATGAAACACATTTTGAATTAACTTATGAAGAAAACAATGATATTATAGGGACTTGCACTGGAAATTTAATCGAGGATCTTTCTATTAATAAAGAAGGATTACTGGTAAATTCATGGCAAATGTGCGACGGCCCGGGATTGATATATAAAAAGTCGAAATAAAAAGCTGTAAGTTTGCAGGGATATAAAAGAGTATTTGATTTTAAGTTATTGAATACTCTTTATTTTTTTTATTTTAATTTTTAGAAATGACAACACATTTAGCGCTTTTAAGAGGAATCAACGTTTCCGGCCACAATATGATGAAAATGGAAGCCTTGAAAACCATGTTAGAAAATATTGGTTTTCAAAATGTACGAACCTATTTACAATCCGGAAATGTCTTTGTTGACACCGACGAAGAAAGTACTTCGAAAGTGGGTTTTATGATCAAACAGGAAATTTTTAAGGTTTTCGGACATGAAGTTCCTACAATTGTCATTACCAAACAAGATCTGGAATTGTGTTTTAAAAATAGTCCATTTCTAAAAGAAAAAGAACTGGATATGAAAAAACTTTATGTTGCTTTTGTTTCTGTAGCTTTAAAAAGTGAAAATATAAATGACTTAAAAATCAGTCAGTTTAAACCTGATGAAGCGAGTATTGACGGAAACAGGATTTTTATTAAATACGCTGTTGGAGCAGGAAAAACAAGATTTGATCAAAAATATATTGAGAAAAAACTAAATGTTACAGCGACTATTAGAAACTGGAATACAGTTACTAATTTGTTGCAAATGTTTGAGGATTAATAATAATTTTGATGCCATACATGCTAAAAAAACTACTTTTATTTGTGCTTCTTTTTTCTTTTTTAGGTTCGAATGCTCAGAATTTCACCAAAATTAATACAGATTATTTAAAGGGAGGTTATAACGGATTTTCAACGTTTGTTGATTACAATGGCGATGGTTTACTGGATATTTTTGTTACTGGTGTAGATTTTGGACCATGTGGTGATTTTAGACATGCTATTTTTTATAAAAATAACGGAGATAAAACTTTTACAGAAAGCCCAATATCTAATATTCCCAGAACTATTTATGGAGGATATTCATGGGGAGATTATGATAATAATGGGACTCAGGATTTGATTTACACAGGAACAACAAGTGGGTTTCCTGCAGATTATATTACAAAAATCTATAAAAATGTAGATAATGGTTGCGAATTTGTGGAAATTTCAACGTCACTGCCAGGGCTCGGTGACTGTACCGTTAAATGGGTTGATGTTGACAATGATGGTTTGTTAGACATTTATTATCATGGTCTGAGTTCAGAAAATAAATTTGTTATTGGTATTTATAGAAATACAGGAAATGATACTTTTACTAAAGTTGAAAACCTGGGATTTCATACGATAAATGGTGCTAGAGGTAATGGCACAACTAACAGTTCTGAATGGATTGATTTTGACGGAGATGGTTTAAAAGATTTCATAGTAGCTTCATCGACAGGAACTGAAAGGAAATTTGAGATTTTTAAAAATCTCGGAAATTTTAAATTTCAGGCAATTAGTTTTCAATTGCCACAGTTGAGTTATGTAAAACTTGATGTTGGAGATATCAATAATGACGGAAAACCTGATTTTGTTTTTACAGGCAGTACCAAATATGAATTAATGAGCAGTGATAGTTCCGGTAAAGTTTACTTTTATATTAACAAAGGTAATATGAACTTTGAAAATTCTGTTACACTGAATGATCAAGGAGTTTTTATGGCTGAGCTTCATCTTAAAGATCTTAATAATGATGGTTATTTAGATTTTATTAATTATGGTTCCGGAACATCTTTTAGGGTTTTAAAAATATATAAGAATGACAGAAATGGAAATTTCAATGAAATAAGTCATTCTTTACCCATTTGTTATAGCGGAGGAATTGATTTTGGAGATTATGATGAGGACGGTGACTTAGATGTTCTTTATTTTGGAAGAACGGAGAACCCGAGAGATGATGAAATTACATATGTTTATGAGAATTCAACTATAGAAAAAATGTATCCTGATAAAATTATATCAGATCATTCATGTGATTGCAATTTTGATTCATCATTTTCTCTCAATAACACTGTAGATAATGTTACATGGAATTTTGATGATCCTACTATGGGAGCATTAAATACATCAACATCGCCAAGACCAACACATACTTTCTCAAAGAAGGGAATATACAATGTTTCTGCTACTTATACTAAAGGGGCAAAAACTGAAACGCTGCGAAAAACAATCACAATAATTGGTCCACCAATCGTTATGAAACCGACTGATATTTTTACGTGTGATAAAAATGCTCAATATAATTTTCATACATTGAAAGATGCTGAAATATTAAACGGATTACCATCATCTGATTATGAAATTAGTTATTATTTATCTCAAACGGATGCTCAGAAAAACACCAATAAACTACCTGAATTATATGCAATCACCAATACTCAGCAAAGTATTTATGTAAGAGTTCAAAGCAGAGAAAAATCAATTTGTTATGTAATAAAAGACTTTTTAATAAAGGTTAAACCTTCTCCGATTATAAATATTGTTACTGATATTACCGTTTGTGATATTGATAGCGACGGATTTTCGTTATTCGACTTAAGCAATGTAGAAAGTACGCTTTTAGCAAATCAGACAAATGTAAAAATTATTTATCATGATAGCAGGAACAACAGTATTGCCGTTCCTTTATCTTCTACTTATAGAAATATAATTGCGGGAAAGGATTTTATTACGGCAAAAATTTCGAATCTTGACAATGATTGTTTTGTCGAAACAAAAATAAATTTAATAGCGAGTCCTTTGCCCGTTGTAAATAATTTAAGTGTTTTAATTGGTTGCGATGATAATAATGATGGTATATCTGAATATTTTGACACTTCAGCCATAGAGAAGAGTGTATTAAATGGACAAACAGAAATGGAAGTTACTTATTATGATAGTTTGGGTAATCCATTACCAAGTCCTTTGCCGAATCCGTTTACTAATACAACTTCTTATAATCAAAGACTTGTAGTTCGTGTTACAAATAAAATCACGAATTGTTGGGCTGAAACAAATTTAGAGCTTAGAACTTCGTCAAAACCAATAATAAATAAACCAAGGAATTTATATGCTTGCGATGAAGGAAAAGGATTTGCCAGCTTTAACACCAATAGTGTAGAATCTCAGTTGATAGGTAATCAATCTGGCTTAACAATAGTATACAAAGATGATAAAGGGAATATACTGCCAAGTCCTTTACCAGGGAATTTAAAAAACACAACAGCTAATGTTCAGGCTATTTTTGTAAAAGTTCAAAATAGTCTAAATGCATTGTGTTTTTCAGAAACGAGTTTTGATTTAATAGTGAATGAACTGCCAACAGTTGATTTACTTGAAAAATACTCTTTGTGTGATTTAGAACCTTATTTATTGCTTTCTGTTTATTCAGGTTTTGATTCTTACGAATGGAAATTTCAAAATAACACAATAATTTCAAATACCAATGAAGCTAAAATTATTGACAATGGAAATTATTTTCTTAAAGTTCTAAAAAATACTAACGGAATATTATGCGAAAATACTTTTTCTTTTAGTTTAACGAGATCAAAACTCCCTAAGATTGAGAAACTTATCTATGATGAATTTGACAGTACTAGAATCGAAATTGTAGCTTCAGGAGACGGATCATTCGAATATTCTCTTGACGGTAATATGTATCAGCAAAGTAATATTTTTGATAATATTTCAGGCGGAAATTACACCATACATTTAAGGGATACAAATGGGTGTGGAGAAGATACTCAAAATGTTACATTGCTGGATTACCCCAAATTCATAACTCCAAATGATGATGGTTATAATGATTTTTGGCAAATAAAAGGGATTGATAAATATCCTCATGCCAAGATCTTTATATACGACAGATACGGAAAACTATTAAAACAGTTAAGTCCAAATAGTGTGGGTTGGAATGGAAAATATAATCAGGAAAATTTACCTTCGGATGATTATTGGTTTACTGTAGATCTAAACAATAATAGTAAAATTTTCAAAGGACATTTTTCATTAAAAAGATAGATCGAAAGATTTTGCTTAAGAGGAATAAGAAAGAAAACAAGATACCCTTGCCGTGATTTTTAGCTAAATTTAGATTATTAGGAATTACTATTTGGGTATCAAATCACAATACCAAAATCCAAAAACGAAAGGATTACTTGCATTAGCATCACAAGCAGTATTAGAAGAATCTTGAGCTTTAGGTTTTTCGTATTTGCGATAAACGATTTCTCCTATTTCAAATTTTATTGGTTCTGAAAAAATCGGACCATCAAAAGTAAAGGTATGAAATTCGCCATTTTCACCACAAACATCTACATTGTCAGGTAAATCGTTTATGAATTCCTGATCGATAATTCGACCAGCAAAACTTTTATCCAGATATTGTTCACTTACGCAAACTACAATTGTTTTAAAACCGAGTGATATAAATTCCTGAATTAAGTCCTTGGTTGGGATTTTCCAAAGAGGAAAAACACCTTCAAAACTAATTTTAGCCAATTGATCTTCGCGGTATTTGCGTAAATCTTCCAGAAAAATATCTCCAAAAACAGAATGTGTAATTCCTTGATTTTTAAGTTCTATTAAAGTTTCAGTCATTACATTCTCATAAACTTCCATCGTGGGCATTTCCGGAATCTGCAAAATCTTTAATGGCAATCCGATGCTTTTTGCTTGCGCTTCAAGTAATTCAATACGAACACCATGCATAGAAATTCGTTGAAATTCCTGATTGACACTCGTTAATAAATATTCGATTTTATAATCAGGATCCTGTATTATTTTATATAAAGCCAAAGCAGAATCTTTTCCGCTGCTCCAGTTAAATAAGGCTTTTTTTGGTGTTGACACTTCGTAATAATTTTCTATTGTAAACATACAAATTTCATTCGATTTGTTAGCGAAACCTTTGTAACTTTGGGATTTTGCCTTCAAATTCATTTCAATGAAATACATCTTTTTATTTATTACCAGTTTCGTTTTTGCGCAACAAACTAAATTCGTTGATTTTAAATCGGTTAACGGACAATTAAAATTAAACGCAACCGAAAAATCCGTTTCAGGAACGGTTGATTATCAATTTGATATTCTAAACCCTATTGATACGATTAAAATCGATGCTAAAAACATGGAATTTTCTCATGTTCAAATCGATAATAAAGACGTGCTTTTTATCAATACAGGCAAAGAATTGCAAATCATCAGTAATTTTCAAAAAGGAGAGAAGCATCTTACTTTTGAATACTCAGCAAAACCTAAGCAAGCTTTGTATTTTGTAAACATTGAAAATTCTGAAGTTCAAATCTGGACACAAGGACAAGGGAGATATACCAGTAACTGGTTTCCGAGTTTTGATGATGTCAACGAAAAAGTGATTTTTAGTTTGGGAATTATATATGACAAGGATTATCAGGTAGTTTCTAACGGAATTTTAAGCGAAAAGAAATCAAACGGAAATTCAATTCATTGGCAATATCGCATGGAAAATCCAATGAGTTCCTATTTATTGATGCTTGCTATTGGCAAATACGACAAGAAAGAATTTAGGGCAAAATCTAAAATTCCGTTAGAATATTATCTTGAAAATAAAGACACCAATCGCTTTGAACCAACCTACAGATATTCAAAACGTATTTTTGATTTTTTAGAGAAAGAAATAGGAGTGAAGTATCCGTGGCAAGTTTATAGAGAAATTCCGGTTCGTGATTTCTTGTATGCCGGAATGGAAAACACCACTACCACACTTTTTGCAACTCGTTATGTAGTGGATTCAATAGGTTTTGAAGATCGTAATTATACAAATGTTGATGCTCACGAATTGGCACATCACTGGTTTGGCGATCTAATAACGGCAGAGAACAGTACACATCACTGGCTTCAGGAAGGTTTTGCAACTTATTATGCTGCATTGGCTGAACGGGAGATTTATGGCGACGATTTTTTCTATTCAAAATTATATCAGACAGCACAGCAGATAAAATTTGCTTCGAGAACTGATACTATTCCGGTTTTGAATGCTAAGGCAAGTTCATTGACTTTCTATGAAAAAGGAGCGTGGGCACTATTTGTTTTGCACGAGTCTATTGGAGATAAAGCCTTCAAAAAAGCCATAAAAAGTTATCTGAAAAAGTACGCTTATCAAACTGTTAATACACAAAATTTCTTTGATGAAATTAGAAAAGTATCCAATTTTGATTTGGAAAAATTTCAGAAAACCTGGTTGGAATCTACCGCTTTTGATACCCCGGCGGCGAATGCTCTATTGAGTAAAAACAAAGCAATTCAGGTTAGGTTAGAAGTTGATAAGCTAAAGAAAACGCCATTGGTCGAGAAACAGGATTTTTTAAGAAAGACTTTAGAATCGGATGGTTATGAGTCTGTAAAAGAATCGATTGTAAGTCAAATAGAAAGTGAGAAATACGAAGATAAAAAAGAATTATTACAGGTCGCTTTACAAACTAACAATATACAAGTTCGCCAGGCTGTTGCTGCTTCGTTAAATAAAATTCCCGAAGACTTTAGAATTGAATACGAAACTTTGCTGAACGACAAATCATATCAGACCCAAGAAGTTGCCTTGTATTATTTATGGAAAAATTTTCCTGATCATCGCACAGAATATCTGAACAAATCAAAAAACTGGATTGGTTTCAACGATTATAATCTTCGAACTTTATGGCTTTCATTGGCTTTGTCGACACCAAATTATAGTGATAATCCAGAAGATTTAGTTTCGGAGTTAATTGCTTTTTCTTCCACAAAGTACGAAGCTACAACGAGGCAAAATGCACTTGAGAAACTTCTTTCTTTCAAAATTATAAACGATCAGGTATTATCAAATTTGGTAAATGCAACTACACATCATATGTGGCAATTTTCTAAATTCGGAAGAGACTCCATTAGGTTTTTATTAAAAAATTCCGAAATGCGTGCTTCGTTTGAAAGAATTTTGCCTAATTTGAACCCCGATGAACAATTTCAGCTGAATCGTTTGTTGAAAGAATAAGGAACAAAGAATATAGAATAAAGAATATAGAGAATAGAACAAAGAATATAGAATATAGAACAAAGAATATAGAATATATAGAATATATAGAATAGAAGTAAGAGGATAAGTAATCAATTAGAGCGCATAGAAAATCTTTGCTCTATATTCTATTCTCTATATTCTCTAATCTATTTTCTAAATAATTACAAAACCTACAATATATTTATGAAAGCATTGGTTATTTCTGGCGGAGGAAGTAAAGGAGCGTTTGCTGGTGGCGTAGCGCAGTATTTAATAGAGGAAAAAAAACATGAATATGATTTGTTTATAGGAACTTCTACAGGAAGTTTACTTATTCCGCATCTGGCGCTTGGTCAGATAAAAAAAATTCACTCCGTTTATACTAATGTTACAATGAGCGGAATCTTTAATATTTGCCCATTTGTAGTTAAAGTTAAAGATGGAGTTGATATTGTTACAATCAATCACTTCAATGTTTTACGTCAGTTTTTTAAAGGAAAAAGAACTTTTGGAGAAAGCAAAGGACTGCAGAAATACATTAAAGCAAACTTCTCGTTATCAGATTTTAACAAGCTGAAAAAACAGCATTGCGATGTTGTTATTACAGTAACCAATTTTACTAAAAACGAATCGGAATATAAGTCTATAAAAGATTGCACATATGATGAGTTTTGCGATTGGTCATGGATTTCGAGTAATTATGTTCCGTTCATGAGTTTGGTAGAAAAAAATAACTACGAATACGGAGATGGCGGATTTTCTAGTTTAGTTCCTATTCGTGAAGCTATTAATCGTGGTGCAACAGAAATTGACGTAATCATTCTGGAAACGGAAGTTAATATGACCAAAACGGTTATTGGTAAAAATCCGTTTTCTTTAATGATCGATTTGTTCCGAATTGCCTTAGATCAGGTTGAAAAACACGATATTGCTATAGGAAAACTAATGGCAAACAATAAGAATGTAAAGCTTAACTTATATTACACACCAACCAGACTCACTGATAATGCACTTATTTTTAATAAGGAAGTAATGAAAGAATGGTGGGAACAAGGCTATGAATATGCTCAGAATAAGTCTGAGGTAATGAGTGATAACAGGTAATTTATTTAATTGTAAAAAAAAAAAACAGATTCAATAAAAATGAGTGAATTTAGACATAGTGTTTGCGAACCAACAAAGCCAAAAATTATTGAAAAGGGAAAGATTGATTCTTCGGAAATAATAAAAACATTTCAAAATTTTCCATGGAAATTACATCTGGAAGAGATGGAAAATGCAAAGAACGTATATCATTCACCTTCGCTTGAGTTTGAAAATTCAGGCAATAGAAATGCCCTGTCAATATCTGCTGTTGGTAAACCTGATAAATATGAATTTTATGTATTTTTTAAAAGAGCTAAAATTCAAAAAACCTGGTTTGGCTTAAGTGAAAAACTCAACAAAAATTTCATTTCTGAATTGACAGATCAAAATGAAGAAAAAACAACAGAAATATTAAAAGCTTTGGCTGATAATGATTTGGCTTTTTTAGAACAAAATTTTCAATAATAACCTGTTTTTAGAATTCAGATTGACATTCAATACGTGTTTTAAAATGAAAAATATAACCTTACTTCTGTACTTCTTGTTTTCTTTAAATACATTCAGTCAGGACAATTTATGCAGAACTTCGATCTGGAATAATGCAGCACTGTTTCAAAAAAACGAACTAAACAAATACACAAATAATGATTTTTCTGTTTTATGGAATAAAACAGAAAACAAGTATGTCTACGGCGTTATTGGTGACAATTACCAGAGAATATTAATAAAATTTATTTCGATTAAAAGAAATGATAAAAATAAAAATGAATACATTGTTAATGGCAAATCGCAGGTTAAATCAAATATATGTGATTTTGCTGGGACAATAACAATTACAAAGATACAAGAACTTAAAAAAGTGAAATTCGGACTTGATGATGAATATAAAAATTCAGGTATAAAAAGCCAGGGATTATTGGTGGCCAATTATAAGTTTGTTGAAAATAAAAATCAAAAAAACACAGGAGAATTTCAAGGAAAGCTAGCAACTATATTTTATGTAGATAAAAATGGTTTTATTAAATACGATGATATTGAAATTCATAAAGATAGCTATTTCAATAATGCATTTGTAGGCACTTGGAAATCTAATAATTCCGGCAAAGAAAAAGTATGCAATTGGGGAGATTATCGTGTACCTAATACAAATTGCGATTTTGATATAGGAGCAGGGGAATTAAGTATATCAAAAAAATACATAAAAAATGGCTGGGTAGATGAACCACATCAAAAATGGTGGAAATAAAAATTTGACAAGATAAATAAAATCATAATCAATCTTGTCAAACTGCAATTTTACCACAATCCGGCAACTTCATTCTTAATATAGCCTAAAGCAGCATTACTTGGAGATTGTTTCTCTAATAAATCATTCAAAAGTTTCTCACGCAACTTATCTGCATTTTCTACACGATCGCTCATAGCTGCTTTACGGATAATTTGGATAGTCGAATTTTTGGCAGTTGTAATAATTGTCCAACATTCGTCAGACATATATATTTGCTGTGTCAGATTGTGTTCAAATTCATGCTCGATCTGATCGATTAGAAAGTTTTCGTAATCATGCTTTTCGTTAGAAATTGGCGCAATTCTTATAAGTAATTTCGTCAGGTTAATACGCTCTAAAAACAATGTCATTCGCTCATAAGCCTGCAAGCGTATTGGTAAAGATTCTTTATGCGCTTCCTTGTTCAATAAAAAATTGTGCTTTTTATCATTGTTTTTTATATGTAATTCAAAAAAACTGTAAGCAACAAATCCTGTAACAATAGCTGGTAAAGTATAACTGGCCAATTCTATAATTCTTGTAAAATCCATTTGGTTCAAATTTTCAACAAAAATATAATTTTTAGGGAGAAATCCACTTTAAATTAATTGTAATAAACAAAACGGAAGTCTACTTTTGTACATTACTTTCAAAACTGCCTGAAATACAATATTAATGGATTCATATATTATAATTTTACTTTGCTTGGCTGCTTTCGCTGCGGGATTTATTGATGCAATTGTTGGCGGTGGCGGATTGATACAGACACCAATGGGATTAATTTTATTACCCAATTTACCAGTTTCAACAGTTATTGGAACGTTAAAAATTCCGGCTTTTAGCGGAACTGCTTTTGCCGCATTTCAATATATGAAAAAAGTTGTGATTCAGTGGAAGTTGCTGTTGATGATGATGTGTTTAGCCGTTCCGTCGGCATTTTTAGGTTCAACTTTGCTAACGATGGTAAGTAATGATTTTATGAAGCCGCTTTTGCTGGTAGTATTGTCTTTATTATTTGTTTATACCTATGCAAAGAAAAATTTTGGGCAGCATGTTGCAAAAGATCATTCTCCTGCAACACAAATATTTTATGCCGTTATTATTAGTATAATTGTTGGTTTCTATGACGGATTTATTGGTCCCGGAACCGGTAGTTTTTTTGTAGTGGCTTTTATTGCTCTTTTAGGCTTTGATTTTTTGCATGCTTCAGCAAATGCCAAAATGGTCAATCTGGCTACTAATTTTGGATCTATATGTTTGTTTATGATAAAAGGAAAGATCATTTGGTCAATTGCAATTCCTATGGCAATTAGCAACGGACTTGGAGGATGGCTTGGTGCTAAATTAGCAATTAATAAAGGAAATGGCTTTATTAGGATTTTCTTTTTAATTGTAGTAATCGGTACATTGATACGATTTGCCTATGATGTATTTTATAAATAATTTTTGGTCTAAATAATTGATGTAAGGCATTATAACTTATAGCTCAAATAAATATTTTAAATTTGATTTAGAGAAGTATTACAAGTAATACAGATTAAATGGACTTATATTACTTATATGGTTTAAAAAAACAGCATCCCTTTTAGAACCTTAATAACTTAGTAGCTATTTCAATCAATAATTCTTATTTTTGCACTAATTATGGAGAAAAATTTCATGCAAAAGTACATTGACCAACTCAATGAAGCACAAAGACAGCCTGTTTTAAAGAAAGACGGGCCAATGATTATTATTGCTGGTGCAGGTTCAGGAAAAACTCGTGTTTTAACAATTAGAATTGCTTATTTGATGGCTCAGGGCGTTGATGCATTCAACATTTTGTCGCTTACTTTTACCAATAAGGCCGCCCGTGAGATGAAACACAGGATATCTGATATTGTAGGAGCAACGGAGGCAAAAAACCTTTGGATGGGAACTTTTCACTCGATTTTTGCACGTATTCTTCGTGCGGAATCAGATCATTTAGGTTACCCATCGAATTTTACGATTTATGATTCTCAGGATTCGGCAAGACTAATTTCTTCTATTATAAAAGAGATGCAGCTTGATCGCGACGTCTATAAACCAAAACAGATTCTGGGCAGAATTTCAAATTATAAAAATAGTTTGATTACAGTAAAAGCATATTTTAACGATCCTGAATTGGTCGAGGCTGATGCAATGGCAAAAAGACCAAGATTGGGAGAGATTTATCAGCACTATGTAGATCGTTGTTTTAAAGCAGGAGCAATGGATTTTGATGATTTATTGCTGAAAACCAATGAGCTATTAACTCGTTTTCCAGAAGTATTATCCAAATACCAAAACCGTTTTCGCTATATATTGGTTGATGAGTATCAGGATACAAATCACTCACAGTATTTGATTGTAAGAGCGTTGTCAGATAAATTTCAGAATATTTGTGTTGTTGGCGATGATGCGCAGAGTATTTATGCTTTCCGTGGAGCGAATATTAATAATATTTTGAATTTCCAGAAAGATTATGAAGGCGTAATAATGTTCCGTTTAGAGCAAAATTACCGTTCAACGCGAAATATAGTTGAAGCGGCAAATACTGTAATGGAGCACAATAAAACCAAACTTGATAAAATAGTCTGGACTGCAAATGATTTTGGTCAAAAAATTAAAGTCCACAGAAGTTTAACAGATGCTGAAGAAGGTCGATTTGTAGCGAGTACGATTTTTGAACAAAAAATGCAGAACCAGCTTCATAACGGTTCATTTGCGATTTTATATCGTACCAATGCACAATCCCGTGCAATGGAGGACGCTTTAAGAAAACGTGATATCCCGTATCGAATTTATGGCGGATTGTCATTCTATCAACGTAAAGAGATTAAAGATGTTTTGTGTTATTTACGTTTGGTAATTAATCCAAAAGATGAAGAGGCATTGGTTCGAGTAATCAATTATCCGGCACGTGGAATTGGTGATACGACTGTTGAAAAACTGACAATTGCTGCCAACCACTACAAACGTTCGATTTGGGAAGTGATGGTGAATATTGATAAAATTGACTTGAAATTAAACACAGGAACGAAAAATAAAATCAATGATTTCGTGACGATGATCCAGAATTTTCAGGTGATTGATCAAAATCAGGATGCTTTTTATATTACTGATTATGTTGCCAAGAAAACAGGATTAGTTCAGGAGCTTAAAAAAGATGCTACACCAGAAGGTATGGCAAAAATTCAAAACATAGAAGAGCTTCTAAATGGTTTAAAAGATTTTACTGAAGGACAAAAAGAAATTGATGGTGCGAGAGGGGCTTTGTCTGAATTTATGGAAGATGTAGCGCTTGCGACTGATTTAGACAAAGATACATCAGACGAAGATCGTGTTGCGCTGATGACAATTCACTTAGCAAAAGGACTTGAATTTCCTCATGTTTTTGTGGTTGGTATGGAGGAAGATTTGTTTCCTAGTGCAATGAGTATGAGTACGAGAAGCGAATTAGAAGAAGAACGTCGTTTATTTTATGTAGCTTTAACTCGTGCAGAACATCAAGCATATTTAACTTATGCACAATCGCGTTACCGTTGGGGAAAATTAACAGATAGTGAACCTTCACGTTTTATTGAAGAAATTGACGGACAATATCTTGAATATCTGACTCCTGCAGAAAGCAATTACCGATATAAATCGCCAATTGATGGGGATATCTTCGGAGATGTAGATAAATCAAAATTACGTTTGGCAAAACCCATTGGATCAACTCCACCTGTGAAGCACAATGGAAATAGCGAACCCAAAGCGGATCTTAATATTCGAAAATTGAAACCGGTTGCCAGTAATAATCAGAATAGTTCAGCACCTAATTTGTTTGATAATAGTTTAACTATCGGCAATGTTGTAATGCACGAACGTTTTGGGAAAGGTGAAGTTGTGAATTTAGAAGGGGTAGGTGCCGACAAAAAAGCGGAAATAAAATTTGAAGTTGGAGGAATCAAGAAATTGTTGCTAAGATTTGCTAAATTAGATGTCGTAGGATAAGAAAAGAATATAGAAAAAAAATGGAAATATATTTTAAAAAGTCAATTTTCGATCATCAGATTTGATTTTTCAGCTTCATGATTTTTCGTAATTTTTCAAAAGAATAAATATCTTTTTAGTTTAAGATTAAATCTATTTTCAATTGGAATTTTGTTATTTACTTAAAAAAAATAAAAGGAATAAAGAGTAGTCTTTATTCCATAATCTAACATCTTTATTTTAAAAAATGGCTGAGTTCATAAAAATATACCCCGATAAACCTAGTGAAGCTGCAATTGCCAAAGTGGTAAAAATGCTTCAAAACGGAGGTTTAATAATTTATCCAACAGATACCGTTTACGGTTTAGGTTGTGATATTACCAATTCTCGTGCTTTAGAAAAAATAGCGAAAATAAAAGGAGTTAAATTAGAGAAAGCTAATTTCTCCTTTATCTGCCACGATTTAAGCAATCTCTCTGATTATGTTCGTCAGATTGATACATCTACTTTTAAGATTTTGAAAAGAGCATTGCCTGGACCTTATACTTTTATTTTGCCAGGAAATAACAATTTACCTAAAGAGTTTAAAAAGAAAACTACTGTAGGTATTCGTGTGCCGGATAATAATATTGCGCTAGAAATTGTTCGACAATTAGGAAACCCAATTGTATCGACTTCTATTCGTGATGAAGATGATGTAATTGAGTATACTACAGATCCGGAATTAATTTTTGAAAAATGGCAAAATCTAGTTGATCTCGTTATCGATGGAGGTTATGGTGATAATGTGGGGTCTACAATTATAGATTTATCAGAGCATGAACCAGTTATTATTAGAGAAGGAAAAGGAGATATTGATATTTTGTAATAAACAACTATATAAGAATAGCTAAATAAGGATTTTGTAAAAAAATACTGAAATTGTATAATAATCTAAAATAAATAACTAACTTTAGATTAGTTAAAATTTAGTTAGTTTAAAGATAATGCTATTCTTAATTTATATTTAATTGGTTATTAAAAAAGTTAAGGATACATAAAAGCAGGTCAATTGACCTGCTTTTTCTATTTAATAAAGTATGTAAAAAACGTAGATTATTTCGATTGTTTTTTCATTTCTTTTTCAATCATATCATAAAATTGATCGATTTTTGGCATAACAACAATACGAGTTCTTCTGTTACGAGCTCTGTCGTCCGGAGTATCATTAGCTACTAATGGTACATAAGAACTTCTACCAGCTGCGATTAATTTAGCAGGGTTAACTCCAAGATCATTTGTTAATACACGAACAATAGAAGTAGAACGTTTAACACTTAAATCCCAGTTGTCTAACAAAACTCCGTTGCTTTTGTAAGGAACGTTATCTGTGTGACCTTCAACCATACATTCAAAATCAGGTTTGTCATTTACTACTTTTGCAACTTTAGCTAAAACACTTTTCGCTTTATCAGTTACATCATAGCTACCACTTTTAAATAATAATTTATCTGCGATAGAAATAAATACTACACCTTTTTCAACATTGATTTCGATATCCGGATCGTTGATTCCAACAGCCCCTTTTAAACTTGTAACTAATGCTAATGTTACACTGTCTTTCTTAGTTAATGCATCTTGCAATCTAGATATTTTTAAATCTTTTTCTTTTAAACTTTCTAAAGATTTTTCAAGATTCTCTGCTCCTTTAGTAGTCAATACTGTTAAGTCCTTAGAAGTACTTATTAAGTCTTGATTATGTGCTTTATAGCTTTCAGCTGTAGCTGCCAATCCTGCTTTTTCCTCTAAACAAGAATTTAGTTTTACGGTGCAAGAGTTTAATAAATCTTGGGTTTCTTTGTTCTTAGCTTCTAATGCTGCGTACTGCTTTTTCGATACACACGAAGTTAAGGCCATTAATACTGATAGTGCGATTACTATTTTTCTCATAGGTATTATATTTAATTAAACGTTGATTACAAATTTAGTTCTTAATATTTTGATTACTGTTAAAGATTTCTTTAAAAACGAGCAATTTCTTTATGTAATACAAGTAAACGACACTTTTTACGGTATAGTATTTTTGTATTTGAAAATCTTTGCGTTCCCTCAGATATTTTAAAGATATACAATAAAATGAAAAATGTGCTTTTAGGATTGCGAAAGTATGTTTGAATTTTCCTTGTGTAAGAAAACGGATACCTGCGATACCATCTAAAACCATTCTGAAGAAAATAACAAAAAACAAACCTTTTTTAGGCAAATTTTTGACAAGCATCAATAATGAATTTCTAAAATTCAAATATGTTTTTTTAGGATTTCCGTGTTGTAGGGTTGCACCTCCAACATGATAAACAGTCGATCCTGAGTTGTATTTGATGATATGCCCCTCGTTTGATGCGCGCCAGCATAAATCGATTTCTTCCTGATGCGCAAAAAAGCTTTCATCAAAACCTCCTAATTCACGATATACTTCACTTCTAATAAAAAAGCAAGCGCCTGAAGCCCAGAAGAGCTCACAATTATCATTGTATTGACCATTGTCCTTTTCAATAGTATCAAAAACACGACCGCGGCAAAACGGAAAACCATACTTATCTATAAATCCTCCGGCAGCACCGGCATATTCAAAGTATTCCTTATTTTTAAAATCAAGAATTTTAGGCTGAATTATAGCAGTTTGTTTTTCACTATCAAAAGTTTCAATAATGGGTTTCAGCCAGTTTTCAGTTACTTCAATATCTGAATTTACCAAGGCATAAATTTCAGCATCAATATGTTGTAAAGCATCATTATAGCCTTTTGCAAAGCCATGATTACCAGTGTTTACAACTATTTTAATGGTAGGAAAATTTAATTTGATAAAGTTTATAGAATCGTCTGTCGAAGCATTATCAGCGACATAGATTTGGGCACCTTCTGAAAACTGAACAATTGAGGGTAAAAATTGTTCCAGCAATTTTACTCCATTCCAATTTAAAATGACAACAGCTATTTTATTCAAAAGTAATTTTATTAATTTTTAGTATTATTTTATTCGTTATAATCTGGCAAATTTCTTAAAAAGAGATATTTTTCATTTTCAAAATCCATTTGACAATAAAAATGATTCAGACCGTTTGTAACATTCAAAAATCGTGCCTGCATTGTCATATTATAACGGGCAATCTGATCAAAAGTTGCCTGAGAAATTTTTACACTAGGCGCTTTACATTCTACCAATATATGTATAGAGCCATCAGTATTAAAGACTACAACATCGTATCTTTTTCTTAATCCGTTGACTGTTAAAACTTTTTCGACGTTGATTAAGGATTTAGGGTACTTTTTTTCGTCAATTAAATAATGAACGACATGCTGACGCACCCATTCCTCCGGAGTAAGAATGATAAATTTTTTCCTGATTTCATCAAAAATAGACACTTTATTTTCGCTATTTTTGAATCGGAAAGTATAAGAAGGAAAATTTAATTGCTGCATAGCGCAAAAATATAAAATAGTTTGAGGTTTCAAATTAAAGTTTTAACTAATTGAAGCCAGAATGTGAAACCCCAAACTTGAAATAAGATTATTGAATGGACGAAGTTGTAAAAATTGTTAATGATATCAAGGCCGGAAATATAAAACCAATTTATTTTTTAATGGGTGAGGAACCTTATTACATAGATAAATTATCAGAGTATATTGAGCAGAACGTACTTTCGGAAGAAGAAAAAGGATTCAATCAAACGGTATTATACGGAAGAGATGTTTCTGTAGAAGATATCGTTTCAACGGCTAAGCGCTATCCTATGATGTCTGATCGCCAGGTTGTTATTGTAAAAGAAGCACAGGATTTATCGAGAACAATTGATAAAATAGAATCGTATGTAAATAATCCAATGGAATCTACGGTTTTGGTTTTTTGCTACAAATACAAGACACTTGATAAACGTAAAAAAGTAACCAAACTACTAGCTCAAAAAGGAATCGTTTACGAAAGTAAAAAATTATACGAAAACCAGGTTGGTGACTGGATAAAGCGTGTTCTTGCTGGTAAAAAATATACAATCGATCCCAAGGCAAACGCTATGTTGGTTGAATTTTTAGGTACAGATTTAAGTAAAATTAATAATGAACTGGAGAAATTACAGATTATTTTACCTCAGGGAACTGTAATTACACCACAACATATCGAGGAAAATATTGGTTTCAGTAAGGATTATAATGTGTTCGAACTTCGAAAAGCAATTGGCGAACGCAATCAGCTTAAAGCATATAAAATAGCAGAAAATTTTGCACATAATCCTAAAGAATATCCATTAGTGATGACAACCGGATTGGTCTTTGGTTTTTTTATTCAGCTTTTAAAATATCATGGACTCAAGGATAAAAACCCCAAAAATGTAGCCACAGTTATTGGTGTAAATCCATATTTTTTAAAAGAATATGATTTAGCCATAAAAAACTACCCAATGCGAAAAGTGAGTCAGATTATAGGAGCTTTGCGTGATGTCGATGTGAAAAGTAAAGGAGTGGGAGCAAATGCTTTGTCCCAAGGAGATTTATTAAAAGAAATGCTGTATAAAATATTTAATTAAGCCGTGAAAATTCACGATATTTGCATCTCTGAAAAAATTACTACTTTAAAATAATAATTACACAATTATGGGAATGAATAAAAATACCGTTTTAGGATGGGCTACTTTTATAATGGTACTTATGGGATTGTTACTTATAGGTCTTGGTGCTTTTAGATATAGAGACGTATCTGGTTGGGGATTTGTAGCAGTTGGTGTTGGTTTCTTTGCTAATGCCTGGGTTTTTAATGCTTTAAAAGGTAGAGTTTAATCAAGTTTCAATTGCAATACAGATCAAATAGAAAATAAATAATTAAAAATTAAAAATAAATAGAATGTCAGACGATAAGAAAGTAATTTTCTCAATGCAAAAATTGAGCAAAACCTATCAGGGAGCAGATAAGCCAGTGCTTAAAAACATTTACTTGAGCTTCTTTTATGGTGCTAAAATTGGTATTCTTGGACTTAATGGTTCAGGAAAATCTTCTTTATTAAAGATTATCGCAGGAGTTGATAAAAATTATCAGGGAGATGTTGTTTTTCAACCTGGATATACTGTAGGTTATTTAGAGCAAGAACCAATTCTTGATGATTCTAAAACTGTAATCGAAATTGTTCGTGAAGGAGCTGCCGAAACTATGGCAGTTTTAGAAGAATACAATCAAATAAATGATTTATTTGGTCTTCCTGAAAATTACGAAGATCAGGATAAAATGGATAAATTGATGGACCGTCAAGCGGCGTTACAAGACAAAATTGATGCTCTTGGTGCTTGGGAAATCGATACTAAACTTGAAATTGCAATGGATGCGTTGCGTACTCCGGAAGGTGATACGCCTATTAAAAACCTTTCAGGAGGTGAGCGCCGTCGTGTAGCTTTATGTCGTTTGTTATTGCAACAACCGGATGTATTATTGCTTGATGAGCCTACCAACCACCTTGATGCTGAATCTGTTCTTTGGTTAGAGCAACACTTGGCACAATATGCAGGAACTGTTATTGCTGTAACACACGATAGATACTTCCTTGATAATGTGGCAGGTTGGATTTTAGAGCTTGACAGAGGAGAAGGTATTCCGTGGAAAGGAAATTATTCTTCCTGGTTAGACCAAAAATCAAGCCGTATGGCGCAAGAAGAAAAAGTAGCTTCTAAACGTAGAAAAACTTTAGAACGTGAGTTGGACTGGGTTCGTCAAGGAGCAAAAGGCCGTCAAACAAAGCAAAAAGCACGTTTACAGAATTACGATAAATTATTAAATGAAGACCAAAAACAATTGGATGAAAACTTGGAAATCTACATTCCAAATGGTCCACGTTTAGGAACAAATGTTATAGAAGCTAAAAATGTTGCCAAAGCTTTTGGAGATAAATTATTATATGATAATTTGAATTTTACTTTGCCACAAGCTGGAATTGTTGGAATTATCGGACCAAACGGTGCTGGTAAATCTACGATTTTCAGAATGATTATGGGAGAAGAAAAAACAGATAGCGGAGAATTTTCAGTTGGTGAAACTGTAAAAATCGCTTATGTAGATCAATCACACTCTAACATTGATCCAAATAAATCTATTTGGGAAAACTTTGCCGATGGTCAGGAATTAGTAATGATGGGCGGAAAACAAGTTAACTCAAGAGCTTATTTGTCACGTTTCAACTTTGGTGGAGGCGAGCAAAATAAAAAAGTGTCAATGTTATCTGGTGGAGAACGTAACCGTTTACACCTAGCAATGACATTAAAAGAAGAAGGAAACGTACTATTACTGGATGAGCCTACGAATGATCTGGACGTAAACACACTTCGTGCACTAGAAGAAGGTTTAGAGAATTTTGCAGGTTGTGCCGTAATTATTTCGCACGATAGATGGTTCTTAGACAGAATTTGTACGCACATTTTAGCTTTCGAAGGAGATTCTGAAGTGTACTATTTTGAAGGAGGTTTCTCTGAATATGAAGAAAACAAAAAGAAACGTTTAGGTGGTGATTTAACTCCAAAACGTTTGAAATACAGAAAGTTGATTAGATAATAATTTCTGATTAAAAGTATAAGCCTCAAGTTCTTAGAATTTGAGGCTTTTTTTTATTTTAATGATTTATTGGAAAAGTAATGTCCGTAATATTTTACAAAGAATTAGGAGCTATTTCCTGCTATTGACTACAATCTTTTTATTTTTAAAGAAAAAACAAAAAGGATTTTCGTTTCTATCAGGGCTAGGGCAGTCGTTTCAAAAGAAATTTTGTTTTTTTTACAATTCTGTCAGACTGAACAAAGTCAAAGTTCCGCAAAGTAAATCATAAAGTGAATTTTATTATCGAATCACTAACTAAGCTTTCTCGTTCGAGATCACAAAAAACAAAAGACCTGTGCAAAACCTGTTCAACCCGTAAAATCCGTGTGCCAACTTTTTATAAAAATTTAGCCTTCAATTCCGGAGTAGGAATCATGCAGCTTTCTTTTTTGCCATACCATTTGTATCGATTTTTAGCAATACAATCATAAATATAATTTCGGAAACTTTCTGGGAAAATTTTAAAAACAAACATCAGATTATAAAAACCTCCTAAGTTTTTCGCAATTTCTAAAACTGCTGAAGATTTGTAATAATAAGCTACTCCGGGATTGTATAAAATAATACTATCAATTTTTTTTTGATCAACACCAATATAATTGGAAATTTCAATTCCTAATTCTGATTGCAAAGCCACAAATCTAAAAACATCCTTTTTATCATTTTTTATAATAAACTGGACCGCGCCGTTGCATAAATTACAAACACCGTCGAATAGGATTATTTTTTTATTTTTTGGAAGATTGTCCTGCATTTGGAAAATTTCAAGTTCAAGGTTTCAAGTGTTTTAGCTTTGTCAAAGTTTTGAACTTTGACAAAGCTTTCCGTATAGTTTATCATTTCGAGGAATGAGAAATTATACGTGTAACTCTAAAAAGATTAGCAATTCTCTTTACGGAGTTTTATGTGTAATTTCTCCATGGTCGAGATGACAACGATTGTTATAATTGTAATCTTTAATTAGTTTTTATTAGATTTATTTTATTTATCGATAAAATAAAATCCATAATTTTTATCAATCACAAACGGCTTTCATAAATTATTTTTAAGCGCTTTTTTAAAAATATCCATCTTCATAATTGCCTTTTTGAAAATGTTTGCTAAAATCGCTTTATTTTAATTTTTGATGTTTTATTACTTTTTTAGTAACTGAAAACTGCTACTAAAAACTAAAAACTTATTTCTTTGCAGCTTCTACCAATTCCAATTCATCCAAACTTACCTTTGAAGTGAAAATTCCATAATTAACAGTTGCCTTATTTTTTTCGATCGAATCAATACTTCCAACAGATCTTCCGTCGAGCATTCTTACTCTGTCGCCAACTTTTAAAATTGGTTTTGGTTTTTCGATTACAGGTTTAAGTTTTTTCTCTTTTTTCTCTTTTCGAATTTCTTCTACCTGAACAGAAACTTCTGCGATAACTTCTTTTTTCTTTTCGGTTATGGCTTTGGCTTCTTTTGGAGTTGCTTTTTTGCGTTTTGAATTTTCAATTTCTATAATTTTCAAAAATTCTCCAAGCAATTCTTTTTTATTTTTATTGTTGAAATATTTCTCTGAGATATCTTCTATTTTCTGACCAATATAAATTGTCTTTTGGTTACTATCATATAATTCCTGATAGCTTTCTAATTTCTGTTTGATTTTTACATTGATGTTTTCCATCTTTTTGCTTTCCTCTCGCGCCCTGGTTTCTTCTTCTTTTAAATTGATCGAAGTTTTTTCAAGCTTAGAACGCTCTTTCTGTAGTGTTGCAATCGTTTTATCAAAACGGACTTTTCCAACTTCAATTTTCTTTTTAGCACGATTAATCAAACCAAACGGAATGCCATTTTTTAAGGCAACTTCAAATGTAAACGAACTACCAGCTTGACCTAGAGCAAGTTTGTACATTGGTTCAAGTGATTTTTCATCAAACATCATATTCGCATTTGTGGCAAAAGGCAATTCATTTGCCAGAATTTTCAAATTTGAATAATGCGTTGTGATAATTCCAAAAGCTTCACGATGGTAAAATTCTTCCAGGAAAATTTCAGCCAAAGCCCCACCTAATTCCGGATCAGAACCTGTACCAAATTCATCAATCAAAAACATGGTTTTCTTGTTGCATTTCTTCAGGAAATAATTCATGTTTTTTAATCGGTAACTATAAGTACTCAGATGATTTTCAATAGATTGATTGTCACCAATATCTGTTAGAATTCTGTCGAACAAGAAAGTTTCACTTCGTTCATGCACCGGAATCAACATTCCTGATTGCAGCATCAATTGTAATAAACCAACTGTTTTAAGCGAAATTGTTTTTCCTCCAGCATTTGGTCCTGAAATTACAATGATTCGATTATCTTGTTTTAATTCAATAGTTTGCGGATGTGTAATTTCGTTTTTTTGCTTGTTGTTCAAATACAAAATAGGGTGATAAGCTTCTCTAAAGAATAATCTGCGTTCTTCTGTAATTGTTGGTAATATTCCGTTGATTCTGTTGGCGTATTTTGCTTTTCCGGCAACTACATCAATGTCACTCAAAAACTCCTGATACTCAATTAATATTGGTAAAAACGGACGAATAGCATTCGATAATTGCTTTAAAATTCTCGTGATTTCTTCCTTTTCCTCGTATTCTAAATTGCTTAGTTCACGAGAATATTGAAGTGTAGTTTCGGGTTCGATATAAGCAATACTTCCAGTTTTAGAACTTCCTAAAATAGAACCTTTTACTTTACGGCGATACATGGCCAGGACTGCCAAAACCCTACGGTTTTGAACAAAGCTTTCTTTGATGTCATCAAGATATCCAAGGCTGTTATATTGCGTTAATGCGACCCCAAAGCTTTGATTGACCTTGCCGCGAACGATATTCATATTCTGGCGAATACTCAGTAAAGCGGGTGAAGCGTTGTCTTTGATTTCTCCGTATTTATCAACAATAGCGTCAATTAAAGTAACGATGTCTTTGGTATACTCAACTCTCGAAGCTCTTGCATTTAGATTTGGGTAATAATCGTCGAATTTTTTAAAAAAAGTCAACAACACATTTGCAGTTGATGAAAGAGTAGCTATTTTTCTAAAGCTGCCTACTTCCAGAAAACTATCTTCTATTGTAAGGAATTTGATTTCGTGAGTAATCGCGTCAAACCCATGATTGGGAATGGCGTTATTATTTTCAAAAGACGAAACATACTCAGATGTTTGCATCAAAGCCTGCATCAAAGTTTCTTTATCTCTGAAAGGAGTTATTTTTAAAGCTTTTTCTTTTCCTATGTCAGTATTACAGCCTGCCGAAATGGTTTCGAGCACTGTTGGGAATTGTAAATCTTGTAATGTTTTTTCGGTAATAGATATCATTTATATCGTAAGTTGTAAAGGTTCAAAGTTACAAAGTTTTAGAACGAAATGATACTATTAATTAGTACTTTGAAAAAAACTTTGCGTAATTTGTAATAAATTGTATTGAAAATGAAAATTAATCTTTCTCCTGAATGGCAAGTTGTTTTGTCAGATGAAATTGAAAAACCTTATTTTAAAGATTTGCTTTTGTCATTAGAAGACGAATGTAAGAAACATATTTGTTATCCGCCATTAGATTTAATCTTTTCGGCGTTCAATCATTGTTCGTTCAATGATATAAAAGTTGTTATTATTGGTCAGGATCCTTATCACGGAGTAGGAGAAGCAAATGGCTTAAGCTTTTCGGTTAATGATAATGTGAAAATCCCACCTTCTTTGCGTAATATTTTTAGGGAAATAAATAGTGATCTGGATTCTGTATTTATGCCAACCTCAGGAAATCTGGAAAAATGGGCAGATCAGGGCGTTCTGCTTTTAAATGCTTCTTTAACAGTTAGGAAAGATACTCCTAATAGTCACAAACATCTCAAATGGAACTTATTTACTGATGCAGTTATTCAGGCTATCTCTGATAAAAAGGAAAATGTCGTGTTCTTATTATGGGGAAATTTTGCACAGAAAAAAGGGCTTAAAATTGATCGCTCAAAACATTTCGTTTTAGAATCGGGACATCCATCTCCAATGAGCGCGAATCAGGGAAAATGGTTCGGAAACAGACATTTTAGTAAAACGAATGAATTTTTAAAATCTAAGGGAATTAAAGAAGTTGAGTGGTTTTGAAACCAATTTGTATCGATTATACCAATTAAAACTTTAATTTCTATAATGTTACTATTTAGGCGTGAGGAAAAGTCGTATTAGTAATTTCGTACAAACGTCATTAATTTTTCTTAAGTTTCATGTGTGATTTCTCCTTAGTCGAAGTGAAAAGAAAGTTCGATTAATTTAGATTTAAGGAACTATTTTTCTAAAGGCTTCTTTATAATTTCATCCAGAACAGCTTTGTTTTCATAATTAATTACTTTAAGAATAATTTCCTGATTTTTTACTGTTTTTCCTTCAATGATATATAGTTTTCCTTTTTTGAAAGGCACATTGCTCTGATCAAAATCAACGTCTCCAAATTTTAATGTGTTTTTGATATCAGCTGTATCAACCCATTTTTCATTCAGAACCTGAATTGCTTTTTCAGAATACTGAAAAGGTTTTGTGCGCAAAGTATTTAAAACTCGGGCATTCGGGAAATAGTTGCAACGGGTATCTTTTCCGCTAAAAACAAGGGCTACAAAAAAGCATCCCATAACTAAACCAACTAAATAATAAGCGAAACGATGTGCGAACTTCATGAAATAAAATTTTTGCAAAGGTACATTAAAGTTCTCTTAAAATACAAGTAAATTGATGTCGTTGTCAGGTAAATCAAACCATTCGCCAATTGCTTTGTTCGTTAAAATTCCGTGATATAAGTAAATTCCGTTTTTTAAACCTTTATTACATCTAATAGCACTTTCTAATCCGCCATCTTCAGCTATTTGAAGTAAATACGGAGTTAAAATATTACTTATTGATAATGAGGCAGTTTTAGAATATCTCGAAGGAATATTTGGAACGCAATAATGCAAAACATTACTTTTTATAAAAGTTGGTTTTTCGTGGGTCGTAACTTCTGAGGTTTCAAAACAACCTCCGGTATCAATACTCACATCGACTATTACGGCACCTTTTTTCATGTGCTCAACCATAGTTTCTGTAACTATAATAGGACAACGTTCTTTGCCGCGCATAGCACCAATAGCGACATCGCAACGACGTAAAGCTTTTAATAAGGCTTTTTGCTGCACTGTAGAAGTAAAGATTCTTTGATTTAAATTATTTTGTAAACGACGTAATTTTGTAATCGAATTGTCAAAAACTTTCACGTTTGCACCTAAACCAATAGCGGTTTTAGCCGCAAATTCGCCAACAGTTCCAGCGCCTAGAATCACAACTTCGGTAGGAGGTACGCCAGTAATGTTTCCAAATAAAAGTCCTTTTCCAAACTCGTCAGTAATCATTAATTCGGCAGCAATAAGTATAGAAGCTGTTCCGGCAATTTCACTTAATGATTTTACAGCAGGATAAGATCCGTCTTCATCTTTAATATATTCAAAAGCAAGTGCTGTGATTTTTTTTTGAGCCAGAGCTTCAAAATATTCTTTCTTCTTGGTTTTTAACTGTATAGCCGAAATGATAATTGTTTCAGGATTAATCATTTTAATCTCGGCAAGCGTTGGAGGCTCTACCTTTAATAGCAGTGGACATCCAAAAACTTTTTTAGTATCTTTTGTTACTTCAGCTCCTGCATCAGAATATTCTTTATCAGAGTAACTTGAGCTCTCTCCGGCGCCAGATTCAATCATGACGCGATGACCTTCATAAGTAAGCGAATTTACAGCATCTGGCGTCAGGCAAATGCGACGTTCCTGATAACTTGTTTCTTTGGGAATCCCTATAAAAAGTTCGCTTTTGAATCGGCCAATTTCAAGTTTTTCTTCTTGTGGCAACAATTGTTGCTTCGTAAATGGAGTTAAAGTAATTGACATGGGTGGTGCAAAAATTAAGAGTACAAATTACGTAAAAAGTTTTAGAATCAATGTAAAAATTCTGCTAATACTACAAGATGAAATTATGGTATATTTTTCTCCATTTTAATGTCAGCTCTTTCATAGCTCACATCACCTAAAGGGATTTCGGTAAAACCAAATTTTTCATACAGATGAATTGCCGGAAGTAACTTTCGATTTGAATATAAAAATAGTTTCCTGATGTTATTTTCTTTAGCTACAGCCATACAGTGAACTAATAATTCATTTCCAATTCCTAGACCTTGCGCTTTATCTGAAACTGCCATTTTACTCAATTCAAAAGTCATATCATCTTCTTTGAGTAAAGACACAGTTCCAAGAATTTCATTATTATATCTGGCATAATAAATAAATCCGCCTTTATCGATAATTTCTTCCTGAGGATTCGAGAGTACAATCTCGTCATTTTCTTCAACTCTGAAATATTTTTGAAGCCATTCCTTATTTAAGGTTTTAATTGGCTCTTTTAGGGCTGGAGAGAAAGGGATTATTTCTACTGTATTTTCGAGGTTCATTTTATATGTATGTTATTTCACAGAAATTAACGAAGAAGTTCTACAAAGGCCCGTAAATTTTTAATAGAAAAACCTTTGTGTTTCTCTACGAAATATTGGCAAATTTCTATAGAATTAAACTAGTACTAATTTTCTTTTTCCATCAGCCATTAGCTCAATTGTAACTACGGAATGTTCTTCGGGAATAAGATTTTCAATTTTTTCTGACCATTCGATAAAACACCAGTTTCCGGAATATAAATAATCATCAACTCCCATATCGAGCGCTTCTGTTTCTATATTTAAACGGTAAAAGTCAAAATGATAAACAATCTGATTATTAGTTGTGTAATATTCGTTAACTAAAGAAAAGGTTGGACTGCTTGTAGCTTCTTCGACGCCGAGACTTTTGCATAATTGTTTGATTAAAGTAGTTTTTCCAACGCCCATTTCTCCATTAAAAAGAATGATTTTTTTTGGATTTGACGCTAGAATTTTCTCTGCTACTTCCTGAATTTGATCTAATGAAAAAACGATATTCATTGTACTGTATTTAATGTGACTGCCTGCTAAAGCAGACTATTTTTTGCCACAAAATTCACAAATTTTCACAAATTAAAAATTAAATAAGAGTATTTATTAAAAAAAATAATTTGTGAAAATTTGCGAAATTTGTGGCAACTTTTCTTTACTGCAAACTGAGACTGAAAACTCTTTTTTACTATTTAGGATTAAATACCAGAAACGGAATAATCATTTCTTCTAGTGAGATTCCGCCATGTTGATATGTATTTCTATAATAACTTACATAATGATTGTAGTTATTTACATAAGCCAAAAAGAAATCATTTTTAGCAAATATAAACGAGCTGCTCATATTTATGGCTGGCAAACCAATATCCTTTGGTTCTTTTACAACATAAACATCTTTTTGCTCGTATGTTAAACTACGACCAGTTTTATAACGCAAATTTAGACTTGTATTTTTATCTCCAACTACTTTCGATGGATTTTTTACATTAATTGTTCCGTGATCGGTGGTAAGAATTAATTTAAAACCTAGAAGTTGAGCTTGTTGGATAATCTCTAAAAGCGGAGAGTTCTTAAACCAGCTCAGCGTCAAAGAGCGATACGCTTTATCATCTGATGCAAGTTCTTTTACTACATCCATTTCGGTTTTGGCGTGCGACAACATGTCAACAAAATTATAGACTACCGTTACCAAATCATTGCCTTTTAAAGCTTTAAAGTTCTCGGCTAATTTTTTTCCACCGGCATAATTGGTGATTTTAAAGTAATCTTCTTTAATGTTTAGTCCTAAACGTTTTAATTGCGCGCTTAAAAACTCTGCTTCATACAGGTTTTTTCCACCTTCTTCAACGTCATTTTTCCAGTATTGCGGAAATTGTTTTTCCATTTCTGTAGGCAATAGACCAGAGAAAATAGCATTTCTCGCATATTGTGTTGCAGTTGGAAGTATAGAAAAGTAGGGAACTTCTTTTTCTAGTTTATAATAATTAGCTACAACAGTCTCAAATGATTTCCATTGGTCGTAACGCAAATTGTCAATTACAACAAATAAAATCGGCTTATCTTTCTTTTTGATTTCAGGAACTACTAATTCTTTGAATAAAGTATGGGATTGAATTGGTTTTTCGGCTTTTGGAGCAAACCAGTCTTCGTAATTTCTTTCGATAAATTTACCGAATTGCGAATTGGCTTCTACTTTCTGAGACTCAAGAATCTCAATCATTCCCTGATCATTGATGTTTTCTAATTCTAATTCCCAGAATATTAGTTTTTTATATAGTTCTACCCAATCTTCATAAGAATTGACCATTGCCATTTCCATCGAAATTTTTCTAAATTCTTTTTGGTAATCTAAAGTTGTTTTTTCGGAAATTAACCTTGAATGATCCAGGTTTTTCTTTAAACTTAATAAAATCTGGTTGGGATTTACTGGTTTTATCAAATAATCAGCGATTTTAGAACCAATAGCCTCTTCCATTATATATTCTTCCTCACTTTTAGTGATCATAATCATCGGAGTAGCTGATTTTTTTTCCTTCATTTCTGAAAGGGTTTCCAGACCACTCATTCCTGGCATGTTTTCATCTAAAAAGACAATGTCAAAATTACCTTCTTCAAATAAGGTAATAGCATCCAAACCATTATTACAAGTGGTTACAGCGTAGTTTTTTTTCTCGAGAAATAATATGTGGGGCTTTAAAAGATCGATTTCATCATCGACCCAAAGTATTTTTATCTTATCCATAAACGTGTTTAATTTTAATGCAATTTAGATGTATAGAACTTAAAAAGTATTAAAAATAGTATAAATTTCCGTATCACAAATGATGTTTTTTTTATAAAAACTTATTTCAAATTAAGTATTCCCTTGAAAATCACAACAATTTAATGTTGATTTTTAAATGAAAAACGCAAAGCTGTTTATGGTTATTTACTTATATTTGTTGACCTAAAAATAACCAAATAGTGACTCATATCAATAAGTTAAAAATATTCAACGACCCTATCTACGGGTTTATTTCTATCCCGAACGAACTTATTTACGACTTAATCCAGCATCCGTATTTTCAGCGTTTACGCCGTATTTCGCAAATGGGAATGTCGTATTTAGTTTATCCCGGAGCGAATCATACGCGTTTTCATCATGCATTGGGCTGTATGCATTTAATGCAAAAAGCAGTTGAAACACTTCGTTTCAAAGGTGTTGCAATTTCATCTGAAGAAGAAAATGCTTTGTTTATTGCTATCTTACTCCACGACATTGGTCACGGGCCATTTTCGCACGCTATGGAAAAAAGTATCGTGGAAGATGTGAATCACGAGGCAATTTCATTATTGTTTATGAATCAGCTAAATGAAGAGTTTGACGGAAAATTAAGTTTAGCAATTCAGGTTTTTAAAGGTGATTATCATAGAAAATTCATGTTGCAGCTGATCTCTAGTCAGTTGGATATGGACCGAATGGATTATCTAAAACGTGATAGTTTTTATACTGGAGTCGCAGAAGGTAACGTTAATTCTGAGCGCCTGATCCAGATGATGAACGTTGTTGACGGAACTTTGGTTATTGAAGAAAAAGGAATCTATTCTGTTGAGAAATTCTTACTTTCGAGAAGATTAATGTACTGGCAGGCTTATTTACATAAAACAAGTTTGGTAGCGGAGTTAATTTTGATGAATGTTCTAAAAAGAGCGAAAGAATTAACATTAAAAGGAATTAGTTTGCCTTGCAGCGAGCCGCTTTTGTATTTTATGCAAAATAAGGTGACTTTGGAGGATTTTGATACTGAGAAGTTGGATTTATTTGCTCAACTAGATGATTTTGATATTATTAGCGCCTTAAAAGCATGGCAAAAGCAAGATGATTTTATATTGTCTACTTTGAGTAAGATGTTGATTAATAGGGATTTATTAAAGATTAAATTAAGCGCTGAGAAAATTTCGGCGGAAGAGTCTCAATCTTTAAAAGAAGATTTTGCTAATAAGCATCATATCACACAGTTAGAGGCTGGTTATTTTATTTTTAGAGGAAAAATAAAAAATCAGGCCTACAGTAAAGAAGCTGAACCGATACGAATTTTGAAAAAAGATAAAACAATTGAGGATGTCGTAGAAGCATCTGATCAGCTGAATTTGAAATCGTTATCTAAATTGGTAACAAAATATTACATCTGTTTTCCAAAACAACTTATCTAAAATTAACATTTAAAATCTATTTTTTATATTTTTGTCGCAATGAAATTTACAGCAGAACAAATAGCGGGGATTTTAGAGGGAGAAGTTGTTGGGAATCCCAATGCAGAAGTTTCTCGGCTCTCTAAGATAGAAGAAGGGGAGGAAGGATCTCTTACTTTTTTGGCTAATCCAAAATATATCAATTACATATATACTACAAAAGCTTCAGTAACGATTGTTAATGACAGCTTTATACCTGAACAGGAAATTACCACAACTTTAATTAAAGTAGAAGATGCTTACGCTTCGTTTTCTAAGCTTTTACAATTTTACAATCAGGTAAAATTGAATAAAAACGGAATAGAAGCACATTCTTTTATGTCTGAAGGGACTAAATATGGCGAGAATTTATATTTAGGAAGCTTTAGTTATATAGGACAAAATGTTGTGCTGGGTGATAATGTAAAAATTTATCCTAACAGTTTTATTGGCGATAATGTTGTTATTGGTGATAATGTGTATATTTTTGCAGGTGCTAAAATTTATTCTGAAACTATTATTGGTAACAATTGTACGATTCATTCAGGAACTATTATTGGTGCAGACGGATTTGGTTTTGTTCCGGATGAAGAAGGAGTGTATAGCAAAGTTCCTCAAATTGGGAATGTCGTTATAGAGGATAATGTTGATATTGGAGCAAATACTACAATAGATCGCGCAACTCTTGGTTCTACAATAATTAGAAAAGGAGTTAAATTAGACAATCAAATTCAGATTGCCCATAATGTAGAAATTGGTAAAAACACTGTAATTGCAGCGCAATCCGGTGTGGCTGGTTCTACAAAAATAGGAGAAAACTGTATGATTGGCGGGCAAGTAGGTATTGCAGGTCACTTAATAATAGGTAATAATGTCAGACTGCAGGCTCAATCCGGAGTAGCAAGAAACATTAAAGATGATGAAACGCTACAAGGGACACCGTCTCTTGCTTATACTGATTTTAATAAATCGTATGTGCATTTTAGAAATCTACCTAAAATTGTAGCCGAAATTGATGATTTAAAAAAACAAATAATAAACCCAAAAAATGGAAATAATGGTTAAACAGAAGACCATCAAAAATGAAATTTCACTAACAGGCGTTGGATTACACACTGGAAAAGAAGTTACAATGACTTTTAAACCGGCTCCAATTAATAATGGTTTCACTTTTGTTAGAGTAGATTTGCAAGGTCATCCCGTGATCGAAGCAGATGCTAATTATGTTGTTAATACGCAAAGAGGTACTAATTTAGAAAAATTAGGTGTAAAAATTCAAACCCCTGAACACGTTTTAGCGGCACTAGTTGGTTGCGATTTGGATAACGTTATTATAGAATTGAACGCGTCTGAACTTCCTATCATGGATGGTTCTTCGAAATATTTTGTTGAAGCGATTGAAAATGCCGGTATTGAAGAACAAAATGCTAAACGTAACGTTTATGTAGTAAAAGAAGTTATTTCGTTTACTGATGAAACTACCGGAAGCGAGATTTTGGTAATGCCAAGCGATGATTATCAGGTAACTGCAATGGTTGATTTTGGTACTAAAGTTTTGGGTACTCAAAATGCAACTATGAAAAGCATAGCTGACTTTAAAGAGGAAATTGCTAATTCAAGAACTTTTAGTTTTTTACATGAGTTAGAGTCTCTTTTAGAGAACGGACTTATAAAAGGTGGAGATTTAAACAATGCCATTGTATATGTAGACAAAGAAATTTCTGACGCTACAATGGAGAATTTAAAGAAAGCGTTTGGTAAAGACAAAATTTCTGTTAAACCAAATGGTGTTTTAGATAATCTTACTTTACACTATCCAAATGAAGCCGCAAGACATAAATTATTAGATGTTGTTGGAGATTTATCTTTGATTGGAGTTAGAATTCAAGGGAAAATTATAGCTAATAAACCTGGACACTATGTAAACACTCAGTTTGCCAAAAAACTGGCTAAAATCATCAAAATTGAACAAAGAAATCATGTTCCCGTTTATGACTTAAATTTGGAACCATTGATGGATATTCATAAAATTATGGCCGTGTTGCCGCACAGACCTCCATTTTTATTAATTGACAGAATTATAGAAATGTCTGATAGTCATGTGGTAGGAATGAAAAATGTTACAATGAATGAAAATTTCTTTGTTGGACATTTTCCTGAAGCTCCGGTTATGCCGGGTGTTTTAATTGTGGAAGCAATGGCACAAACAGGAGGGATTTTGGTATTAAGTACTGTTCCTGACCCTGAAAATTACTTGACATATTTCATGAAAATTGACAATGTTAAGTTTAAGCATAAAGTATTGCCTGGTGATACCTTAATTTTTAAATGCGAATTAATTTCTCCTATCAGAAGAGGAATTTGTCACATGCAGGCAAATGCATACGCAAATGGAAAATTGGTAACAGAGGCAGAATTAATGGCTCAAATTGCAAGAAAACAATAATAATTAATCATTTTTATTGTTTACGTTTGTTGCCCAAATTAGACTATTTTAATATAAAATATAAAACTTACAGATGAATCAACCATTAGCATATGTTCATCCCGGCGCTAAAATCGCTAAAAATGTTGTAATTGAGCCTTTTACAACAATTCACAATAATGTTATTATTGGTGACGGTACTTGGATTGGTTCAAATGTAACCATCATGGAAGGTGCCCGAATTGGTAAAAATTGTAATATTTTTCCAGGTGCAGTAATTTCAGCCGTACCACAAGATTTAAAATTTGGAGGAGAAGATTCTTTAGCTATTATAGGTGATAACTGTACTATTAGAGAGTGTGTAACGATCAATAGAGGTACAGTTGCTTCAGGACAAACAATTTTAGGTAATAATTGTTTAATTATGGCTTATGCTCACATTGCACACGATTGTGAGATTGGTAATAATGCAATTATTGTAAATGGTGTTGCATTGGCAGGTCACGTTGTTGTTGGTAATTACGCCGTTATTGGAGGTTTGGCAGCTATTCATCAATTTATTCATATTGGTGATCATGCTATGATTTCTGGTGGATCTTTGGTTAGAAAAGATGTTCCGCCATATACAAAAGCAGCAAAAGAACCGTTATCTTACGTAGGAATCAATTCAGTAGGTTTAAGAAGAAGAGGATTTAGTACTGAAAAAATTAGAGAAATTCAGGAAATTTACAGAATTTTATACCAGAAAAACTACAATACAACACAAGCTTTAAGTATTATTGAAGCCGAAATGGAAGCTACTCCTGAGAGAGATGAGATTTTAGATTTTATCAGAAATTCATCAAGAGGAATTATGAAAGGTTATTCAGGAAATTATTAGATAAAAGTTGAATCGTTTATTTGTGAATCGTTAAATCGAAAACAGATAAACGATTTAACGATTCAACAAAATATTAAATAAAACAAAACAAAATGGCATCTACATCAGATATTAGAAACGGATTGTGTATTAAGTTCAATCACGATATTTATAAAATCGTTGAATTTCTTCACGTAAAACCTGGAAAAGGACCTGCTTTCGTAAGAACAAAATTAAGAAGTTTAACTACAGGAAGAGTATTGGACAATACATTTTCGGCAGGACACAAAATAGAGGATGTACGTGTTGAGACACATACTTATCAGTTTTTATATGCTGAAGGAGATGAGTTTCATTTTATGAATACAGAATCTTTTGAGCAAATTTCTTTGAATAAAGCAATTTTGGATGCTCCGGGATTGTTAAAAGAAGGAACAAATGTTATGGTTCAGGTTAATACTGAAACTGATTTGCCTTTATCTGTAGATATGCCTGCTTCTGTAATTCTGGAAATTACTTATGCTGAGCCAGGAGTTAAAGGAAATACAGCTACAAATGCTACAAAATCTGCTACGGTAGAAACTGGCGCAACTGTAAATGTTCCTTTGTTTATCAATGAAGGTGATAAAATTAAAATCGATACAGCTTCAGGGAATTACATGGAGCGTGTAAAAGAGTAGTTTCTTAATTGGATAATTTGTCAATGAGTCAATTAGAAAATTAGTGAATCATCACAATTTTGAGTATTCATTTTCTGATTGACACATTTTCTAATTGGCACATTTTCTAATTGACAAATTTTCTAATTTAAATATATGAAATTTCCAAAGATTCATTCTTTACAAGAAATTGCAAATTTGCTTCAATGCGAATTTATAGGTGATCAAAACTTTCCGGTTTCTGGCATGAACGAAATACATGTCGTTGAACCTGGAGATATTGTTTTTGTCGACCACCCAAAATATTATGACAAAGCTTTACAATCAGCAGCTACTATTGTTTTAATAAATAAAAAAGTAGATTGTCCGGAAGGTAAAGCTCTTTTAATTTCTGATGATCCTTTCAGAGATTTTAATACCCTGACCAAGCATTTTAGGCCTTTTCAAGCTACGACTGTTTCTATTGCTCTTTCTGCAACTATTGGAGAAGGAACAGTAATTCAGCCTAATTGTTTTGTTGGGAACAATGTTACAATTGGTAAAAACTGTTTGATACATCCTAATGTTACAATTTATGATCATACAGTAATTGGTGATAATGTAATCATTCATGCCGGAACTATTTTAGGAGCTGATGCGTTCTATTATAAAAAACGTCCTGATGGTTTCGATCAGTTACTTTCAGGAGGAAGAGTTGTGATTCAGGATAATGTGGGTATAGGTGCGCTTTGCACAATCGATAAAGGGGTTACTGGTGATACCACTATTGGCGAAGGAACAAAACTCGATAATCAGGTACACGTTGGGCATGATACTGTAATTGGTAAAAAATGTCTAATCGCGTCACAAACTGGTATTGCAGGTTGTGTTATCATCGAAGACGAAGTTACAATTTGGGGTCAAGTTGGTACTACCAGCGGCATCACAATAGGAGCTAAGGCTGTTATTATGGGACAGACCGGAGTAACTAAGTCAGTAGAAGGAGGTAAATCATATTTTGGAACTCCAATCGAAGAATCAAGAGAAAAGTTAAAACAATTGGCCAATATCAAAAAGATTCCTGAAATTTTAAATAAATTGAAGTAATATGTCTATTAAAGAATTTGTTCAGAAATTTTACAAGTCAGATGCCTTAATTGATAGCGAAATCATGAAAACCTATTTGCATCCCGATGTAAAGTTAGATTGGAATAGCACGAAAGGATTAATTGAGATGGATCATAATTCGATGTTAGATATGGCGAATGAGCTAAGTCGTGCTTATGTACGATCAAAAGTAAGAATAAGCCATATTTTAGCCGAAGACGACTTGGTTTCAGTTCGATATTCTCATTTTGTGAAAACGATTGAAAACCCAAGAGAAGAGATGTTATTGGCACATTTTGCTATAATTTGGCAAATAAAAGATGATAAATTATATCGAGGTTATCAAATGAGTCAATTTTCTTAATTTTTTTGAAGACAAAAAGGTTAAAATACGTTACAAAACCTTACTTTTGCATCACAATTTTAAAAACTACATAAAATATATATCATGAGTGTTTTAGTTAATAAAGATTCCAAAATAATTGTTCAAGGATTTACAGGAAGCGAAGGAACTTTCCACGCTTCTCAAATGATTGAGTACGGTACTAATGTTGTTGGTGGTGTTACTCCGGGTAAAGGAGGAACGAGCCATTTAGATCGTCCGGTTTTTAATACAGTAAAAGATGCTGTTGAGCAAGCTGGAGCTGATACATCTATCATTTTTGTACCACCAGCTTTTGCTGCTGATGCAATTATGGAAGCTGCTGATGCTGGAATCAAAGTAATTATTGCTATTACAGAAGGAATTCCTGTAGCAGATATGATTAAAGCAAATAATTATGTTAAAGAAAGAAATTCTAGATTAATCGGGCCAAACTGTCCGGGAGTAATCACTCCGGGTGAAGCTAAAGTTGGTATTATGCCAGGTTTCGTTTTCAAAAAAGGAACAGTTGGTATCGTTTCTAAATCGGGAACTTTAACTTATGAAGCTGCTGACCAGGTTGTAAAACAAGGTTTAGGAATTACTACAGCTATTGGTATTGGTGGAGATCCAATTATTGGAACTACAACTAAAGAAGCTGTTGAATTATTAATGAACGATCCAGAAACTGAAATTATCATCATGATTGGTGAAATTGGAGGTCAATTAGAAGCTGATGCCGCTAAATGGGTTAGAGCTGATGGTAACCGTAAACCAGTTGTTGGTTTTATCGCTGGAGAAACTGCTCCTGCTGGTAGAACAATGGGGCACGCAGGTGCTATTGTTGGTGGTTCTGATGATACAGCTGCTGCTAAAAAACAAATTATGAGAGACAACGGAATTCACGTTGTTGATTCGCCAGCTGAAATTGGTAAAAAAGTAAAAGAAATATTAGGATAATTTCTAATATTCAAAATAATAAATTCCAAAAAAAAGTCTCAATATTTTGTTGAGACTTTTTTACATTTTTAAAATGTGCGGAACAAAATTAAAAATCTCAGCAACTTAGTCCCTATATCTATCAGGATAGACTTAGAAGCTTAAAATAAGAAATATGTACAAAGAATTAGAAAAATTTAAAGTAAGCAATAGTTTTACTTTTACAACAGAAGACAGTTTAGAACAAGTTTGCAATGCTCCTGAGGCTGGCGCAGGTGTTTTTGTTGTTTATGCTGTTGGTGATGAAAAAGAGTTAATTATGGTAGGTTCTACAGGAACTGTTCAAAATGATGGAACTCTTAAAAGTAAAAATGGCGGATTGTATGATAAAATTGTAAACGGTCATCAATTTGCTAAAACCGGAAGAAAATATTCTTGGCCGGCACAAATGAAGTTAGAAGGTATCTCTACTCTTGAAGTTGTTTGGTACGAAACTTATAACGCAGATGTAAAAGGAATTCCTACTGCAGTTGAAGGTCAGGTTTTGCAAAATTTCTTAGATGAAAATGCAAAATTACCAAAATGGAATGTAGCTTTCTAAAAGCTTTTTTTCGAATAAAAATTATCAAAAGCCTTGCTATTTATTTAGTGAGGCTTTTTTTGTTCAAAATCCTAAAATCTGTATGTTAAATTTTTTAAGGGACAAAGTATTTAATTTGTTAAAAAAAAATTTAAATTAAATGGTAATTTAATCTTACAAAAATAAACATTAACAAAAAACTAAAATATTTTTTTTATCGCTTCAATCCGCAGTAAGTCAATAAACAGTGACTGTTCCTGATGTTAGGAAACCATCTTTTTTATGTAAAAAAATTTGTTTTATATATTTGCTTTTATATATTTATCGCACAGAAATAAAGGATAATGTTAAAAAACCGTATTCTTTATGTTAAAACCAAGTGCTTATTTTTAAGAATTCTACCCAAAATTAATATGAAGGCCAAAACTTTACAATTCAAGACTTTTGATGATAATACACTTTGGAATAACTTGAAAGATGGAGATGAAAAATCATTCTCAATTTTATTTGAGAAATATTATACAGATTTAGTTCGTTACGGAAATTCACTTTCACCATTTGCAGAGAAAGTACAAGATTGTGTACAGGACGTCTTTACAGACATCTGGGTTTATCGTAACGGATTACAAAATTCGGTTGTAGTAAAAGCTTATTTATTATCAAGTGTACGTAAGCGAATTGCACGATTGCACGAACGTGATCGTATTTTTCGTAAAGCGACTAGTACAGATACAATAGCATTCCTTTTAGAGTTTTCAGTAGAAAATGACCTTGTAGATGATGATTATGCAACGAGGGAGAAAGTTGTTCATTTGAATAAATTATTAAATGATTTGCCATCGCGCCAAAAGGAGGCTTTGTATTTACGCTACCATCAAGGTTTGACAGTAGAACAAATTGCCGAAATGTTAGAAGTTAATTATCAATCAGCAAGCAACCTCTTACACCGCGGTCTGCTTACATTACGTAAGGAATGGAAGGGGAGTTTTTCGTTAATTTTTCTACTATCTTTAACTGCATGTTAAATTTGTTTTAAAAAAAATAAAAAAAAATCACAATTTAGTGAGTATATAATAAGAAAAGTGTCCTCTATGTTTTTGTAACCTTATTTTTAAATGCAAAAACGTAACAAATATACCGAAATTGAAGATTTTTTATCTGACGAATCATTCCAGTCATGGGTTTTATTTAAAACTGATGAGAATGGTTGGGAAGAATGGACTTTAGAAAGTCGCCAACGTGCTAAGTTGGTAGAAGACGCAAGATTATTATTGTTGGCTATGAAAGTGCCAGATTCAAATTTGACTGCATCTGATATCCACAATGCGTTACAAACTACATGGATTAAAATTGAAGAGAAAGAAAATCAAAACAGTTCAATTCAGGATTCGAAAATAAATTTTTTTAGAAAATATTTCCTTAGTGGTGCTGCAGCTATTTTAGTTTGTGGCCTGATATCAGTTTGGTTTTATCAAAATCAAATTGGCCCCAAAAGTAATGTAATTACGTATAAAGAACTTATAGATGAAAATAGTGAAGGATTAGTTGAGCAGACTAATAATTCAAATAAACCACAAATCATCACATTGTCTGACGGCAGTTCTGTTTTATTGCAACCAAATAGTAAATTAAGTTATCCTAAAATCTTTACCGGAAACGAAAGAAAGGTGTATTTATCCGGCGAAGGTTTCTTTGAAATTAGTAAAAATCCTAAAAAGCCTTTTTTTGTTTATGCAAACGAAATCGTTACAAAGGTAGTTGGAACTAGTTTTAGAGTTAAAGCTTATTCTGATCAGCCTGATGTAGAAGTTCTTGTGCGCACCGGTAAAGTTAGGGTAAAATCTAATGATTTATTAGCTAAATCTAATCAGAAAGAAGTGGTTTTACTACCCAACCAGGCACTCCGTTTTTTACGAAGTGATTTGAGTTTTAACAAAATTACAAACATTACCCAAGATGTCGCTTTGACTCGTAATGTTGGTAATATTGAGCAGTTGAGTTTCGAATTTACCGATATTCCTGTATCACAGATTTTTCAAACAATCGAACAAGCTTATCTGGTAGACATTGATTACCCTAAAAATAAACTAAAAGATTGTCACCTTACCACTTCACTTAGTGATCAGCCATTGACAGAAAAACTAAAAATTGTCTGTAATAGCATAGGCAATAATACCAGTTTTGAAATGAATGGAAATCAAATTATCATTACGTCTGAGGGATGTAATTAATACTACTGTATAACTGTAATTGTATAGTTGGATTTAAATAAAAAAAACAACCAAAAACTAAATTAAAACCAATAGTGAATGCCTATGTAAAAGATTATAATGCAGAAAAAAAGTGCCGAAATGCTGTAACATTACCGACACTTAAATTTATTTGAATTGCTCTCTGTAAAGAGTAATTCGTAACGTTTCTTAAAATACACTCGAATCAGTATTAATCAAAACAATCCAAAATTATGAAAAAACCAGTTGTTAAACAACGATTACTCCATCGAATCATGAAAATAACACTATTTCAGTTTGTCTTGGCGCTTGTATTTTCAAGTGTTGCCATGGCAAATAATGTAAATGGGCAAAAAAAATTAGATACAAAGGTTACTATTAATGTTGATAATTTAACATTAGACAATGCGCTATCTAAGTTGGAGAAGTCTGCCCACGTAAAATTTTCTTATAACTCAAGGTTGCCTCAGCTTGCTCAAAAGGTAAGTATAGATGCAGATCAGGAAGTGCTGTCAAGCATTCTTAACCGAATTTTAATACCTTTTAATATAACCTATACTGAAGTAAGCAATCAAATTGTTTTACAAAAAAATACCGCTGATTCTTTTACAAGTTCAGACGCCAGTAATTCACTGTTTGCAATATTAACTGCAGGTCCAATTATCAAAGGTGTGGTTACAGATGCTAATGGTAGCCCATTACCAGGAGCTACGGTTTCTGTAAAAGGTACAAAAAATGCAGTTCTTACTGATTTTGATGGTAGGTTTACTATCGAAGTACCTTCTAATAGTGATAAACTTGTAATTTCTTATGTTGGAATGGAGTCCAAAGAAATTGGAATATCGAACACTAGTCCAACTATTGTCTTAAATGATGAAGGACAAAATTTAAAAGAAGTTGTAGTAACTACAGGTTACGAAAAAACATCTAAGAGAACCTTTACTGGAGCTATCAGCAAAATTTCTGGTGCAGAATTAAAAGTTGATGGTGTAGTAGATGTAAGCAGAATGATCGAGGGTAAAGCTGCCGGTGTAACTGTGCAAAATGTAACAGGTACTTTTGGTACAGCTCCTAAAATTACAGTGCGTGGATCTTCATCTATTTTTGGGGACACAAAACCTTTATGGGTTATTGATGGAGTTGTTCAGGAAGATATCATAAATGTTTCATTTGCTGATTTGGCTTCTGGAAATTCATCAACATTATTAAGTTCATCTGTAGCGGGTTTAAATGCTAACGATATCCAAAGTATTGAAATTCTTAAAGACGCATCAGCAACATCTATCTATGGTTCAAGATCGTTAAACGGAGTTGTGGTTGTTACAACTAAACAAGGACGTAGAGATTCACCATTAAAAGTGAGTTATTCACTTGAAAACACAGTGAGAACAGTACCAAGTTATACACAATATGACATCTTGAACTCTCAGGAATCTATGAGTGTTTTTCAGGAAATGAAACAAAAAGGATATCTTGATTTAAGTTCTTCTTACACAGGAAGATTTGGAGGAGCATATAATATCCTTGCAAAAGAGATCAACCGTTATAATGAAACAAATGGTCAGTACGGTGTTAGAAATGAACAATCAAATATTAATCAGTTCTTAAAAAAATACGAACTAGCTAATACAGATTGGTTTAGTGTTTTATTTAGACCTTCGATTACTCAAAATCACTCTTTAAGCTTTTCTGGTGGTGGAAAAAATAATACATTTTATGCTTCTTTAGGTTATTATACAGATCCAGGATGGACTATTGCTGATAACGTAAAGCAGTTAACATCAAATATTAAAGGAACATTTTTTATAAATGATAGATTGAACATTACGTTATCTACGATGGGATCTATTCGTGACCAAGAAGCTCCTGGAGCTTATGATAGTAAAAAAGATGTTGTATTTGGAAAAACAGCCAGAGATTTTGATATTAATCCGTTCAACTATGTTTTAAGTACTAGCAGAACATTAAGACCTTATGATGATAATGGTAATCTGGAATATTATCAAAACAACTGGGCACCAATGAACATTGTGAATGAATTAGAAAATAACACTTTAGGAATTAAAGTAAATGATATTCGTTTTCAGGTAGATTTAGATTATAAAATCAATAAACATTTAACTTATAACCTTACCGGTTCTGCGCGTTATGCAAATACATCAAGAGAGCACAAGATTTTAGAAGGCTCGAATGTAGTAGCAGCATACAATGCAGGCGTTGGAGATAACGTAAATACACAAATACAAAAAGATAATGTATTCTTGTATCAGGATCCTACGGATTTAACTATACCAAAAGTTTCCGTATTGCCAAGTGGTGGTTTTCTAAGAAAATACACTAATGATATGACTTCTTATAACGTTAGAAATAGTGTTACTTATAGAAATATTTTTAAAGAAAAACATGAAGTAGAAGGTTTCTTTGGTACAGAATTAAGATCAGTGGATCGAAACAATGATAATTTTACAGCTGTAGGTATTCAATATGATAAAGGACTTACTTCTTTTATTGATCCTAAAATGATCGAGAAAATTGTAAATGGAGGTGATTCATATTACGAATTTGGCGCAGAAAGAGAAAGGACTGTTGGTTTCTTTGGTAAAGTTGGATATACTTATGATCGTCGTTATACAGCTTCGTTGACTGGTCGTTATGATGGATCTAACAGACAAGGAGATACAGGGTCTTCAAGATGGTTGCCTACTTACACAGTTAGTGGAAAATGGAACGTTGCTGAAGAAAAATTCATGAAAAACGTTGAGTCAATCAATACTTTAGCTTTGAGAGCTTCTTATGGACTTACAGCAACAGCTGGACCTGCAACAAATTCATTAGCAATTTATAAAAGTTTTATTACAGACCGTTTTAATCTTTCAGATAGAGAAAATGCGATAAAAATCGAAGATTTACAAAACAAAGATTTGACTTGGGAAAAACAATATGAAACTAATATTGGTTTAGATCTTGGAATGTTTAATAACAGAGTGCAGTTAACTACAGACGTTTACAGCCGTAAGGCATTTGACTTAATTGACTATGTAATTACGTCTGGTGTTGGCGGACAATCTGTCAAACAAGGTAACAATGCTGATATGGAAACTAAAGGTATTGAGTTGGGGTTTACTACTCAAAATATTGTAACTAATAACTTTAAGTGGTCAACAACATTAAACTTTTCTGTTTACAATCAAAAAATCACAAAATTAGCAAACAAACCTTCAGTTTATGATCTGGTAGATTCCAATGGAGGTAATACAGTAGGACACCCTAGAAATTCAATATATTCTTATCAGTTTACCGGATTGAATAATCAAGGATTACCTACTTTTATTTTACAGGACGGAGCAGAAAATAATATTACAAAAGCTAATTTTCAAGATACTAAAGACGTTGCAAATTACTTAAAATATGAAGGATCTATTGAACCTAATAAATCAGTTGGTTTAGCCAATACATTTTCTTATAAAAGCTGGTCGTTATATGTATTTATTGTTGGATCCGGAGGAAATAAAGTTCGTCTAAATCCTGTTTACAGTAACGAGTATAACGATTTGACAGTTTTTACAAAAGAATTTAAAAATAGGTGGATAAGTCCAGGAGATGAAAATAGTACAAACGTTCCTGTTATTGCAGATAAATTATTAAATAGAAATTATGGGGAAAGCGATTTACAAATAGCTTATAATACTTATAATTATTCTGATGTAAGAGTTGCTGATGGTGATTTTTTGCGATTAAAGAATATTTCGCTTAGTTGGGAATTTCCTAAAGATTTTAAAAGAAAGTTAGGTGTTAGTGCATTCACCTTAAAAGGTTCAGCAGTAAATCCCTGGTTGATTTATTCAGATAAAAGATTACACGGCCAGGACCCTGAGTTTCGTAATACAGGAGGAGTTGCATTTCCAATAACTTCTCAATATACATTTACTTTAAATGTTTCATTCTAATATAGTTAATTATGAAAAATATAAAAATAGCACTTTCATTAGTATTACTTGTTAGTATTAGTAGTTGTGATGAATTTCTTTCAGAAGTGCCAGATAACAGAACACAAATAAATACACCAGAAAAGATCTCAGAATTATTAGTAACCGCTTATCCTAACAGGACGTATATGGCGATTGCAGAAACAATGTCTGATAATGTATTCGATAGTGCATTACCAGGGTCAGACTTGGACAATAAACAAAGTTACAACTGGGAAATGCAGACTCAATTTGCAGAAGATACAGAGGCAGCATTTTGGAATTCTTCCTATAAGGCTATAGCAGCTGCAAATCAAGCCTTAGAAGCTATCGATCAATTGGGTAACCTAACTAGTTTGAATCCTCAAAAGGGAGAGGCATTAATAGCAAGAGCTTATTCTCATTTTATGTTGGTTCAATTATGGGCAAATAGATACAACCCTGCGACAGCTGCTACGGATTTAGGGGTTCCGTATATAACAGAGCCGGAAGGAGCTTTATTAGTAAAATACAAACGAAACACAGTTAAGGAAGTATTTGATTTTATCGAGAAAGACATTAATGAAGGATTGAAATATGTTACTAGTAATTATAAAGAACCAAAGTACCATTTTAATGTAGAGGCTACAAAAGCTTTTGCCAGTCGTTTTTATTTAGTAAAAGGAGATTGGGATAAGGTACTTGAGTTTTCAAATGGATTGGGCTCAAAACCGACTACTCTTAGAGATTATGCAGCTTTTAATGCAGTTGCTTTTGCTCAGATGCCTATTGAATATTCTAAGGTAGAGCAAGCAACAAATTTATTAGTAGCTTATCCGGAATCAATCTGGAGTAGAAGCTTTACAAATAGATTTACTCTGGCAGGAAACAAAGTAGATTTAATTTTAGGAAAAGAAACTAGTCTTTTTAATAAAGCCTGGTTAATACGTGCAGCAGGCCAATACAAAGGGGGGCAAACGGTTTTGGTACCTAAGCTTTATGAGTATTTTAAATATACAAATTTAACAGCAGGTGTTGGTGATCCTTATACCAGTACAGTTCTTTTAAGTAATGATGAGTTTTTCCTGAATAGAATTGAAGCACATGTAATGAAAAATCAAATTACAGAAGCGAATGCTGAATTAGAATACTTTTTAGCAACAAGAACTTCAGGATACAATCCAGCGACAGATAAGTTAACACAAGCAAAAGTGATAGAAAAATTTCCAGTAATAGCAGATGAGTTTACACCGTTTTATCCGCTAACTCCTGTACAGGCTTCTTATATAAAAGCTATTGCAGAAGCAAGAAGAAGAGATTTTTTGCATGAGGGTGTTAGGTGGTTTGATATCAAGCGTTTTAATCTTGTTGTAGAACACGATACTTTTGAGTTTGGGCAAGTATCAAGACATAATGTTTTAGTAAAAGATGACAAACGTAGAGCATTACAGATACCAGTTAGAGCTTCTGATAATGGAATCGAACTAAATCCTAGATAAAAATTTAATTTAATTTATTATGAAAATATTAAAAAGATATAAAACGATTTTAATGATTACAGGGACAATATTATTTATTTCTTGTGCACATGAAGATCAGCCTACAGAAAGTCAATTAGATTTTTCACAGTCTACTAAAACGGAATTAGACAAATGGATTGATACTGGTTTCTTGGATCCTTATAATATCAAAGTATATTATGAATGGAATCAAAATCTGGTAGATAATACTCGTTATTTATTTCCACCAACTATAGAAAAGGTAAAGCCAGCTCTTGAGATTGTTAAAACAATATGGATAGACAGTTACACGACTATAGGAGGTGCGAATTTTGTAAAGAAAATTGCACCAAGAGAATTTGTTTTAGTAGGAGGGGTAAACTTAAATACAACTGGTACAAGAACATTAGGTTTAGCAGAAGGAGGACAAAGAGTTACACTTTTTCAGGTAGATTATTTAAATAAAAATAGCAGACCGGATGTTACTGAGTTTATTCATACTATTCAGCACGAGTATGTGCACATTCTAAATCAAACTAAACCTTTTGATGAACAGGCCTGGTCTAAATTAACACCGTCAGGATATACTACCAGTTGGTATGTTGAAGAAATTGAAGATTCAAGAGAATTAGGTTTTATAACAAGTTATGCAAGATTAAATATTTATGAAGATTTTGCAGAAACCGCTTCTACAATATTAACAAGCTCTAAAGCAGAATATGCTGCAATTCTTGCAAGTATTACAGATCCTGCAGGTAAAGCAAGTATTCAAAAGAAAGAAGCTATTGTAGTACAATATTATAAAGATGCCTTTAATATGGATTTCTATGCTTTAAGAGATGAGGCACAAAAAAATACAGATGCAGTTCTTAAAAAGTAATTATAAATAATAATGAGCAATAATTAATAAAAATCAATATTATGAAAATAAAATATATATATAAGTATTTATTAGTTGCTTTTGCGGCAATACTACTAGGTTCTTGTACGAGTACAGAAGCTGATTCGAAATTTGATCAGAACCCTATAGATAGATTAAATGCTAGGGAAAAAGAATTAAATGATTTATTGCTTTCTTCCGCAGATGGGTGGAAAGCGGTTTATTATACAGATAGTACACAATTAGGAGGATTTACACATTTATTCAAATTTCTGCCTGACGGAAAAGTAGATATGGCATCAGATTTCGATGGAGATACCGGTGTTAAAAGAAGTCAGTATGATATTCAATTAGGAAGTACAGTAAGTTTAGTTTTCACAACAGCTAGTAGAATACATCTGTTATCAGAGTCAGATAATTATCCTACCGCGGCCCTTAGAGGTAAAGGATATTTGGGTGATTTCCAATTTTTCTATTACGGTCAGGAGAATGGAGATATTATTTTTAAAACAAACAGGAATTTTAAGGAATTAAGATTTGTAAAAGCGAAACCACAGGACTGGACAGATTTACCTAAAAACACTCCAATAATTGAAAAGATTACAGGAGGAATAACTAGCCCCTTGTTTAGATTGTTAGAAATTAATGATGGTAGTGCAGTGAAGTTATTCGATTTTGATTTCAATCCAAAAGCGCGTTTTGGTATTGCAACATCTTTAGATGCCTCTACAAATCAAATTTATAATCTGGCTCTTTCCTATACTCCAACAGGTGCTATTGTTAAACCAGCTTTAGTGGTAAAAGGACAAAAATTATCAAATTTTGTTTATGATAGTGTCAGCAATAATTTTATCGCTACAGGTACCGGAGGAGTTAGTGCTACTATTAGATTCTCAAATGCACCGCCAAGATTAACTGATGATTATAAAATATTACTCCCGGGTAAAATATTTACTAACTTTGGTTATTATGTTGGTGATTTTACGGAAAGCGCACCTACAAATTCACAATTATTTAAAAAGGAACTTGCTGGAATTAACGCTGCTTTACCAGCAGGCGTATCAGTATCATCTATACAGATTTATACAAATCATTCCCTTGGAAATTTCATCTATTATACATTTGTAGGAAGAGCAGCTATCTTCCATTACGTAGATGTTGTAGAAGATGCGACTGGTAAAAAAATTATCCTGAAACATAAATCTTGGTCAACAGGTACAGTTCCAGCATTTCTTAAGAATTTCGATAGTTATCTAACAGATCCTAGTGGAATCTATGTAAAAAAAGAAAGTTACAAATTAACTTATTCAAATACTGTTTACACCTTTACTGGTGCTTCAAGTTCATTTAGAATGAACACTTGGCAACTTAATTAATTATTTTTGATAAAAGGCAGTTCAATTGAATTGCCTTTTTTTAAGCTAAATCATAGAAAGAAAGTTAGACGCTTAATTTGTGAAAAAAATTAAAAATAGTAATTTAATAAAATATGATGAAGAAGGTTTTTATCCCAATAAATATTGTTGTTTTTTATGAGGCTTAGCGTTGGTAACTATTTCAGGAATATATCCGGAATACAACAGATATTATTTATAGCTTTTAATTTTAGTCTTGATTTTAATAATTACTATTGATCTAAAAAAAAAGAGAAAAGAGGACAAACTTAATAATACTGAAAATTTTAAATTTTCAATGTATAGCATATTAATTTCAGCAGTTATACTTGGAATTTTATTTTTCGCCATAAGCCAAAATTAAATATTCAATTTAACATGAAAAGAAAAAGCAACTCAAAAATGAGTTGCTTTTTTCTTTTCATGTAATTAGAGTTAAATCTTATAAAAAATCATTTTAATAGATGTTTTTTCGTATTTTTATATTGAAAATCAAATAGTTGTGTTTGGTTTTTTGTCTGAAACTCAACAGATAAAAGGATTGAGTATATAAACATCAAACAATTTAATCATTATGTTAAAAACAATTTTGAATTTTAAAGGAGTAGAGATTTTGAGTCGTAACGAGCAAAAAAATATTGCAGGTGGCGGAAACACCTTAACTTATGATTGTGAAAAGGGAGACGGTGCGGTAATGGGACAATATCTAACACCCTGTATAAATCAGCCAGTACCTAAGTGCTTTGAAACAGTAGATGGAGATGGCCCACTGTGTCCATAATTTTATAAGACATTTTTAATAATTAAACCGTTTCACAATCTGAAGCGGTTTTTTTTATCTACATTATTTTTAAAGAAACTTCCAAATTCATAATTTATACTATTGTTATTTTTTTAAAAAGGGAATTATCATATATTTGACAAGTCATTCATAGCTTTGATAAATGCAATATACTTTTCTGTTTTTTAGCAAGGAAAAAAATATAGTGGATATCGAGATTAAGCTACAAATAAATATTAAATTAATTTTGAATATGAAATTACTAGAAGGAAAAGTTGCCATTATTACAGGCGCTAGTCGTGGAATTGGAAGAGGAATTGCAGAAGTTTTTGCTAAACATGGTGCAAATGTGGCGTTTACATATAGCTCATCTGTAGAATCTGCTCAGGCTCTAGAAGCTGAGTTAAACGGTTTAGGAATAAAAGCAAAAGGATACCAGTCGAATGCCGCCGATTTTAATGAATCACAAACTTTTGTTGATGCTGTTTTAGCTGATTTTGGAACAGTTGATATTTTAATTAATAACGCAGGAATTACAAAAGATAATTTATTAATGCGTATGTCTGAAGCTGATTTTGATCAGGTTATTGATGTAAACCTGAAGTCAGTATTTAATATGACAAAAGCGATTCAGAAGACTTTCCTAAAACAACGCGCAGGTTCAATCATTAATATTAGTTCTGTTGTTGGGGTTTCCGGAAACGCAGGACAAACAAATTACGCCGCTTCTAAAGCAGGTGCAATTGGTTTTACAAAATCTGTAGCATTAGAGTTAGGTTCCCGTAATATTCGTTGCAATGCAATTGCTCCTGGATTTATTGAAACTGAAATGACTGCAAAATTACCGGAAGATGTAGTAAAAGGATGGAGAGACGGAATTCCGTTAAAACGTGGCGGAACTGTTGAAGATGTTGCAAATGCATGTCTTTTCCTAGCGTCAGATATGAGTGCTTATGTTACAGGGCAAGTGCTTAATGTTTGCGGAGGAATGCTTACTTAAAAAGTTAATTGTTTATGGCTTGTTGTTTATTGTTCTGCAACCATAAACTAAAAACTATAATCTACAAACTACATAAAATATGACTACAAACACGATTCTATTATTATTACTTTCTTTAGTAATAGCGGGTGGGTTATCGTATTTTCAATATTTTTTTAAAGCCAAAAACAAATCCAATGTGATTTGGTTTTTGGCTTTTTTACGTTTTTTAGCTATTTTCGGCCTGTTGGTTTTGTTGATAAACCCAATAATGACTAAAAATTCGCTGCAAATCACTAAAACACCTTTGGCTATTGCGGTAGATAATTCGAGTTCGATTGAAGTTTTAAAATCAGATAAAAAAGTTGCCGAATTATATCAAAAACTAATTTCGAATCCTGCACTTAAGGAAAAATTTGAAATTCAATCGTATCAATTTGATGCAGATTTTAAACCTTCGGACAAATTTGATTTCAAAGGAAAACAAACAAATCTTGACGAAGTTGCCAAAAATCTAAAAAGCATCAATAAAAACCTGATTTTCCCGACGGTTATAATTACTGACGGAAATCAAACTACAGGAAACGATTACGTATATCGCTTTGATCCTGCTAATAAAGTTTATCCTTTGGTTGTGGGAGATACAACCACTTTTCTTGATTTAAAAATCAATCAGCTTAACGTTAACAAATACGCATTTCATAAAAATAAATTTCCGGTTGAAGTTTTTCTGCAATATTCCGGAGATAAAAATGTAAATGCCGATTTTACCATTACACAGGGAAATAATGTTGTTGCCAAAGAAAAAGTTTCTTTTTCAGCCTCAAAAAAAACAGCTGCTTTAAATTTGTTATTGCCTGCAGATAAAGTAGGATTACAAATTTTTAAAGCCAGTATTTCTTCTGGTTCAAAAGAAAAGAATAGTTATAATAATGTCAAAAATTTTGCTGTTGAAATTATTGATCAAAAGTCGACCATCGCCATAGTTTCTTCTATAAATCATCCTGATATCGCAGCGTTAAAACGTTCTATTGAAGTTAATGCACAGCGTAAAGTGATATTGGCTAAACCTAATGATATTAATCAGTTACAAGAAGCTTCTGTTTTAGTTTTATATCAACCAAATTCAAGTTTTAAAGCAATTTTTGATAATAATAAATTAGCAGGAACCAATACCTTTATTATTACAGGAACCAGTACTGATTTTAATTTTTTGAACCAGCAACAGAACAGTCTGGTTTTTAAAATGAGCAATCAAAGAGAAGATTATTTATGTGAGTTTCAATCGCAATTTAATCTGTTTGCGATCGATAATATTGGTTTCGAAAATTTCCCACCATTGCAAAATTTATTCGGAACGATTACTACAAACGGAAATGTCTCCGTTTTGCTTTCTTCTAAAATCAGAAATGTCGCTACCAACGCGCCTTTATTAGCTTTTACCGAAAATCAGGGCAAAAGAACTTCTTTTCTTCTAGGAGAAAACAGCTGGAAATGGCGTTTGCAAAGTCATGTTGATAATCAGTCATTTGAAAAATACGATATTTTTATAGACAAGATAATTCAGTATTTGGTTTCGACAACTTCTAAAAAATCACTCGTAGTAACACACGAAAGTTTTTATAATTCAGGAGAAGCAATTGTGATCAATGCGCAGTACTTTAATAAAAATTATGAATTTGACGAAAAAGCCAGATTGACCATTGCAGTTACAAATGCAGAAACAAAACAAGCCAAAAACTACGATTTATTAAAAGGGAATAATTCGTTCTCAGTAAATTTAGACGGATTGTCTACAGGAAAATATAATTTTACAGTAAAAGAGTTAAACACGAACACGTTATATTCAAGTCATTTTGAGATTTTAGATTTTGATATTGAAAAACAATTTGTAAATCCTGATGTTTTAAAGCTAAAACAATTGGCGCTGCAAACAAACGGAAAAGCTTTTTTCGAAGATCAGGCCGATGATTTGATTCAGCAACTTCTGGAAAATAAAGAATATAAATCGATAGAAAAAAATGTTTCAACCAAGACTCCGCTAATTGATTGGGTTTGGTTATTGATTTTAATTGCTGCGGTATTGACTACGGAATGGTTTGTTAGGAAATATAATGGAATGTTGTGATGAAATATAATCGCATTCTCTCTAGCTTTTTGTGATCTTGTGGTTATGAATTAAAAGTATAAATTATGAAAGTTAAATTCTTATTTATTGTAGTAATTTTGATGGTGATTTTTTGTTTTTTTTCATTTTCAAAGACAAACAATACTAACCAAAGCAACCTTTTGGGAAATACGATTCAGCAACGTTTTCAACCACCTCCAGGATTTGTGAGAGAAGAGGAATCTAAAACTTCGTTTGGATCTTTTTTACGAAATCTTCCATTAAAGGCTTCAGGTTCAAGTGTTTTGTATTTTAACGGAACTGTAAAATCAAATCGAAACGTTTATGAAGCGGTTGTTGATTTACCCATTGGAAAACAAGATTTGCATCAATGTGCTGATGCTGTGATGCGTTTGCGAGCGGATTATTTTTATAGCCAAAAACAGTACGATAAAATACATTTTAATTTTACAAATGGTTTTCGAGTTGATTTTAGTAAATGGGCTGAAGGTTACAGAATTGCAATTAAAGGCAACAAAACCAGTTGGGTTAAAACTGCAAAGCCATCTGATAGTTATCAAACCTATTGGAAATATTTAGAGACGGTTTTTATGTATGCCGGAACTGCTTCGTTAGAAAAAGAACTGAAATCAATTAATGTTACAGACGTAAAAATTGGAGATGTCTTTATAAAAGGTGGCTTTCCAGGTCACGCTGTTATTGTGGTTGATATAGCCGTGAATCCAAAAAATAACCAAAAAATTATGCTATTAGCACAAAGCTATATGCCAGCACAGGAAATCCAAATATTAAAAAATCCAAATAATAGTTCGTTGAGTCCCTGGTATACTGTCGATTTTGGAACCACTCTGAAAACGCCTGAATGGACTTTTAGTTCTTCACAATTAAAACGTTTTTAAATGAAACGATTCCTTTTTTTAGTCCTTATATTCCAAAATGTTTTTTCGCAGGAAATCCCATTGAATGTTCAAAAATTAATTAAAGCATATCCAGATCAAGTTGTTGGTTATAAAGATAATAAAATTATTTTTAGTGATAAATCTAGTTTGATTTACGATGATTTTAAAAATAAAACGAATCAGGAATTGTTGGAAAATCCAGATATTGAAGATCAATTTAAGTTTGTTTATAATAAAGTAAATAAGAATTTAATTCCAAAGGAAGATGCAGGAAGAATTCGAAATGAAGCTTTTTTTAAGAAAATTTACGGAAATTCAAAATCAGAAGTTGAATCAAAAATGACTGAAATTATTTGGTGCCCAAAATTAGTCAATCAAAAAATAAAAGTCACAACAGTGAATGGAATTGATAAAATAGTAAAAAAACTCTCGGCAGAATTAGATAATAATCCAGAATTTAAAAAATATATTAATGCTATTGGAGGTACATTTAGTTGGAGAAAAATTTCAGGAACAAACCGATTGAGTACGCATAGTTATGGAATGACTATAGATATTAATGTCAAAAATTCCAATTATTGGCAATGGGATTGTAAATGTAAAAATGAAGAAGCTATTCTTTCGTATAGAAATCAAATTCCTGTAAAGCTAATTTCAATTTTTGAAAAATATGGCTTTATTTGGGGAGGAAATTGGAAACATTACGACACAATGCATTTTGAGTATCGACCTGAACTTTTTTTATAAATTTTAGAATATTTTATTTCAAAAAAATATTGTGGAGGAAAGTGGGTTACGAATTATAAATTTATGATTATGGATTTCAGGCTAAAAGTTTTCTACACCGTTGCGCTCCGCCTTAATTTTACTAAAGCAGCTCAGGAATTATATATATCGCAGCCGGCAGTTTCTAAACATATCCAGGAACTCGAGGAAACCTATAAAATTAAGCTTTTTGAACGTAATGGTTCTAAAATTGCATTAACTCCTGCCGGAGAAATTCTACTAAAACATACCAAAAACATCTTCGAAATCTATCGCAAGATCGACTTTGATATGAGTTCTTTTATCAACGAGCGTAAAGGTTTATTAAGATTGGGAGCCAGCACTACAATTTCGCAATATATTATTTCCCCAGTTTTGGCCCGCTTTCATCAAAAGCAAAAAGACATTAAAGTCAATTTACTAAACGGAAATACAGAACAAATAGAAAATGCTTTAATCAGCAAAGAAATAGAAATAGGAATTGTCGAAGGGCAATCTAAAAATCAGTTGATTAAATATATTCCGTTTTTAAAAGACGAATTGGTTTTGGTTTGTAATATCAAAAATCCTTTTGTAAAACAAAACGAAATTTCATTAGAAGATTTAAAAGCGATGAAATTTATAACCCGGGAGCGTGGTTCCGGAACACTTGAAGTTATTGAATTTGCTTTGAAACAAGTCAATGTAAAAATAACAGATTTACAAATCGAGATGCAGTTAGGATCTACAGAAAGCATAAAATCATATTTATTAAACTCTGATTGTTTTGCTTTTATGTCAATACACGCGGTAGGCAAGGAGCTTAAAAATAATGAATTAATAGTGTTAGACGTCACTAATCTTTCTATTGAACGTTATTTTTATATTATAACTTTATTGGGTAAATCAGATTCTTTATCAGAATTATTTATACAGAATATGTCTTCTTATTATAACTTAGAGTTATAGTCGATTGCAATTTGCGATTAGTGATTGCGGTGTAAAGAGCAGACCTTTGTAGAGAAATATTAAAATTATTATTTTGAAAACAAAACAACATACATCGACACATTTATTCCAGGTCAATCTTTACATACAACAAGCTATTTTTGCTTTAATAATCCTATTGTGTTTATTTTCTATTATTTCTGCACCGGTCGCTTTATTACTGGGAGTCGTAATGGTTAATGTTTTTGGTAATCCTTTTGTCGAATTCAATCATGTCGCTATTACTTATTTATTACAATTTTCAGTAGTTGGTTTAGGTTTCGGAATGAATGCTACAGCTGCAATTTCAGCAGGAAAAGAAGGTTTTTTGCTAACTGTATTCTCGATTTTTAGTACTTTACTATTAGGTACATTTTTAGGGAAATGGCTTAAAACTAATAAAAAAACATCACACTTAATTTCTTGCGGAACTGCTATTTGCGGAGGAAGTGCTATTGCCGCGATTTCACCGGTAATTAAATCAAACGAAAATCAAACATCAATTGCTTTGGGAGTTATTTTTATCCTTAATTCAATAGCATTATTCGTTTTTCCATTTATCGGACATCAACTAGATTTGTCACAAAAAGAATTTGGCTTATGGTGCGCCATTGCTATTCATGATACCAGTTCTGTTGTAGGTGCAGCTAATAAATACGGTGCCGAAGCATTGCAAATCGCAACAACTGTAAAATTAGCACGAGCATTATGGATTATTCCTATTTCTCTCATCACGGCTGCAATTTTTAAAAATAAATCCCAAAAAATCAAGATTCCTTATTTTATAGGTTTATTTATTCTTGCAATGCTTTTTAACACCTATGTTCCCGCTACTGCAGTTATTGCGCCGTTTATTGTGAATGTAGCTAAGATTGGTCTAACAATTACCTTGTTTTTAATTGGAGCTACTTTAAACATTAATACACTACGATCAGTAGGAGTGAAGCCTTTGTTACAGGGAGTTATTCTGTGGGTATTTATTGCCGGTCTGGGTTTAGCTTCAATTTTATATTTGAATTAATCAAAATACTATTTTACGTTAGAATACTTTACAATAGGTTTGCCTACAATATTATACCATTTCCCTTTAAAAGAAAAATGTCTTTCTATTGAAAAATTAAATTGTTTTTTTGTTTTAGCCATCTCACTTACTTCTTTCGGCATATCGACTTCATATTCTTCATCTCCGCCTTTTGACTTACGGTAAAATCCCGTTGTTGTAATGACAAAATCCCTGAAATATTTTTTATCCGAATCATTTACAACTTTATATGAACTTGACCAATTTGTGCCGCCTCCGGTATTTGACAGCGCATAATTGTCTACTTCCATCAAAGGCTGATACTTTCCATTAAAACCAACTATTAAATATAGATAATCGTAATACGGTGCACCAGCACCTCCATTTGAATGTACTAATGTAAAAGCGTACTGATCATCACCAATTTCGATCAATTTAGGAGAAGGAGCTCTTGAGAAAGCACCAAAAGCAGCAATTGCCGGCTGAAAAGATCTCATTTGCCAAACATTATCATTTTTTGCAAACTTGGCAACACCCACCAAACCTCCGGAAAATCTTCCTGTTTGTCCTCCGTCCCCATCATAAACGGAGTGATTAAAAAACAACAATTTAAATTGATTGCCCTTTGAATCCGTGTAATTTATATTTTCAAGAAGTCTTGTCGCAACACCTTCTTTATAGGGAAATAGTTGATCGCCTTCAGTACCATTAACATCTTTATAAGCCACCGGTTTACAGCTTTTGCATTTCCAACTCAAAAAAGTATTGTCGTCAGAAAGCTTGTATAATTTACCGGGAAACAATTTTTGCATCGTTTTAACGCCATCAAGCTGATCAGATAATTGTAAAGTTCTCTTGGTATTGAGAATAGTATCACTGACATTTTTTAATTGTATATCATCCTGAGCGGAACAAATTGAAGTAAATAATAAAAAAAGAACACTAAAACGAATCAGAGACATATATTAATATTTTTATGTAAAACAAAAACGAATTTACAAAGAAACTTTTAATATGAACTTACTGCCGATAAGGTTCGTAAAATTAAATTATAACAATATTATCTACTATTGTTTTGAATTCACTTTAAATGAAATAAATTTGCACCTCAAACAAAAAACAAATGAAAAACTTTAGAATGAAACCAAAGTTAATCGCATTTTTTGCATTAGCTATTGGATTTTTGACATTATCATGGGGAATCGTTGGCCATGAGCGTATTAATAAAGCTGCAGTAATGGCATTGCCACGTCCGCTTCAGATCTTCTTCTACAATCACATCGATTTTATTACACAAGAAGCTTCTGTTCCGGATATTCGTAAATATGCTTTAAATTATAAAGATGAAAATCCGAGGCATTATTTTGACATGGAGAATTTTGGTGCTTTAGACAGTATTCCAAAAACTATGGAGCAAGCAAAGAAAAAATACGATGCTAAATTTCTGAATGACAATGGGATATTGCCTTGGTACATAGAAGATATGATGGTAAAGCTAACCAAAGCCTTTAAAGATAAAAACAGAGCAGAAATTTTATTTCTTGCTGCAGATTTAGGTCATTATATAGGAGATGCACATATGCCATTACACACTTCTGCCAATCATGACGGGCAATTAAGTGAGCAAAAAGGAATTCACTCTCTTTGGGAAAGCAGACTTCCTGAATTATTTGCTAAAAATTACAAATTAAATGTTCCTGAGGCACATTATTATGAAGATGTTCATAAAGCAACCTGGGACATGATAAACGATACACATAGTTTAGTTCAGCCGTTATTAGACATTGATAAAAAATTAAGAACTGCGACTCCTGAAAATCAAGTTTTTAAAATGGATGCAGACGGAAAAGTATTGAAAAGCAAATACAATTCAGCTGTTTTCTCTGATGAATATGCTAAGAAATTGCATAAAGATTTAAATGGAATGGTTGAAAATCAAATGAAAAAAGCCATTACTGCAACAGCGAGTTTCTGGTATACTGCGTGGGTAAATGCAGGAAAACCTGATTTAAGCGATCTGGATGCGCCAGCGGTTACACAAAGAAACAACCAGGCTCTAAAAGATGATTTAAAACTGTTTCAGCAAGGTGACTTGTTCGGAATGAAGAATCAGAACGACTAGAGAAAGTTTTCAGTCTCAGTTAATAGTTTACATATTTTAAGCAATAAAAAAGTCTCAAATTCATCTGAATTTGAGACTTTTTTATTTTTTAGACAATCTTCATCTCGACCAAAGGGAGAGATCGCACGCGGGGAAAACGCACTGTTGCCGGGCTACTTTATGTGATTTCTCCCTTGGGTCGAAATGACAACCATGAACTATATCCAGCGGAAATCGGCTTAAATCAGTGTCATCCACTTGCTATTATATTTTCTCTTATTTCTGATATTTCTTATGTTTCAACATGTCCGAAGCTGTTTGATAAAAAGAAATTGTTTCGTTAACCAAATCAGTTCTTTCAGTTTTCATTGGAATTTCGTTATAATCAATTTGATATTCGGGAGCAATACCTGGTTTTGTATTAATTTTCAAATCAAATTGCTTTACCTGCTGTTTAGGAGATAAAACTGTTAGAACATTATCTTTTATTAAACCTAAATCCTGATAAGTTGCAATAAAAGCTCTTGGTTTATAATCAGGTTTTAGTACATCCTGACCAAAAAACTTGCTTTCATAGCTAAAATGTAATAATCCAAAAAGCGTAGGCATCAAATCAATTTGCGACATTAACTGATTGTATTGTGTTGGTTTAGCGGTTGGATCATAAATAAAAGCAGGAATCCTGTATTTATCCAACGGAAGCTCTGTTTTTCCTGCACTTGAAGCACAATGATCAGCAACAATCACAAAAACAGTATTCTTGAACCAAGGTTGCTTACTTGCCATCTCGAAGAATTTTTTTAACGAATAATCAGTATATTTTACACCGCCATCACGAGATTTAATATCTCCCGGAATGTCAATTTTATTATTAGGATATGTAAAAGGCCTGTGGTTGCTTACTGTCATGATATGATTAAAGAAAGGCTTATTTTGTTTTGCCTCAACATTCATAATCTTAATTGCTTTATTGTACATATCTTCATCACAAACTCCCCAAACGTTTGAAAATGCAATTTCTTCAGGAGAAAAGCTTGATTTATCTACAATCTCATAACCATTACCAGAATAAAAATCCTGCATATTATCAAAGAAGGCATCTCCACCATACATAAATTTCACATTATAGCCTTTTTGTTTAAAAATTGCTCCTGTCGAAAACTTGTTTTTGTTGTCCTCTCTTTTTAAAACACTTTCTCCTGCAGTTGGAGGTAAGCACAAAGTTACAGCTTCAAGTCCGCGAACAGTTCTGTTTCCTGCTGCATATAAATTTGTAAATTGTAAACTTTGCTGAGCCAGACTGTCCAGAAAAGGAGTTATGTTTTGTTTATTCCCATATGCTTTCATGAACTCTGCACTGTAACTTTCTATTGTAATTAAAACAACATTTTTATGATTTTCAACAGAATCAGCAGTTATTGTTCGAGTAGTGGTTTGCCCCGAAATAGTTGGCAATTGCTGCTTTAAGAGTTCAAATGCCTCGCTATCCGGAAGCGTTTTGTAAAATTTGAAATAATCGAGTTTATTGTTCTGAAACGCCAAATAAAATTTATACAATCCATTTGCTTGTAATTCATTAACAAAAACATTCTTAGAATTTTCTGTCTTTGCCAATAGAGGTATAGCAATCAAAGACATAATAAACAAAAGAATATAGATTCCGCTAATTTTTATTTTTTCAACTAAAGATGGAATATTATCAATATAGTTTCTGGATTTTTTTAAAATAAAATAAGTGAAAATTCCAGTGATTAAAAACAAAGCAGAAAATATAGGAACAACAGGATAAGATTGCATGATGTTCCCGATCACTTCATTAGTATAAATTAAATAGTTTACTGCAATAAAATTGTATTTTACACCAAATTCATTCCAGAAGAAATATTCACTTAATCCATTTTGCAGAATTAATAAAACGTAAAGGAAAATTACGAAAGCAAATAACCAATATCTGATTTTATCCCTTAAACGCGGAAGAAAAAGTAAAAGCGCAAAAAGAGCCGTTTTGATTCCAATAAAAATTAATACAATATTAGGTAAAGCCCCGCCATATTCAGTAATTACACTTTTACCGAAAGCAACATAAACAAACAGAAGCAATAAAACACCCAAAATTATATATCCTGAAGGTTTATTGTATTTAGAATTAGATATAAAAATAAGATAAAGCCATAAAAAAACACTCGCTACTGTAAAAACAAAAAAGTCAGAAATGAGTCCTAAAACGAAAATTTTCAGACTTTCAAGTAAAGTAAAAGAACTTTGAGTTATAGGATGAAAAAATAAAACTATTCGTAATATAAAGCTTACGGCAAAATAAAATAAAGCAAGATTGTAAAAAGGCGACAGTTTCTTGTAAATATTCATCTAATTATTTTTTTTTAGCAAAATTACATCCAATAGATTAGTTCCTGATTAAGTTATACTTTAACCTTACTTAACTTTGTCTTAATGTTGCCTTAAGATAGTAATTTTTATTCTATTCTTACAAATCTAATTCATTTCTGACTTCAAAATTTTTATCTTTGAAAACCAATTTTCCAATTTTTAATCTTAATCCCAAAATTTAATGCACATTCTAATAGTTGAAGACGAGTTAGGTATTGTTCAGTTTTTACAACAAGGCCTGCAAGAAGAAGGATACCAGATTACTACTGCAAATGATGGATCAAAAGGTTTTGAATTGATTCAGAATCAACACTTTGATTTGATTTTACTGGACTGGATGCTGCCCAAGATTAATGGTTTGGATTTATGTAAAGCAATTCGGGTAAAAGATCAAACCACACCAATAATCTTTCTAACGGCAAAAGATACAGTTCAGGAAACTATAGTGGGATTAAAAGCAGGAGCAAACGATTATATCAAAAAGCCATTTAGTTTTGAAGAATTGGTAGAACGCATTAAAATTCATTTTAGGAATCAAAAAGAATCAGAACTTTTAACTCTGGGAACTATTAAGATCGATTTGTTGAAACATATTGTTTATAAGAACGATGAAGAAATAGCCCTTACGCAACGTGAGTTTGAATTGTTAAAATATTTAATTCAAAATAAAGGAAAAGTGTGTACCAGAAATCAAATTTTAAAAGATGTCTGGGAGATTAATTTTGAATATGACACCGGAGTTATCGATGTTTTTATGAATGCAATAAGAAAAAAACTCAATTTAAAAATTGAAGAAGATTACATTAAAACAATTCGCGGTATTGGTTATATCGCCAACGACATATAAATGATACAGCTTTCTTTTAAAAATAGAATTGCATTAAACTATATTATCACCACAGGATTGTTGATTGTAGTAGTTTTTTCAGTTATTTATTCTATTGTAAAACACACCGTTTACAGTCATATTGATGAAAAAATTAAAGTTGAGATTGAAAATCATCTTGAAGAAATCAAAGAAGTTGACGGAAAAGTAATTCTTATTGATGAAGAAGAATGGAAAGAACGCGAACATAATACCGTAGATGTAAACCCGGTATTTGTTGAATTTCTTGATGTGAATAAGAAAATTATCGAAAAAGCACCAAATCTAAAAACGGAAACACTCGTATTTAACGATTCAGTTAAAGATTTTGAGTTATTTGATACTATAATGGGGGATCATGCTATTAGGCAAATTCAGGTTCCACTTCATCTAAAAGGTAAAAAAATAGGTTATGTAATTGTAGCAATGTCTTTGGCAGATTCAAAAATGGTATTAAATAATTTGTTTGATATTATGTGCCTGTCTTTCTTGGGAATTTTGTTATTACTGTTCTTTATTGCCCGCTTTTTTGCTGGCAGAAGCATAAAACCAATAAATGCCATCATTAATACTTCGAAGATTATCACGAAGGACAATCTGAAAACACGGATTCCGCTGCCCAAAACCCGGGATGAATTGTACACACTCTCTAAGACTATCAATAATCTTTTAAATAGAATTGAAGATGCTATTGAACGTGAAAAACAATTTACGTCTGACGCTTCTCATGAATTAAGAACGCCTCTCACGGTTATCAAAGGTACTCTTGAAGTTTTGATTCGTAAACCGCGTGATAATAAAGAATATGAAGAGAAAATAAATTATTGTATAAAAGAAGTCGATCATCTCAATATGTTAGTAGATCAGCTATTATTAATGGCACGTTTCGAGAACCAAAGCAAAAATATAAAAACAGAATCAGTTTACTTAAACGCAGTAATTTTAGATGTTTTGCAATTGAATTTGGAGAAGATAAATACAAAAAGAATAAAGATTAAATTTGATACAAAAGAAGATTATTATATTCAGTCGGATAATTTTTTAGTAATTACGATTTTGAGAAATATTATTTCAAATGCGATTAAATACACCAATACTGACGGAGAAGTCAAAATTTCATTTGCTAAACAAAACGACAAAATAATCTGTAAAATTTCAGACAATGGAATTGGAATCGCAAAACAGGATTTAGAATCAATCTTTAATCCCTTTTTCAGATCCAATTCAACAGATCATCCTGAGATAAAAGGAAACGGACTAGGTTTGTCGATTGTAAAAAGAATTACAGAATTGCTGCATATTAAGTTTAAAATTGAGAGCGAAATAGAAGTAGGAACTACTGTTGTTTTAAGTTTTGATGAAAATATGAAAACCGTATTATAAATTTAAAGAATTCAATAAAAACAGGGTCCCAGTTTTTTTTCTAACAATAAACTATCGTTAAGTTAAATTAAAAATTGCTTTTTTATGAAATTAACTAGTATATTTGCAACCGAATCAAAGAATTATAAAATAAACCAAGTCATGATTTCTATTCAATTACATCATCATCATTTTCATTATTGCCCTCAAGCGATGTGTTAATGGTATGCGTGTAAATCATCATATTTTAAAACCCGTTTGAGTACATCAAGCGGGTTTTTTAATTCCAATTCTTTGTACTCAAACTATTAATCCAACAAAAACTAAAAAAATGAGTACGTTAAAAATTGCAATTCAAAAATCAGGTCGTTTAAACGAAGAAAGCATTCAAATTCTAAGAGATTGCGGTATTTCGATTAACAACGGAAACGATCAGCTAAAAGCAGAAGCTTCAAATTTTCCTTTAGAAGTTTTATACTTAAGAAATTCAGATATTCCACAATATTTGATTGATGGCGTTGTAGATCTGGCCATTGTAGGAGATAATCTTTTAGTAGAAAAAGGAAAACACATTGAAGTGATTCAGAAATTAGGATTTTCAAAATGCAAAGTATCTGTTGCAGTTCCTAAAACTTTCGAGTACAACTCTATTCAGGATTTAGCAGGTTTGCGCATCGCGACGTCTTACCCAAATACAGTTAACGAATATTTCAATTCTTTTGGCTTAAGTGTAGATATTCACCAAATCTCAGGGTCTGTAGAAATCGCTCCAAACATTGGTCTTGCAGATGCTATTGTAGATATTGTTTCAAGCGGAAGTACTTTATTCAAGAATAATTTAAGAGAAGTTGAAGTTATTCTAAAAAGTGAAGCTGTTTTAGCAGTGTCCCCAAAAGTTTCTCCTGAAATTCAAAAACACATTGATACTTTAAAATTTAGAATACAATCAGTTTTAAGAGCCAGAAATTCAAAATATATTTTGATGAATGTTCCAAACGCTAAAATTGATCAAATCGGAAAAATTTTGCCGGTTTTACGCAGCTTAACAGTTTTGCCATTGGCTCAGGAAGGTTGGAGCAGTGTACACTCCGTAATTGACAAAGATACTTTTTGGGATGTAATTGATAAACTAAAAGAAGCCGGAGCCGAAGGAATTTTAGTTTGTCCAATTGAGAAAATGGTTCTTTAAGAGCTTCGCTCGCTTTAGGCTATAAGCGCTATGCTTTACGCCAGGAAAAACACAAAGTTAAAAAGCTTAAAGCCTACAGCTTATAGCATAAAGCAGAAAACAATGAATAAAATAGACAATCCAAAACCAGATACCTGGTCAGAAATACTAAAAAGACCAACCAAAACTATCGATGATATCGAAGTTACGGTTAAAGAAATTTTTAAAGAAGTACAGAAAAAAGGAGATGAAGCTGTTGCAAAATATACTTCGATCTTTGACGGAATCGCTTTAGAAAACTATGAAGTTTCGGGAGAAGAGATTCAGGAAGCTGTTAATTCAATTTCTACAGAATTAAAAGACGCTATTCAATTAGCAAAAGCAAATATTTTAAAGTTTCATACTGCTCAAAAAACCGATAAAATTTCGATTGAAACCATTGAAGGAGTAAATTGCTGGCAGGAAAAAAGACCTATTCAAAAAATTGGGTTGTATATTCCAGGAGGAACTGCACCTTTATTCTCAACAGTTTTAATGTTAGCAGTTCCTGCCGAAATTGCAGGTTGCAAAGAAATCGTTTTGTGTTCACCACCGGATAAAACCGGAAAAATAAATCCCGCTATTTTATATGCTGCTAATTTATGTGGCGTTACAAAGATCTTAAAAGTAGGAGGGATTCAGGCTATTGCAGGAATGACATTTGGAACAAAATCGATCCCGAAAGTATATAAAATTTTCGGACCCGGAAACCAATTTGTAACTGTTGCAAAACAATTAGCAACGCAATTTGGAGTTGCAATAGATATGCCGGCCGGACCTTCAGAATTGTTGGTTGTGGCAGATGATACTGCTGTTCCCGCATTTGTAGCTTCAGATTTATTGTCGCAGGCAGAACACGGAACAGACAGTCAGGTCATTCTGGTTTCGACTTCTAAAAAGTTAATTAATGCTGTAGAAAAAGAAGTTCAAAGACAAATTGAAGAACTGCCAAGAAAAGATATTGCTAAAAAAGCGATCGAAAATTCAAAATTGATTTATGTTAAAAATGATCAGATCGCTCTGGATTTAATCAACGAATACGGACCGGAGCACTTTATCGTTTGTTCTGAATTTGATGATTTTTATTGTAATGGGGTTTTGAACGCAGGTTCGGTTTTTATTGGAAATTATACTCCGGAAAGTGCCGGGGATTATGCTTCAGGAACCAATCATACTTTGCCAACAAATGGTTATGCAAAGAATTACAGCGGAGTAAATCTGGATAGTTTTTTGAAATCAATGACATTTCAGAAAATATCTGAAAAAGGAATTCAGAATATAGGAAAAGCGATTGAAATTATGGCTGATGCCGAAGGTTTGCAAGCACATAAAAATGCTGTGACTTTGAGATTGGCTAGTTTAGAGAAAAGAAAATAGAATAAAGAGAATAGAGAAAAGAATATAGATTGTAGAAAAACGGTAAAAATCTTTCTAATTAAGGTTAAGTCTATGCTCTATTTTCTATAATCTATACTCTTCTAAAAATTAAGATAATGAAATTCGATATAAATAACATAATCCGGGAAAACGTAAAAACATTAAAACCGTATTCTTCGGCTCGTGATGAGTTTGAAGATTTTGATACGGCTCAAATGATTTTTTTGGATGCTAATGAAAACCCTTTTCAAAATGGAGTAAATCGTTATCCGGATCCGCAACAGGCTTCGGTTAAAGCGATTTTGGCGAAGAATAATAGCGTAAAACCAAGTCAGATTTTATTAGGAAATGGAAGTGATGAAGTTTTGGATTTACTTTTCAGAGCGTTCTGTGAGCCAAAATTTGATAATATTATTTCGCTGCCACCAACTTACGGAATGTACAGTGTTTTGGCAAATATTAATGCGGTCGAAAATAGAGAAGTTTTACTTTCGACAGATTTTCAGCCACAGGTAGAAAAGATTTTGGATACCGTCGACGAGAATACAAAAATCATCTTTTTATGCTCGCCAAATAATCCAACCGGAAATTCTTTTTCAGACGAAAGTGTAGTGAAGTTACTTCAAAACTTTAAGGGTCTGGTAGTGATTGACGAAGCTTATATTGACTTTTCAGACAAGGAAAGCTGGTTGACAGAAATTGATGAATATCCAAATTTGGTAATCACGCAGACACTTTCAAAAGCATATGGTCTGGCAGGAATTCGTTTAGGAATCTGTTATGGTTCGGATGCTGTGATTTCAGTTTTGAACAAAATTAAACCTCCCTATAATGTAAACGAATTAACGCAACAAAGAGCAACACTTCGTTTGAATGATTCAGACAAAATAAAACAGGAAATAGCTTCGATTATTGAGCAAAGGGAAGAATTACTTAAAGTTTTACTTGAAGTAAGCTTCGTTGAGAAAGTATATCCTACAGAAGCAAATTTTGTACTTGTAAAGGTCGATGACGCAAACAAAAGATACGATCAATTAATAGCAGAAGGAATTGTAATTCGTAACAGAACAACTCAGCCATTATGCGAAAATTGCCTGCGTTTTACAATTGGAATTCCAGAGGAAAATGCAGTTTTGATTAAGGAATTGAAGTTGTTGAAATAGAAGAAAGAATATAGAAGAAATATAAGAACTTTAGTAGTAGGATGAAAAATCTATTCTCTTTACTCTATTCTCTTTACTCTTTACTCTCAAAAAATAAAATATATGAAAAAAGTACTTTTTATCGATCGTGATGGAACGATTGTTTTAGAACCTGAAAATTATCAATTAGATGCTTTGGAGAAAGTAGAATTTTATCCAAAAGCATTTCAATATTTGGCTAAAATTGCCAGTGAATTAGATTACGAATTGGCGATGGTAACCAATCAGGATGGCTTGGGCACAGATAGCTTTCCGGAAGATACGTTTTGGCCAACGCAGAATTTTATTTTGAGAGCCTTTGAAAATGAAGGTGTTTTATTTGATGATATTTTTATCGACAGGTCTTTTCCGGAAGATAATGCACCAACGCGCAAGCCAAGAACCGGAATGTTAACTAAATACATTGATAATCCCGAGTATGATTTGGTTAATTCATTTGTTTTGGGAGATCGTCTGACAGACATTGAACTGGCTAAAAACTTAGGTGCAAAAGCAATTTTTATCAATGATAATGACGGAATAGGAAGCAATGAAATCTCGTCGAAACGTGAAGAATTAGGTGAAACAATTATTCTTCAAACGATGAGTTGGAAAGAAATTTATGAGTTTTTGAAATTAGAGGCACGTTCGGCTTCGATTACGCGCAAAACAAATGAGACTGATATCTTCATCGATTTAAATCTGGACGGAACTGGAAAAAGTAAAATCGAAACCGGAATTGCATTTTTTGATCATATGTTGGACCAAATTGCACGTCATGGTCAAATGGATTTAGAAATTCTGGTAAAAGGCGATCTTGAAGTTGATGAACATCACACGATTGAAGATACGGCAATTGCTTTGGGAGAAGTTTTTGCAAAAGCGTTAGGAAATAAATTAGGAATTGAGCGTTATGGTTTCTGTTTGCCTATGGATGATTGTCTGGCGCAGGTAGCAATTGATTTTGGCGGAAGAAACTGGTTAGTTTGGGAAACCGAATTTAAGCGTGAAATGGTGGGTAAAATGCCAACAGAAATGTTTTATCATTTCTTTAAATCCTTCTCTGATGGTGCAAAAGCCAACATCAACATTAAGGCAGAAGGAATAAACGAACACCACAAAATTGAAGCAATTTTTAAAGCTTTTGCAAAAGCCATAAAAGTAGCGGTGAAAAGAGATACAGAAAAAATGATTTTGCCTTCGACGAAAGGAATGCTTTAAGATCGTTAAAAATTGTTTCAAATTTCAGGTTTCAAGTTCTGCAGAGCAACGTGAAACCTGAAACCTGAAACTTGAAACCTGAAACAAAAAAAATGAAAATAGTAATTATAAATTACGGGGCAGGAAATATTCAGAGCATTATGTTTGCCATTGAAAGACTTGGTTTTAAAGCTGTTTTGAGTAATGATCCCGAAGAAATACAAGCTGCAGATAAAGTTATTTTTCCGGGAGTAGGGGAAGCAAGCTCTGCGATGAAAAAGCTAAAAGAAAGCGGTTTGGATAGCCTGATACCAGCTTTGAAACAACCTGTTTTAGGAATTTGCCTCGGAATGCAATTGATGTGTAATTCATCTGAAGAAGGAAATACTAAAGGTTTAGGTATTTTTGATGTAGATGTGATTAAATTTACCTCAAAAGTAAAAGTGCCACAAATGGGATGGAATCAGATTTACGATTTAAAATCAGATTTGTTTAAAGGAATTTCTGAGAATGAATTTATGTATTTAGTGCATAGTTTTTACGCTCCTAATTGCACTGAGAGCATTGCAACAACGAATTATGAATTAGAATATGCATCGGCTTTGCAAAAAGATAATTTTTACGGAACTCAGTTTCATCCTGAGAAAAGCGGCGCTGTTGGGGAGAAAATTCTTGAGAACTTTCTTAAATTAAACTCCAATTTTTAAAATTCCAAATTCCAATTGTAAAATCAATATCAATCAAAATGTCAATTTAGAGAAATCGTTTTTTAATAATCGGAACTCTAAAATCTAAAATATCAAAAAATGAGAATAATACCAGCTATAGATATCATCGACGGAAAATGTGTTCGTTTGTCAAAAGGCGATTATGATACTAAAATAATTTACAACGAAAATCCGCTTGAAGTGGCGAAATCATTTGAAGCACACGGAATAGAATATTTACATTTAGTAGATTTAGACGGAGCAAAATCGAGCAAAATTGTCAATTATAAAATCCTGGAACAGATTGCCACACAAACGAGCTTGCAAATTGATTTTGGTGGCGGTTTAAAATCAGATGAAGATTTGAAGATAGCTTTTGAAAGCGGTGCAAGCCAGATTACAGGCGGAAGTATTGCTGTAAAAAACAGAGCAATTTTCGAAAAATGGATTGCAGAGTATGGTTCCGAAAAGATTATCCTGGGTGCTGATGCAAAAGAGGAAAAAGTTGCAATTTCAGGTTGGCTAGAAGACTCAGATGAAGATTTGGTGCCGTTTATTCAGGAATATCAAACTAAAGGAATTCAGTATGTTATTTGTACTGATATTGCAAAAGACGGAATGCTTGAAGGCCCTAGTTTTGATTTGTATGCTAAAATTTTGAAAGAAGCTCATGGTGTAAAGTTAATCGCTTCCGGGGGAATTTCAACTTTTGATGAATTGCCAAAATTGGCGCATTTGGGCTGTGAAGGAACAATTATTGGAAAAGCGATTTACGAAGGAAGAATTACTTTAAAACAACTGGAAAACTATATAATTAGAAAATGAGATAATTAGATAATTTTACTTGTTGTGTAAAAAAATAGCTAATTATCAAATTCCAAATAACTCATTAAAAATATGATAACTTGTCATTTAAAATATATTATAGATCCTTATCAATTAGAGGCGTTTGAAGAGTATGGTAAAAGGTGGATTAAAATCGTAAATCGATTAGGAGGACAGCATCATGGCTATTTTATGCCTTCGGAAGGAGCTAATAATATTGCATATGCATTGTTTTCTTTTCCAAGTTTAACAGCTTATGAAGATTATAGAAAACAAATGTTTTCAAAGGACGATCAGGAATGTTTAGAAGCTTTTAAAATTGCCGAAGATACAAGATGTATCGTAAGTTATGAGAGAACGTTTTTAAGTCCTGTATTTAAATAAATTAGATAATGAGAAAATTAGATAATTCTACGTATTGTGTGAAAAATTAGCTAATTCTCAAATTCTCAAATTGACACATTAAAAGAAATGTTAGCAAAAAGAATCATTCCATGTTTGGATATAAAAAACGGAAGAACCGTAAAAGGCGTTAATTTTGTGGACTTACGCGATGCGGGAGATCCTGTTGAACTGGCAGAAATTTACTCGGCTGAAGGAGCTGACGAATTGGTTTTTCTTGATATTTCAGCTACCGAAGAACGTCGCAAAACGTTAGTAAATATGGTGCGAAGTGTTGCGGGAAAAATTAACATTCCATTTACTGTTGGCGGCGGAATTTCGTCTGTTGAAGATGTTGAAATTCTCTTGAATAATGGTGCTGATAAAGTTTCGATCAATTCATCGGCAGTAAAAAATCCGCAATTAATCAATGATTTGGCTCAGAGGTTCGGAAGTCAATGCGTTGTGGTTGCTATTGACGCTAAACAAATTAACGGACAATGGATTGTACATTTGGTTGGTGGCAAAGTTCCAACAGAACTGAATTTATTTGATTGGGCTGTAGAAGTGGCAGAGCGCGGAGCAGGAGAAATTCTATTTACATCAATGGATAACGATGGGACAAAAAATGGTTTTGCCAATGAAGCTTTAGCTAAATTGTCAGAATTGATTAATATTCCGATTATTGCTTCCGGAGGAGCTGGAAATATTCAGCATTTTGTAGATTCATTTAAAGTAGGAAAAGCAGATGCTGCTTTGGCGGCCAGTGTTTTTCACTTTAAGGAAATTGAGATTAAAGCTTTGAAACAGGAATTGAGAAATAATGGTATCGAAGTTAGACTATAAAAACTGAGTCAAGAAAAAAAACAAGATTTAATCTATAAATTAAAGATTTCGGAAAATCTAAAATCTGAAGTCAAAAAATCTAAAATAATATGGACATCAATATAAAAAGCTCACACGGATTGATTCCGGCAATTATTCAGGATTCAGAAACTAAAAATGTTCTGATGCTGGGATATATGAACGAAGAATCACTGCAAAAAACAGTAGAAACACAAAAAGTAACTTTTTTTAGCCGCTCAAAACAAAGGCTTTGGACAAAAGGCGAGGAGAGTGGGAACTTTTTAAATCTTGTAAGCATTAAAAATGATTGCGATGGCGACACACTTTTAATTCAGGCAAAACCAGAAGGACCTACATGTCACACAGGAGCAGATACTTGTTGGCAGGAAGGAAATAAAGAAAGCTATGGTTTTCTTTCAAATCTTGAAAATACAATCAAAATCAGAAGAGAAAATGCCGATTCTGAGAAGAGTTATGTTGCTTCATTATTTGAAAAAGGGATCAATAAAATTGCTCAAAAGGTTGGTGAAGAAGCTGTTGAAGTTGTGATCGAAGCCAAAGATGATAATGATGATTTGTTCTTAAGCGAAAGCGCTGATTTGTTGTTTCATTATTTGATTTTATTGCAAGCAAAAGGTTTTCAGCTGAATGATGTTGTAGATGTTTTGAAGAAACGTCAGAAATAAATAAGAATTAATTTTCGGCTCAATTGTCAGACTGAGGGAACTCGAAGTTCCGCAAAGTGATTTAGTAAACGGAACTTCGACTTCCCTCAGTCTCACAAAAATGGTATCGCGCTAAAAAATAATGCATTTATGAAATTGTTTGTTTGTCTATTTTTATTTCTAAGTCCAACTTTAAATTTCGATTTTAAGAAAAATATTTTATCATATTCGATAGTTATTTCTAAAGCAGATTTAATTGTTGACGGTACAATTTCGAATGTTTCAAAGGATAGGTATGAATTTACAATAAGTCAATTTATTAAAGGAAAATCTGATTCAAAAATTAATGTTACAATCTGGAAAGAATGGATGTGTGACGGTCGGGTTAGCGATTTGAAAAAAGGACAAAAGTTACTTCTTTTTTTAGAAAAGACCTCTAAAAGTGTTTATTATCCCATAAATGAAAGTACGGGAGAATTATTTCTTGAAAAAGATAATTCGCCTTCTCCATCAATGTACAGGTTAGAACGATTTCCAAACGGAACTGTAATAAAAAAAGGCATAAAAATGTTTCTTGAAACCTATCAGGCTTATGGGAATTTAAATGATAGATTTTTGCAAAATGTATATTTTCAATCAAACAAATCTATCTTTGAAATTTATAAAATGAAGGAAGATAATAAGTTTTTTAAATATTTAGTTGATAATGAAATGCAATATTACACCGTTAAGTAACTTGCATCGTAGCTTTTTAAAATTTAAAGCAATCAGAATTAAGTTTCTTGTGGAGATCCCTCGTTCCTTGGGATGACAAGATTGCGGATAAAAAAAAAGAAAAAATCCGCGTTAATCTGCGTTTTCGCTTTAGCGAATCCGTGTCATCCGCGTACCATCTTATCGCTATTCCAGAAACTCGAAAACAGCAAATTCTTCCGGTTGGTGAAAACCATATTTTAAGCTCTTATAATATTGTAATGCAAGATATTCGGTTGTATTACCGTAATCAATTCTAAAAGTATTTCCCCTCCATTTTGTTCCGGCTTTCGGTTTATTGAAATTGCCGTTTTTAATAGTTTCTAAACTCGAAAACGGAATCTTAATTTCAGTATCAAAACCTTCGGGCGTTATTTTACTTTTTGCTTCAAGGCCTGCGATATCAAAAGCCATAGAAGTGTTCCAGCCACCACAATCCGGCGAAATACATTTAAGCAATAAATCATAGTTAGATGAAAAAGCATTTACCCCAATTTCGATATAATTTTGACCATCTCCGTCAGGATCGATAAAAATCTCTACTAAATCATCGGTACTAAAAATTTGAGAATCTTTTTTCTGAGCTGATCCAATTATTTTAGAATCTGTTGAATGATAGGCGATATACAGGTTCTCATCATTCCACGAAAGTGAAACAAAAGTATTCTGAGTACCTTTTTTTCCTGAATCATGAATTACAAAAGGTCCAAGAAAAGGGGTTTTCCAATCGGATAAATCTCCATCAATTGTTATTTTTTCAGCTGTTTTATAAATTGGTATGCTTTGCGAATAATTTGTTATTGAGCACATGAAACATAAAACAGTAGTGATTGCACTAATTTTCATAAATAGTATAAATGAATTTGATTTGCTAAAATACAGAAGAATAAATAACTTTTAATAATAATTTTTCTGATTAGCATTTCTAAAATCATTTAAAACTTAAATCGAATGTTTACATTTGTTGAAGTTTAAGCGGGTTGAAATACCTTTCTTATTTCGGTTAAAAGAAAATATTTACTTCATATGAAAAAATACTTCGGTGGCGCTTTAATCGCCTTTTTGTTTGGTTTTACAACCAATGCCCAGGGACTTTTGAATAAGTCAGAAACGGTTTTTACACATCAGGATACTTTACGCGGAAGCATTACAAAAGAAAGAGCCTGGTGGGATTTGAAATATTATCATTTAGATGTAAAAGTAAATCCAAAAGACAAAACTATTACGGGTTCAAACACTGTTCGTTATACGGTCCTAAAGGATTATAACAAAATGCAGATTGATTTGCAGGAACCTATGCAGATTTATAAAGTAACGCAAGACGGAAAAGAATTGAAATTCGAAAGGGACGGAAATGCTTTTTTTATTCAATTAACGGCTGCTCAAAAAGTAGGCGATACAAAGGAAATTATAATTTCATTTGGAGGTAAACCTAAAGAAGCTGTAAATCCGCCTTGGGATGGTGGAATTACATGGAAAAAAGATAAAAACGGAAAGGATTTTATCGCATCATCATGTCAGGGATTGGGTGCTAGTGTTTGGTGGCCAAACAAGGATCATATGTATGATGAAGTCGAAAACATGTTGATTACTGTAAATGTTCCCGGAGATCTAACTGATGTCTCAAACGGAAGATTGAAAAGTGTTAAAAAAGAAAAAGACGGTACTAAAACCTTCAATTGGTATGTTGCCAATCCAATTAATAATTATGGTGTAAACATAAATATTGGGGATTATGTGAATTTTACAGAGAAATATAAAGGAGAAAAAGGCGATTTAGATTGCAGTTATTATGTTCTGAGAGACAATCTGGAAATTGCAAAAGAGCATTTTAAAGATGCTCCAAGAATGCTAAAAGCTTTTGAAAACTGGTTTGGACCTTATCCGTTTTACGAAGACAGCTATAAATTGGTTGAAGCACCTTATTTAGGAATGGAACACCAAAGTAGTGTGACTTACGGGAATGGTTACAAAATGGGATACCGAGGGAAAGATTTAAGCGGAACCGGATGGGGATTAAAATTCGATTTTATCATTATTCACGAATCCGGACACGAATGGTTTGCTAATAATATTACCTATAAAGATATTGCAGATATGTGGGTTCATGAAAGTTTTACGAATTATTCTGAAAGCCTTTTTGTTGAATATTATTACGGAAAAGATGCAGGTGCAGAATATGTAATTGGGTGCAGAAGAAACATTCATAATGATAAGCCTATTATTGGTAATTATGATGTCAATAATGAAGGATCTGGAGATATGTATCCAAAAGGGGCGAATATGCTGCATATGATTCGTCGGGTCATTAACGATGATGCAAAATGGAAATCTATTTTAAGAGGTTTAAACAGCACTTTTTATCACCAAACGGTTACTGGTAAACAAATTCAGGAATATATCAATACGCAATCTGGAATTAATTTCAACAGGGTTTTTACACAGTATTTAAACACAACTCAGATTCCGGTTTTTGAATATATTTTTAAAAACGGATCTTTTGGATATCACTGGACTAATTGTGTAGCTAAGTTTGATATGCCGGTTAAAGTAAAATTAAACGGTGAAGAGATATGGCTTAAACCAACCACAGAATGGAAATCAGAGAAAACAACAAACGAGAAACGTACGCTTGAAGTTGATAAAGATTTCTACGTAACAAGTTCTAATATTGTAGAATAAAGATTAAATAAATTCCAATTTTTTAAAATTCCAAATTCCAATTCCGAGGTTTCGGGAGGGATTTGGGATTTTTTTTGCGTCTAGTAAACCCGACAGGTTTTAAAAACCTGTCGGGTTTGTTGGTTTTAAAGGGATTTTGGCAGGGCCTGTCATTTCGATCGGAGAGAGAAATCGCACTAGAAATTCGTCAAAGATTTTCGACTTAAGATTGGAGACTTTCAGGGAGGAGTTTCTTACGGAGATTTTTCCTCACGTCAGAAATGACAAAAAGCGTGAAAGATCTTAATCCTTCACGCTTTTTGTCTGTACTAATCTTTGTCAAAGTTTTAAACTTTGACAAAGACCCGTGCGCAAACCATTGGAATTTGGAATTTTAAAAAATTGAAAATTTCGTCCTTAACGGCTATTCAACTTCGCTTTTTCCTTAATTATATCAGCAATTTTGCGATTTTCAATTTTACTTTCAAGCCATGAAATGATATCCAGATATAAGAAAGCTCTTTTTTCGTAGGTATTTTTTTCAAGTTCTACAAAACGCGCATGCATTTTTTTAAATTCTTTCTTAATATCGGCTGGATAAAAGTTATTTAAGTTTCTCAGGAACTTAATAATTTCCTTTTGAACTTCGTGTAAGTCGTTCATTTTTAATAGAAACTTATAAGTGTTTTTAAGGTGGTTCTCCATGTAATAATCTTTCCCTAATTCATAATGCGCAATTAAAGACAATAGTCTCGCAAAACACATTAAGTCCTCACGCATGCTTAAATTTCTGTTATTAATAATTTTATCCAGATAAAAAATGCATTCATTATACTTCTCATTTCCAAAATAAATGGAGGCGATCTTATAGAAAAATAACATCTCGTGATGCTCATCAAGATGTTCGCTATGAATTTTTATTTTCTCTAAGATCTCGGGAATCAAATATTCGCTTTCTGCAAAAGTTCCTTCCAGGATATGATAATTCAGCTTATTATTATATAAATATAGAAATGATAGCGATGCAATGTTGTCATTTACAGGAAACTTAGGATCTTCAATTGTTTCTTCTAAAAGCGTTAAATACTTCTTGAAATTCGATTTGTACTTCAACATATATAAAGACTCCAAAAAGTAATGATTCCCTTTTAAAAAAAACACCGGATTCTGATAGATCATGTTTGGGTTGTCGTAAAATAATCTCACCCACTTATAAGCAAATTTATAACTCGCAAGAAAGTCCTGAACCAGAAAACTTCGCCATAAATTGGCGTTATAGAACCAATATTTCTCTCTGAATCCAAACTTGCTTTCGTCTAATTTAGCAATATGTTTATTGAAATAGTCATCAATATAAGTATACTCTTCATCATTTTTTACATAACCGGTCTTAAGCATGATTCCGTAAAGCTGAAGCGACAAATTAGATAACTTACTTGAAATTGTATTTCTATAGTTTAATTCTTTAGCCTGAATAACCAATTCATCGGCTCGACCCTGAATACTTCGGGTAATATATTGCGATTCGATTAGTTTTTCGAATTCTACAATCTCATACGCCATATATTTCTCATCATTTTCAAGCGCAATGATTTTTGTCTTGTCCAGAATTTTTAAACTTTGTTTATACAGTCCTTTATTGTATAAAATACCCGCAAAATCTATTTGTTCACGCAGTTGATAACGAATGTTCTGACTCGGAATATTCAACCTGATGCTGACCAGAATCTGTTTGTATAAGTATGATTTTAAATTAGATAGCTGTACTTTTTTAATGATCCCGCTTTTTAGAATAAGCTTTTCATCGTAGGTTTCAGACTTATCTAAAATATTAAATAATTCGATGAATTTCGTATTTGAACTCGTCTCTAAACGGCTTGCAAAAATCTTAAACTGTCTTTTTTCGGATTTAGAAAGCGATTTAATCAATACAAATAAGAAATCTTTTTGATGGTTAGCCATTGTAAAATATAATAATATAACTTATTGGTTTTTAATAGATTAACGCGTTATAAATTGTGTTATGAACAGTATAATTTCATTAAAATGAATTTCATACTGAGGAAGTACAATATATATTTGTTATCAAGATGTGAAATTACATTAAATAAATGAATATGAATAGAGAGAAAGTTCAAATTTTTGACACCACTTTGCGCGACGGCGAACAAGTTCCAGGATGTAAGTTAGATACTAAACAAAAGTTAGTTATCGCAGAACGACTTGATAAAATGGGAGTTGACGTTATCGAAGCAGGTTTTCCTGTGTCAAGTCCGGGCGATTTTTTATCGGTCTCTGAGATTTGTAAAATTGTAGAAAACGCTACCGTCTGCGGACTGACAAGAGCTGTAAAAAACGACATTGATGTTGCCGCAGCTGCTTTAAAGCATGCTAAAAGACCTAGAATCCACACAGGAATCGGAACATCTGAATCTCACATTCTCCATAAATTAAATACCACAAGAGAAGACATTATTGCCAGAGCAAAATACGCTGTATCACACGCAAAATCTTATGTAGAAGATGTTGAGTTTTATGCAGAAGATGCCGGTAGAACTGATAACGCTTTCCTTGCAAAAGTTTGTGAAGAAGTGATCAAATCCGGAGCTACGGTATTAAATATCCCAGATACAACAGGGTATTGTTTACCAGATGAATACGGTGCAAAAATCAAATATTTAAGAGAAAACGTAAAAGGTATCGAAAATGTGATCCTTTCATGTCACTGTCATAATGATTTAGGAATGGCAACTGCAAACTCTATTGCAGGAGCTATAAATGGAGCAAGACAAATAGAATGTACTATAAATGGTATTGGTGAAAGAGCCGGAAATACGGCACTTGAAGAAGTAGTGATGATTTTTAAACAACATCCTTACCTTAATCTTGACACTAATATCAATACAAGAGAATTAAATGAAATGAGCCGATTGGTTTCTGAAAGTATGGGAATGATCGTTCAGCCAAATAAAGCTATTGTTGGTGCTAATGCCTTTGCGCACAGTTCAGGGATTCATCAGGATGGTGTAATCAAAAACAGAGCAACTTACGAAATCATGGATCCGCTTGATGTGGGTGTTAATGAATCTTCGATTATTTTGACAGCAAGAAGCGGAAGAGCTGCTTTGGCTTACCGTGCAAAAAAGGTAGGTTACGAGTTGACAAAAGTACAATTGGATATCGTATACATTGAATTTTTGAAATTTGCTGATATCAAAAAAGAAGTTATCGATGCAGATATTCACCAGATTATTGAGGCTTCGAAAATTGAAGGAGATTTAGTTAGAAGTTAGTTGGAAAGAGAATAGAATAAAGAGAATAGAATAAAGAGAAAGATAAAAGGGTTTAAATACATAAAGAACGAGGCATTATGAATTTGAAAATAGCAGTTTTACCGGGAGACGGAATCGGACCAGAGGTAATCGCACAGGCCAAAAAAGCATTATATGCTATTGGCGAAGTGTACAATCATGAATTTGTTTTTGAAGAAGCTCTCATGGGAGCAATTGCTATTGACAAAACAGGAAATCCGTTGCCGGAGCAAACACTTAATCTTTGTTTAAACACAGATGCAGTTTTGTTTGGAGCGATTGGAGATCCTAAATATGACAATAATCCTAATGCAAAAGTTCGTCCGGAGCAGGGGTTACTGAAGCTTCGTAAGGAATTAGGTTTGTTTGCTAACATTCGTCCTATAAAACCGTACAAAGCATTAATTGATTCCTCTCCTTTAAAAAGAGAGATTATTGATGGTGCTGACTTTACTATTTTCAGAGAATTAACCGGTGGTGCTTATTTTGGAGCTAAGACATTAAACGAAGAAGGTACACATGCTTCGGATTTATGTGAATATTCAGAAGAAGAAATTACCAGAATTTCACATTTAGCTTTTAAATCAGCACAAAACCGACGCAAAAAGTTAACTATGGTAGACAAAGCAAATGTTTTGGAAACCTCAAGATTATGGAGAAAAGTTGTTCAGAAAGTGAGTTTGAATTATCCTGATGTAGTGTTAGATTTTTTATTTGTGGACAATGCAGCAATGCAGATTATTCTAAATCCAAAACAATTCGACGTGATTTTAACCGAGAATTTATTTGGAGATATCTTATCTGATGAAGCAAGTGTAATTACAGGATCTATCGGGCTATTGGCTTCGGCATCTTTAGGAGAAAAAAATGCGCTTTTCGAACCAATTCACGGTTCTTATCCACAGGCAAAAGGAAAAAATATTGCCAATCCAATTGCTTCGATTTTATCTGCTGCAATGTTGTTAGAACATTTTGGCTTATTCAAAGAAGCAAATGTAATTTATCAGGCAGTCGAAAAAGCAATTGAATATAAAGTGGTTACAATTGATTTAAAAGCAGATTCAAAATTCGGTACAAATGAAGTAGGAGAGTTTGTCTCAAATTTTATTTTTAGCAAAGATGACCTATTGTATTTTAATAATGACAATGTACATATTGGTCAGTCAACAATTGTTTAAGGTTTTTATTAAAATAATGAAATAAATAACAAGAAGTATGTAAAATGTTGAGATTTTATTTTTTTAGTCCTATAAGTTTTCATACTTTTGTGACACTAAAAAATAAATGATGCAAATCTCAATTATTATTACTTCTGTCGTTGTTGTCAATGTGATTCACACATATGCATCGGGAATGGTATAAATATAATTGAAAAACTATATTACAAACCTTCCAAATACTGGAAGGTTTTTTTTTGAACAAAAATTAAAATAAAATAATACATAATGGAATTAAATAAGTACAGCAAAACCATCACTCAAGATCAAACACAACCTGCAGCGCAAGCGATGTTGTACGGGATTGGTTTAACTGAAGAAGATTTGAAGAAAGCACAAGTTGGTATTGTAAGCATGGGTTACGATGGTAACACTTGTAACATGCATCTGAATGATTTGGCAAAAGACGTCAAAAAAGGTGTTTGGGATGCAAATCTGGTAGGACTTATTTTTAATACTATTGGTGTTAGTGACGGAATTTCAAACGGTACTGAAGGAATGCGTTTTTCATTGGTTTCCCGTGATGTAATCGCAGATTCTATCGAAACAGTTGTGGGAGCACAATGGTACGATGGTATTATTGCAATTCCTGGTTGTGATAAAAATATGCCTGGAGCTTTAATCGCAATGGGAAGAGTAAATCGTCCATCGATTATGGTTTACGGAGGTTCAATTCATTCCGGAAAATGGAAAGGAGAATCATTAAATATTGTTTCTGCTTTTGAAGCTTTAGGAAAAAAGGTGAAAAACGAAATTACTCCGGAAGATTTTAAAGGTGTTATTCAAAATGCATGCCCGGGAGCTGGTGCTTGCGGCGGAATGTACACTGCAAATACAATGTCGTCTGCAATTGAAGCATTAGGAATGAGTTTGCCATACAGCTCTTCTAATCCTGCTTTGAGTCAGGATAAAAGAGACGAATGTCTTGCTGCCGGAGAAGCGATTAAAATATTATTAGAAAAAGATATTAAGCCAAGAGATATTATGACTCGTAAAGCTTTTGAAAACGCAATTACAATCGTTGCAGTTTTAGGAGGTTCTACAAATGCGGTTATGCACTTAATTGCAATGGCGCACGCTGTTGATATCGAAATCACATTAGATGATTTTCAGGCAATCAATGATAAAACACCAGTATTGGCGGATATGAAACCAAGTGGTAAATACATGATGGAGGATATTCACGAAGTTGGAGGTATTCCTTCTATAATGAAATATTTACTAAAAGTAGGATTGATTCATGGGGATTGTTTGACCGTAACCGGAAAAACTGTAGCAGAGAATTTAGCCAATACTCCGGATTTACAAGATGGACAACAGGTTATTCATGAAATACAAAAAGCATTAAAACCAACAGGAAATATTCAGGTTTTATACGGAAATCTTGCTTCTGAAGGTGCTGTTGCAAAAATTAGCGGAAAAGAAGGAGAATATTTTGAAGGTCCTGCTGTTGTTTTTGAAGGAGAATTTGAAGTAATCCCGGGACTTGAGGCCGGAAAAATTAAACCAGGTAATGTAGTAGTCATCAGGTATTGTGGACCAAAAGGTGGTCCGGGAATGCCTGAAATGCTAAAACCAACATCGGCAATTATTGGTGCCGGATTAGGCAGCAGTTGTGCTCTTATTACAGACGGTAGATTCTCTGGAGGTTCACATGGATTTGTGGTAGGTCACATAACACCAGAAGCTTATGATGGTGGTGGTATTGCTTTAGTAAAAGATGGTGATTTAATTGCTATCGATGCTGTAAATAATACAATCAACCTGAAGATATCTGACGAGGAATTTGCAACTCGTGCAGCAGCGTGGGTTCAGCCTCCGTTAAAAGTTACGAAAGGAGTTTTGCTTAAATACGCAAGATCAGTTTCAAGCGCTTCTACAGGTTGCGTTACCGATAAATAATAAAGTCAAAACCTAATATTAAAACCAACTTATTAAATAAAAAATGCTGAAAACAATTTACATGTTTTTCTTATTTGTATTGCCTTTAATTTCATTTTCGCAAAGTAGCAAAATAGAGGATCTAAAGAAAGATTACAATTTAGAGATAAAAAAAGGTGGTTTTATTCTTTTAAAAGATAAAAAAAGTGCTGATAATATTAAGATAGCGAATGCTGCCGGCGAAATTATTTATTCTTTTAAAGGAGATAACAAAAAAGGTTTTTTAAGCGGATTAAATTGCGGGAAGTTTTTCACGTCAAAAGTACGTGGCAGCGGAAATGATGGTGGCGGTTATATGATTTTTGAATATGTAGACGTTGAAATACACGATGTTAAAAATCCAGAAGTCGGAATCAAAACCAATTTCAATTTTACAAATGGATCATGGAATCAGCCTTTTGAAGTTTATAGTTTTTTTGATAATACAGAAAAGGTAGGGATTGTTAATTCTTGTGGCGAGATAATAGTGCCTGCGCAATATAATAGTATTGGTAATTTTAACAAGTCCGGACAAGCTTTAGCTTTTACTAATACAGATTTTACAGTTCTGGATACATTAGGTAAATCATTGCTCAAACAGCCATTTAAGCATGCACGCGGACAAGTATTCAAATATGATTATGATGTTTTTGTAAAAGACAATCGCGTTAGATCAAGTCTGGATGGCAAGCAGTTTGGAATTTATGACTTTAAAGAAAATAAACAATTAATACCAAACAACTATGATAAAATCTATTCATTAGATAAAATGTATTATCATGTTAAAGGAGAGAAAAAAGATGTTGCTTATTTAGCTCAAAAGAATGATATCATTGAGCTTATTGATTATTCAAATCTCAAGAATATCTTTCCTATATCAGTAGGAGCAAATGATGTTAGCTCATTGCTTGAATTTAAGGATAAATACATGGTTATTTTTTCTAAAACAAGAAAAATAATTAAACAATTAGGGGCAAATTCCAGCAGGGACGAATCAATGTATCTTAAGAATATCTATTATGATGGAAAAGTGTTATTTGATCCGAAATTAGAAATAAAAGAAATTAAGATATATAAAGATCGTTTTTTTACGCTTCAGCTTTATAATGGAGGATCAAAAATTTATGATTTTGAGAAATCCAAATTTATTGCGGATTTTCCGAATGATTTAATAGCAGTGAGCGATTATAGAACATTTTCACATGTGATTAGTAATGAGCAATACGTATATAACGGGCAAGATGGCTTTTTTAATGTAAGTATTCCTTGCAAAGGGGCCAATTGCCAAACAAGTTCATCAAGTAAAGGGGCAATTTGTGATTATAATGGAAGATTAAGGACAGATTTCCTGCAAGATGTAAGTTACACAGTTCTAAAACCTGACACGACTCAGGATAAGTTTCTTTTTTTAACTTATAGCAGACCAGATGGTTTTATGATGAATTACGATTTATACGATAATGACGGTAAACTAAAATTAGAACATTTTGAAATAAGTGATAATCAAAAGGAGTATAGCTTAATTGTGAAAAACAACATATTAGTTCTTAATGAAAAAATAGAAAAGACAGCTGTTTATGGCAAAACTGCTTTTGATGTTGATGGAAAAATGATAGGAGAACGATATATGTTTATAAGCGATCCGTCTAAGAAAGAGGAAGTAAAGAGTAATTATACAAAAGAGCAGCTAGAGTCGCAAAAGAACAATAGATTTCTAAAAAAATAAAATATGAATTTGAAAATTACAATAGGATATTTTGTTATACTTTTTCTTTCTTTCAAATCCTTTTCGCAGGTAAAACCACAAAAGGTCGATTTAGATAAGTTTTCGTTTAATGTCAATTATCAAATACTGCCTAAAAAGTTTGTGCCATTAGAGAAAAGAACTTTTAGCAGTGAAGCGATTATAAACAAAGATTTTGTTTCTTTTTACCCTAATAAGGAGACTCTGAACGGTAGAATAAATGTGTATGGCTGGAAAAAAAGTGTAAGATATTCAAATATTGATGTAGAAATAAATTTGAAAAGTTTTACTATGGGGGAGCCAAAGCTTGAATCAAGAATTGATGAATCTAAAGATAAAAATGGGGTAATGGTAAAGACTACCTACTATTTTGTAATTGCGAAAATTGAAGCAAAAGGTTCGGGAGTCGTCAAGATAAAATCAGCAATAAGTGATTCAGGGAAAGATGAGGAAAACACATATGCGTTTGATGAAGACTATATTTATAAATCTAATAATGACAATGTAAATCCTGAAGCGGTAAAAGAATTGTTTAAAAAACAAAAGGATGATTTTTATAATGAAAAAATCAAAACTTATGTTGAATTAGTTCTTAATCAAACGAATCGTAAAGTCAATAAAATGTACGGTTTAGAGGCTACAAGTTATAGAGATAATTTATGGATTATCGACTCTAAAGACGAAGAAGGCGCTATTCAAAAAGAGGCGCTCGAAGCTGTTAAGGTAATTTTTTCTAAGATGACAGCGACTAGTCCAATTGATGGGATAGTAAGTGAAATGAGTCCATTAATAGAGTATTTTGATTCACTTAAAACAAAATATACAGAAAATGATAAGTCGAGTAAAAAGATAAGATATTCAGCTTATTATAATTTAGGAAGAATTTATATTCATTTAGATCAACCTGAAAAAGCTATTAAAGAAGGTGAGGGACTAATTGCTAATGATTATGATAAAAAAGACGGACAAAGAATTATTGATGATGCAAATTATGATCTGGAAGTTTTTAAAAGCACCGCATTCAAATCAAAGCATAATCCTGCATTCTATTAAAATATACATTAAAGCAGTATTTTTAAATACTAGTAATTGTTAAGTTGTAAAAATAATAAAAAATGAAAATATCAGGGGCAGAAGCCGTTATTAGATGTTTATTAGCAGAAGGAGTAGACTTGGTTTACGGATATCCGGGAGGAGCCATAATGCCAGTTTATGACGAATTATATAAATTTCAAGATCAATTACACCATGTCTTGGTACGCCACGAACAAGGTGCAACACATGCAGCGCAAGGTTATGCAAGAGCTACAGGAAAAGTTGGGGTGGCAATTGCTACTTCAGGACCCGGAGCTACAAACTTAGTTACAGGAATTGCAGATGCTCAGATCGATTCAACACCAATGGTTTGCATTACAGGACAGGTTGGGAAGCATTTACTGGGTTCTGATGCTTTTCAGGAAACAGATATTATCGGGATTTCGACTCCGGTAACCAAATGGAATTATCAGGTTACTGAAGCTTCAGAAATTCCTGAAATCATTGCTAAAGCATTTTATATTGCACGTTCAGGTCGTCCGGGTCCCGTATTGATCGATATTACTAAAAACGCTCAGTTTGATGAGTTAGATTTTAGTTATGAAAAATGTACTGCAATCAGAAGTTATGTTCCCGTTCCGAAATTAAAACTGGATAAAGTGGCTGAAGCTGCTGCCTTAATTAATAGCGCTAAGAAACCTTTTATTGTTTTTGGTCAGGGAATTATTCTTGGTCAGGCCGAAGAACAATTAAAAGCTTTAATCGAAAAAACAGGAATTCCTGCTGGCTGGACAATCTTAGGGCTTTCGGCTTTGCCAACAGATCATCCGTTAAACGTGGGTATGTTAGGTATGCACGGAAACTACGGACCAAATATGCTAACTAACCAATGTGATGTTCTAATTGCATTAGGAATGCGTTTTGATGATCGTGTTACAGGAAGTTTGAAAACTTATGCAAAACAAGCAAAAGTGATTCACTTTGAAATTGATCCTGCAGAAGTAGATAAAAACGTAAAAACTGAAGTTGCCGTTTTAGGAGATGTAAGGGAAGCGCTAGATGCGTTATTGCCTTTAATTGAGAAAAATTCTCATGAAGCATGGCATAACGAGTTCAAAGAACTACATAAAATAGAGGTAGAAACGGTTATAAACGAAGAGTTAAACCCAACAAATAATAAAGGAATTTCTATGGGTGAGACTATGGAAATGATCAACAAACACTCAAAAGGTGATGCTATTATTGTTTCAGATGTTGGACAACACCAGATGTTTGCGTGTCGTTATGCCAAGTTTAATTCTACCAAAAGCAATATTACTTCAGGAGGTTTAGGAACTATGGGATTTGCTTTGCCAGCTGCTATTGGAGCTAAAATGGGAAGACCGGATCGTGAAGTAGTGGCTATTATAGGTGATGGTGGATTCCAGATGACAATTCAGGAATTAGGAACTATTTTCCAGACAAAAGTACCAGTGAAAATTGTTATTTTGAATAATGAGTTTTTAGGAATGGTGCGTCAATGGCAGGAATTGTTTTTTGACAATAGATATGCTTCAACAAAAATGATCAATCCAAATTTTGTTGCAATCGCCGAAGGATATTATATTAAATCTAAAAAAGTAACACAAAGAGAAGATTTAGATGCAGCCGTTGCAGAAATGATGGCTTCAAAAGATTCTTATTTTCTGGAGGTTATGGTAGAAAAAGAAAACAATGTTTTCCCAATGATCCCAACAGGAGCATGTGTTTCTGAAATTAGATTAAGCTAAAGAAAAAAAAGTTTCAAGTTTTAAGTTTCACGTTGCAGAACCTGAAACTTGAAACAAGAAAAACTTTAAACAAAAATTACATGGAAGATAAAACATTTACCATATCGGTATATTCAGAAAATAACGTGGGTTTGTTAAATAGAATATCAGGAATATTCTTAAAGCGTCACATTAATATATTAAGTCTAAACGTTTCAGAATCAGAAATAGAGAATGTTTCCAGATTCATTATTGTTGTAGATACAACAGAGAAATGGGTTAAGAACATTGTAGGGCAAATTGAAAAACAAATTGAAGTAATAAAAGCTTTTTATCACACAGATGAAGAGACTATTTATTTAGAAAATGCAATATTCAAAATTGCTTCAAGTTTGTTATTTGACGAAAAACAGATTCAAAATATCATCAAAGAAAGCCAGTCGACAATTGTCACAGTTTCTCGCGACTTCTTTGTGATTTCAAAATCAGGAAGACGTTCTGAAATTGAAGAATTGTATGCAAAATTCAAACCGTACGGCATTATGCAATTTGTACGTTCAGGCAGAATATCAGTTTCTAAAGAAAAAATGGAAATTTCAACATTATTAGAAACATTCAAATAGTATCATCTTAGTTACATATTAATCAATTATTAAATTACAACACATTAAATATTAAAAACAAAATGGCAAATTATTTCAATACATTACCACTTAGATTACAATTAGAACAATTAGGAGTTTGCGAATTTATGGAGCAATCAGAATTTGCAGACGGAATTTCGGCATTAGCAGGAAAAAAAGTTGTCATCGTAGGTTGTGGTGCACAAGGTTTAAATCAAGGTTTAAACATGAGAGATTCTGGTTTAGACATTTCATATGCATTACGTGCAGATGCAATTGCTGAAAAAAGACCTTCTTATAAAAATGCTACTGAAAACGGATTTAAAGTAGGTACTTATGAAGAATTAATTCCAACTGCTGACTTAGTTTGTAACTTAACGCCAGACAAGCAACATACTGCTGTAGTTACCGCCATTATGCCATTAATGAAAAACGGTTCAACTTTATCATACTCTCACGGATTTAATATCGTAGAGGAAGGAATGCAGATTCGTAAAGATATTACAGTAATTATGTGTGCTCCTAAGTGTCCTGGTTCTGAGGTTCGTGAAGAATACAAAAGAGGATTTGGTGTTCCAACACTTATCGCTGTTCACCCGGAGAATGATCCAAACGGTTTTGGTTTAGATCAGGCAAAAGCTTACGCAGTTGCAACTGGAGGACACAAAGCGGGAGTTTTAAAATCTTCTTTCGTAGCTGAAGTAAAATCAGATTTAATGGGTGAGCAAACAATCCTTTGCGGATTATTGCAAACCGGATCTATTTTATGTTTTGATAAAATGATTGAAAAAGGAATTGATCCTGCATATGCTTCAAAATTAATTCAATATGGATGGGAAACTATCACAGAAGCTTTGAAACATGGTGGTATCACAAATATGATGGACCGTCTTTCAAATCCTGCAAAAATTGAAGCTTACGAAATCGCAGAAGAATTAAAAGACATCATGCGTCCGTTATTCCAAAAACATCAGGATGATATTATTTCTGGAGAATTCTCTAGAACTATGATGATTGACTGGGCTAATGATGATAAAAACTTATTGACTTGGAGAGCTGCTACAGGAGAAACTAATTTTGAGAAAACAGCACCACAAGATGCTCCAATTTCAGAACAAGAATATTTTGACAATGGAGTATTGATGATTGCAATGGTAAAAGCTGGTGTAGAATTAGCTTTTGAGACTATGACTGAAGCTGGAATTATTGAAGAATCAGCTTATTATGAGTCGTTACACGAATTGCCATTGATCGCCAATACAATTGCAAGAAAAAAATTATTTGAAATGAACCGTGTTATTTCGGATACAGCAGAATATGGTTGTTATTTATTCGATCATGCTTGTAAGCCGTTATTGACTGAGTACATGAAAACTGTCGAAACTAACATTATAGGAAAACCATTTTCAACTTCTAACGGAGTAGATAATGCTATTTTAATTGCAGTAAACAAAGAAATTCGTCAACATCCTATAGAAGAAGTAGGTACATGGTTGAGGGAATCTATGACTGCAATGAAAAAAATTGGATAATAAATTGGGAATTACCACACATTTGATTGTGGGATTTGCGCTGTATCTCTGTTTTATGTAATATTTTGAATTAGTAAGCACTTATTAAGAAAAATGGATATAGATGCATATTGCATTCACTTAACTTCTGCTAGTAAGTAAGTTAAGTGAAGCTAATCCCTGATGAAGGGGTATGTTTAGTGATAAACATACTTGTTGAAGTTTCATTTTGATTAATAAAGATGCTGCTATTTTCAGAATAGACCTGAGCATTGTAATGCAGAATTACAGAATTAATTGTTATTGAAATTGTTAAAAATAAAGGCATGATATTCATTTATCGTGCCTTTTTTGTGACATGCTTTTTTTCCCAAAAAAGTAAAATTTTATAGTATATATAGAAAAAGGCGATATTTTTTTTAATATGTGTTTTTTTTTGATAAAATTTATGAATTAAATAATTTTAAGAATACGCTGATATTTAATACATTTATAAAAAAATTCCAAAATCATATGAGTTATTATAAAATTGAAAATTTAGAACAATATTTTAAACATTACAATAAGTCAATAAGGGAACCGAGGAAGTTTTGGGGGAAGATAGCTGAAGAGAATTTTACCTGGTACCAACAATGGGAAAAAGTGGTTGATTTTAATATGGCTGATGCCGAAGTGAAATGGTTTACTGAAGCGAAAGTTAATATTACCAAGAATTGCATTGATAGACACTTAAGCAAAAGAGGAGAAAAAACGGCTATTATTTTTGAACCGAACGATCCTTCTGAAAGTGCTTTACATATAACGTATAACGAACTTTACGAAAGAGTTTCAAAAATGGCGAATGTGTTGCGTGAGCAAGGTGTTCGTAAAGGAGACAGAGTTTGTATTTATTTACCAATGATTCCTGAATTAGCAGTTTCTGTTTTGGCATGTGCCAGAATTGGAGCAATTCATTCCGTTATTTTTGCAGGATTCTCAGCTTCGGCAGTTTCAGCAAGAATCAATGATTGCGAATGTAAAATGGTAATTACTTCTGATGGAGGTTACAGAGGAAATAAAAACATTGATTTAAAAGGAATTGTAGATGAAGCATTAGATTCATGTCCAACAGTTTCTAAAGTATTGGTTGTAAAAAGAACCAATACTCAGATTAAAATGAAAGAAGGACGTGACGAATGGTTACAGCCTTTGTTAGATGTAGCTCTTGATAATAGTGTTGCTGAGATTATGGATGCTGAAGATCCTTTATTTATTTTATATACTTCAGGTTCAACTGGAAAACCAAAAGGAATGGTACATACCACAGCCGGTTATATGGTGTATACTGCTTATACTTTTAAAAATGTTTTTAGTCACGAAGAAAATGATATTTTTTGGTGTACTGCAGATATTGGTTGGATTACTGGTCACTCTTATATATTATACGGACCATTATTGAATGGTGGAACAACTGTAATTTTTGAAGGTGTTCCGTCTTATCCTGATTTCAGCCGTTTTTGGGAAATTATCGAAAAACACAAAGTAACCCAATTTTATACAGCACCAACAGCTATTCGTTCTTTAGCAAAAGAAAGTTTAGATTATATCCAGAAGTATCCTTTAAAATCACTTAAAGTAATTGGATCAGTAGGAGAGCCTATCAATGAAGAAGCATGGCACTGGTTCAATGATCATGTAGGAGATAAAAGATGTCCTGTTGTTGATACCTGGTGGCAAACAGAAACTGGTGGAATCATGATTTCTCCAATCGCTTTTGTTACGCCTACAAAACCAACTTATGCAACTTTGCCATTACCGGGAATTCAGCCTGTTTTAATGGATGAAAAACGTAATGAGATCGAAGGAAATCAAGTTGTAGGTAGTTTGTGTATCAAATTTCCATGGCCGGGAATTGCCAGAACTATCTGGGGAGATCACCAACGTTATAAAGACACTTATTTCTCTGCTTTTCCAGGTAAATATTTTACAGGAGATGGCGCCTTAAGAGACGAAGTAGGATATTACAGAATCACAGGTAGGGTAGATGACGTGGTTATTGTTTCAGGACATAATCTGGGAACAGCACCAATTGAAGATGCAATTAATGAGCATCCTGCTGTAGCTGAATCTGCTATTGTTGGATTCCCACATGATATTAAAGGAAATGCTTTATATGGTTTTGTAATTCTTAAAGAAACAGGAGAATATAGAGACAGAGCAAATTTGACAAAAGAAATTAATCAATATATTTCTGATCATATCGGGCCAATTGCAAAATTGGATAAAATTCAGTTTGTTTCCGGTTTACCAAAAACACGTTCAGGAAAAATTATGCGTAGAATTTTACGTAAAATAGCCGAAGGAGATTTTTCTAATTTTGGAGATACTTCAACGTTATTAAATCCTGAAGTTGTAGACGAAATTTCGAAAGAAAGAATTTCTTAATTCTTATACAGATAAAACTAAAAATGCCTCTTAAAATTTAAGAGGCATTTTTAGTTGATATCATTTTCGAATTACTGTCAGACTGAGCGAAGTCGAAGTTCTTATGCAGAATCACTTTGCGAAACTTCGACTTTATTTATAACTTATATGGTTTGAAGCTTTTCTATTTAATCCCCAATCTTGATTTTAGTTTCAAAAACAAAAGTGCAATTTTATAAGCATCTTCTGAAGATGAATTTCTATCGCTTTTTGGAATTTTAAAGATTTCACTTAAATCATCTAATGAAAATTGTTTGTCATTAATATCCATTAATTTGCGATACATCATGTCAACATCTAAAGCTTCGTTTTTCAATCTTCCACAATCAAGACGTTCTAATGCGGCATTTAGCATTTCGATGTCAAAATTTATATGATGACCAACCAGAATAGAATTTCCTATGAAGTTTACAAACGCTTCGATAGCATCTGGCTCGGGCATTTTCAACATTTTGCTTTCAATGATAAATTCATTCGAAAGTCCATTATCCTGCAAAAACTTATATTGCAGCAAAACAGCTTCGAAATTATCTTTTATAACAATTCCATCGTCAATTACAGAAAAAGCACCCAGAGATAAAATAACATCTTTATTGGGGTTTAATCCAGAAGTTTCTGTAGATAAAACTACAAAACGATTCGGTTTTGTCTCAAACTTGGTTAAGTAATCCTTCCAGAAATCCGGATACTCTTTGTTGATATTTTTAATCCAGTCTAGCATACTTATGAGAATTGTGTAAGTTGAAATTTACTCTTAATCAGTTCCTCAAGGTCTTTCATTGGGGTTAAGGCATTTTTTAACTTTTCTTTGTCTGTTTTAGACATTTCTCGCATATTAATATATTGTCCGGAATCGTCGTTCTTTAATCCTTCTATCGTTCTAAATTTTGATAAAGTTAAAAATGCATCGGCACAACTTAAGTATATCTCAGCATTTTTAGAATCTGTGATTGCTAATTGTTTGAATCTTAAGTAAGTGTTTTTTATGCCTTTTATGTTTGCATTTAAAATCAATAAACGTGCAGAATCAATTAACGGCATTAATGCGCGGGTTTTAATATCAAATGTTGTTTTATGCGGACCTTCTTCTTCAACAATAAATTTCTTAAAAAAACTTAATGGAGAATTTCTTTTTAAAGCGTCATTCCCTAAAAAATCAAAGAATAATGTGTTGTTCACAGCATTTTTAAAAATGACATTTTCTATTACTTCTTCGATTTTTGGCTCTCCAAAAACAATTTCATAATCAAAGAAAATACTACTTAAATCATTGCTGTTTTCACCTGGAGTATTCATCCAGCTGTTGTATTGTTTTGTCCAGTCTGTCAACGATTTACACCATAACATATTACTTCCCATGTGTCCGTTTGGACAATATTCGTAACCTACTTTTTCTAATATAGAAGTTGTTCGTTTTGCCAGCCTTAAAAAATAATCTTTTACTTCTCTGTATTTCTCAGGCGCAACATCTTCAAATATTAATATACTATCCTGATCAGTAAGTAATAATTGTTCTTTACGCCCTTGACTGCCAATGCTTAACCATGCAAATCGAGCAGGAGGGGAGCCTAAATCTAAAATTGACAATTCGACAGCTCGCTTTATTATTGCAAGATTAATTTCACTGGCAATATTGCTAATATGTGAAATAGGAATGTTTTTCTGAATAGAGTTTTGAATCAGGTCAGACAAACGATCGCGTATTTGTTTTAAATCTTTAGGAAGTTGAGAACGTTTGATTTCTTTAATCAAAACACCTGGATTACTGGCTTGTGCCACAATTAAATCATGCTCAGAAATAATTCCCTTTACAGCAGATTTATTCGTTCCGTCTTTGGTAACACATAAATGGGTAACATTATGTTTTAACATTAACAACTGCGCCTCAGCCAGCGATACATTTTCAATTACGGTTACGACCGGCGAAGACATAATCCTGTCGATTGATTCTGTAATAGGATAGCGGCCAGTCGCAATTTTAGAAGATAAATCAGCATTTGTTACAATACCAATTGGGTTATTTTTTTCGCAGATTACAATATTATCCACCATTGCTTCCGTCATTAGGATAGCAACATCCTTAACAATCTTGTTTGATTCAGTTGTTAATGGAGAGGTATTATAGGCAAGTGATTGAATATATTGCATTTCTGACTGCTGATCGACATAGAATGCAGTATCAGAAATTAACTTACCGTTAGAATTTACATTGTCTTTTGCGTGTCTTGAATTGATGGCAAAATTTTCTAATAAAAAATTTAATACATCCGAATTATTAGCTACAAATGGTCTGAATACAGCAATAGGAATCGCATAAATAATGCTTTCTTCACGTGCTTTTGCTGTCATCATGTAGTTATTCTTGGCAAAAAACGGACGTAAACCAAAAATATCACCTTCATGACATTTGTTTATAAGCGTTTCTTCAGCATCAGCAATTGTTGTTAAATTTATGACACCAGAAGCTACAACATAAAAACTATCATGAAGTAAATCGTTGATTTGAAATAATACGGCGTGTTTTTCTAAATTGATAACACGAATATTTGTAGCAATATCAGATAATTCCTGAAAAGTTAAATTATCAAATGGTGGGTATTCTTTTAAAAAATCTGCAATATGCTCAGCGATTGTATTCATATGTTGATAATTTTTTTTAAAGTATCGAATGTAAAAATAATAAAATAAAGTCTTACAATGAAAGCATCTTTACGAGAATGTGATTATTTTAAGAAAATGTTAAAATTAACTGGTATACAGGCTTTAAAAACTATTTATTACCAGTTAACGAACATAAAAAATAGTTAAACTTCGGACAATATTGTTTAAAAAGCAAAGCTGCAAGATAGAGAATAGATCAGTAGTATTTTTCAAAACTTTTTCAACAATCATTAAATCGTTCATGAGCAGGTTTTGAAATATTCTATTTTACATAATATAAATTATAGTTCATTTGTGGTATAACTAATTAACAATTACCACATGGCCTTAAAACGATCTTCTTTAGAGAATTACACTCTATTACTTGTAGAATTAAACAAGATGCGTCACACAAATTTCAATGCAAAAACATTTTTGAAAAAAATGCGTCCATTTTGCAAAACCTCTCATTTAAAGTTTAAAACATTATTTCTAAGAATCCGTGGTTCAAATATAGGGATTACAATTCGAGTTTGTACGGATTGCTTTATAGTAACACAATCTTTTTGTGTTCACGAATTCATTTTTTACTGTAATTCTCATAAAACATTGCTTTCAAAACTTCTTAAACACAATCTTTTAATTCCTTAAAATATGTCAACAATTTTACTTTTAATTCAAAAACGAGAAAATTTACTCTTGGAATTAGCTGGTTTAAATCACGATTTAAACGAGTATTCAAAAAATCCTGTAGAAACTGTCGATTTGCTAGGTCTAAAACATCAGCATCATTTTACTATTAGAGAGATCACAAAAATTGGTCAGCAGATAAATGTTTTTTTTAATTCTCAAATTTCAAATTATAAAAACAAATTTTTTGAGATCGAAAAGAAAATAACTGAAGCTGTTTCGAAAAAAGAATTTACAATAAACGATTTACCCAAAAATCATTATTCGCTGTGGCAAAATTTAGAAAATTAATTTTTTGCTACTCCCCTTTCGATTTTTCAATAGTTGCCGTAGGGTATAACGGCAACTAACTCACTCAAACCTACTAAAAAACAATGATTTCATATAAAGAAAGGCATCAAGCCCAAACTAAATTCAAAAACAATACTTTAAAACCTACTCTTATAAATATAGACTACTTAATTATCAATCTAGAGGGTCAGCCGTTTGGAGAATTTCCCGAACATTCAAAGTTTCGCTTAAAACCTTATGAATACGGAACTAAGATTTTTGAACTTAGAGCAGATTTATATTATGAAGATTTAAAAATTGGAATTTATACAGCAAGACCACGCTCGGCAATTATGAGTGAACAATTTGCACAACTGCAATTCGAAAACAATCTATTTTACACATTATCTAACGATGCTTTAAGAGGTGTCATAAACGCTTTTTGCGATGAAACAAACTACATATTTAAGTCTGTTAATAGACTGGATATCTGCCTTGATAAGTCTGATATCAACAATTCTTACCGTAATTTATATAGTAATGTTGTTGCAGGTAACTACCTTATTTCGGGGCGTCCGAAAAATTTACAAAGCTATTTTGAAACCTATAAAGGAAAATCAATACTTAACGGTTTCCAAATTGGGAAAAGAACATCTGACAAAATAATACGATGCTATAACAAAACGTTGTCGTTGCAACTGACTGAAAAGCCATATATAAACGAATATTACGCAAATAATGGTTTGAAAAATGACAATGTTTGGCGTTTTGAATATCAGTTAAATTCAGCGTTTTTTAGAGGTTTAAATGAATACTCAAAATTAGATTTAAATATCAGTCAAACAATGACTTGGGGTATTTTTGATAAAGCAAACCTTTATGAATTATTAAAGATTGCAAATAAAGGTTTTTTTGAACTTCGTGAGAATACTGGTAAAAGTCAAATCAATAAAGAGAAGCTTATTGTTTTATTTGATTTTGATTTTTTACAATCTCAAATAACAAAATTCAATCCTATAATCAAACGTTTAAAAAAGGTTGTTCTTTCTTCGACAACCATTAAAAAACGTCTTGCAAAATCTCTATTTAGAGAATATTACGCAAACAATCAGGATATATCTTATATCGTTGCTCTAAATCTTTTACTTGAAGATATGGACATGACTACTGAAAACCAACTATTAGTATGGTTTCAAAACAAATTACATTTCTATCTGCACGAATTTAGAACCAAAGAAAAATTAGTAAATGACTTTGATTCTGAATTATTTCACGAACACCAACTTTTATTTTTATAAGCCATGAAAACACAGAATACAAGCCAAAAAGTAACTAAAACCCAGTTAATGCATATTCTTGAATTAAGCTATAAAACAGCTTGTAAAGAATATCAAACAATCATTGATTCTCTAGCTTTAAAAAGGAACTATTTAACGGTTCAAGACCTAATAAACTATGGCATATTATAGGGAAAATTAGGGAAAAATAGGGAATTATAGGGAATTTTAGGGAACGTCAAATAATAGTTGCAATAATCTTTGTGAAAGAAATTTAAACAAATAAAAATTATAACAAATGAAAATTGCAACTATTACAGGCGTTACAAAATCGCCAGAACTTCAAGTAACAAAAGCAATCGGTGCTTTGATTCTTTCAAGTGATTTAGCATTATCAGCTTTGACTACTGAAAAAATTAGTATTTACATTGAGCGTGGAAACGGTTCGAATGTCATTTTAGCAAACAAAGTGTTGCTTAAAGATTTCATTTTAGCAAGTACCTACGGAACTGAAAATACACAATCCGATGAAAGTAATGCTTTGATTGCATTATGTGAATTAGCAGACGAAGGTTCAATTTATCTTGCAGATAAAGAGAGTATTAAAATTACTCTTGAAGATTTGATTGCAGGTAAACGCTACGATTTATATGGAATCGAAGAGCCTCAGCAAACAAACAATTTATTCTTTTTTGAACAAAAATCTGTTGCTTCTGAAGAGTTTAACAAAAAAATTGATGTTCAGGGATTTGATTTGGCTGTCATGACTGTAGATGAATCTGTAAGTGATCTTTCTTACCAGTACGCAAATGGTCAAGTGGTTAAATACCTTCCTTTTGAATTGCAAACTTTAAGTCGTGATATTGACCCAATTCAGGCTGTTTTAGCAGATGGAAAAGTCCTTCAAGGTTTAACGGATAGATTAACCTTGCCTTTGGTGGCTGTGGTTGGTATTGAAATCAATAAGTCGCAAGGCTCAATTATTAATTTCGTCGTAAGATGTTTAAAAACTGTATAAACTATGGGATTTTTTAAAAAAATTGGTACAGCGATTAAGAAAAATGTTTCGTTCAAAAACTTGGTAAAGGTCGCTACTCCTATTATGGGTGCTATTCCTTTCGTTGGTGGAGCAGTTCAAAACATATCGCAGAATTTGCAAGATGCTCACGAAGCAAAAAAAGCAAATAATGCTGCGCAAGCCGAATACAACAATCAGCAAGCTTTAGCTGTAGCTAGTCAAACGGCTGGTGCTGTAGCAAATGCAGGTTCTCAGATTTTCGCAAAAAGCGTTGTTACGGGTATTAATGACGGATTAAGTGCTGGTTTTGTTCAGGGAACTGGTCAGGTTGGTGCTACTGTCGTAAGCTCAACTATTAAGGTTTGGTTTCAAAGAAACTGGAAAATTGTTTTAGGCGCAGTCGCTGGTCTTATTGCATTGATTTGGTTTATAAGACGTGATCGTAACAATTCAGGTAAGAGAGTTGCTAGAAAAAGATAACAAGCCGAAAAATTACTATCGAATCTATCTCATTGTATTTCTGATAGATTCGTCAGTAATCATAATAAAAAAACTGGCTGAAATCATATTAATAATTAAACACATTATAAAGTAATGGCACAAAATAAAAAGAGTTATAATTCTAATAATCAGAATAATAACAATCAACAAAAAGTTAAGCATTCAGGTGCTAAAAACACAACTTACACCCCTGTTTCGGGTCCTAATAAAGGCGTAGAACAGCATCTAACAACTGGTTGGAGATTGTCTAAAGGAGAATTAATTGCAATCAAATGTGTAACAACTACTAAATCAAATCTTTCAGATAAAGGTTGGTTCGGTTCTGTAGCATGCACTTTTACTAACACTAAAACGGGTGTTCAATCTTTCCACTGGGGTACAATGCAGAAAAACGGTGGTAAAGTGGTAATTGATAGCATGGCTTTTGTAATCAACCCACGTGCAAAAAACGGGGGTTACGCAGGTACATTTATTCGCTCGAACTAATGTTTAAGGTCATATTAAAGTTCCTCCCTCTTATACTTCATGAGGGGGTGGATTTACTCAAAGAGTATTTAGAAAAAAGAAAACAATTAAAACAAAATAAGTAATGAAAAATTTGAAAGGAATTGTTTCGATAATTGGTGTTATCGTTAAATATGGTGCGGTTGTAACTGCTATTTTAAAAGGTATTCAGGTAGTTTCAGACGAATTAGGTAAGCTTGATTTCGGAAAAGATGAACCGCAAACGCCTGCTAAACCTTTAATTACAGAAGAAAATGAGTGATTATTTAGGCAGAAAAGAATTAACTAGAGGTATTCGAAATAACAATCCGGGTAACTTGGTTTTGACAAATATTGCTTGGCAGGGTAAAATTCCAAATGCTCAAAATACTGATAAACATTTTGAACAGTTTACGGAAGTAAAATATGGTATTCGTGCCATGTTAAGAGATTTGACAAACGACATTGATAAGGGAAAAAATACCGTAAGAAAGCTTATAACTGAATATGCACCGCCATCTGAAAACGATACTCAAAAGTATATTGATGTTATTTCAAAAGCTGTCGGTTTAGACCCTGACCAAACAATCAAAATTGTAGATGCAAAGTTTTATTTAGTGATTGCAAGGGCAATTATTAAACATGAATGTGCGCCCGATCATAATTTAATTTATGATTCAGACATTCAGGATGCTATAGACATTATGGGAGATTATAATCTTTCAGGTGTAACGGTAACAGCTAAAAGAAAATTCAAATTCAATTATTTGATTATTCCCGTACTGCTTTTTTTTTATACTGTTTACAGCGTTACAGTCTAAACAAACGCCCAAAACGATAAAAATTATTAATTCAAAAATTTAAACAAGATGTTAGATAAAATCAAACTTTTTTACGCAAACAATAAAACTATTGCAAATGTTGTATTAGTTGCTTTAGCAGGATTATTAGCTTATAAATTATTTAAGAAAAAATAATATTATGGCTCAAAGAGAAATAATTAATAGAACAAAGAGCCAAGCCAATACTGTTTGGCTCTTTGATTTTCTGCAAAAATACTGGCTTCTTATTGCTGGCATAATTGTGATCTATCCACTATTAAAAAAATGGTACGATAAGTTTACGCAAGATGCTGAGGAGAAAGAATTGGAAAACGCAGAAAAAGATTTAAGAATTGCAGTTTCTAATCCAATGACAAAAGAAATCGAATTGAACAAAATTACACCACGTAAAGAAGTTCATGACATTGCTGAATCTTTAGCTGTGTGGTTGGGAACAAATAAGCAAACGAAAGATGCGCCTTGGTACACTTGGATAACTGAGCCGTTTTCCAATTTCGAAAATGAAAATGAAACGATTAACGAGTTATTGAAAGTAAAACAAGTTACAACTGTTCCTTTAGTAATTGGCTGTTATTATGTTATTACAAGACGTGATTTAAAGGCTGATTTAAAAAAATATTTATCAACTTCGGACTTAAAAAAAGTTCCTTTATTCAATTAAAACAAGATGAATTATATACAATACATTGATGATACTTATGCTGTAAAGGTTAAGGAAGTTTATTTGGACTATGAACAAGGTTATGCTGTAACAGATATTCAAACACCATTTTTTATATTATCTCTTTTTGTTGAGAATAAGCGTGTAAATGGTGTTACTTTTAACAACTATGATAGTCTGCCGATGTTATCGGTAATTAATGATTTGGGTAATGTAGATTTAAATGTTATTCCTGAAAATCATTTTGCAACTGCTTTTACAGAAATGTATCTTGGAGTTCCTTATTCAGCTGGCACGGGTGTCGAGATTTCAAATTTTAGCGATTTTCAAAAGAAGCCATTAAGATATTTAAAAGAATATAAATTACCTCAATTCCGAATAGACGGCAGATTTTCGCAGGGTTCGGGTTACACATTTGATCGTAGAGTTTATTCTTTTCTTAATCTTGGAACTATTCAGGGAGATAATAAATTTTATGTTGGTGGTTATGATACTTATCCAAATTCAACTCATGTTGATGTAGTAGATTTTCAGGGACAAACTCCAAATTATATTCGTAATGGTTATGATTTGGTTACTGGTTTTCCTGTTCAGAATAACGGCAGTATTGTTCAATTTGGAGATTTTTATGTAAAAATGACAACTACCAAAACATCATTTCCTTATGGTTTAAAGATTTGGATTTTTACAGATATTCGAACAAATGAATTTTGGATTTTAGTCAATTATGTAGAACAAGGTACTAGCATTATTAAAAAAGGCGAATTTGATATTTCAACCTTTATATGTGTAAACGGTGGGTTCAAGATTAAAAATCTACTTCATGAAGTAGAAATACAAATCAGTACTATATATGGCTAATACTACTCCAACGCCATACAGTTGTACGATCTTTAATAAAGATAAAAGTATAAGACCTATAAAAATTGAATTTTGTAAATCAATATTTTATCTTCATAATTGGTGTAAAAATGTCGGATTTGATTATCACTACATTAATATTTACAACCGTAAAACTGGTAATTATATTTCTCGACAATATTTCAATGATTACATAATAGATAAGCCTTTGTATTAATTTACAAAGGCTTGTTTTTTTGTTTGATTAAAGAACACCACTGCTTTTAACTTTTGTTTTTTGGTCGATGTTTAGCAACCTTTTTACTTCGTCAATCTTTTCTTCCACAAGTGATTTCTCTGCTGAGTTTAAGATAATAACTGTGTACTCTCTTGAATCATTCATTGTGTGAAATGAAGCAATTTGTTGTTCATGAATGTAAATTTCTTTACCGTTGCTTGCTAAAGTGAATTTGATGTAACTCATTATTTTATTTTTTTATGTTAGTATTAACGAATGTAAGAAAAAATACTTTTTTTAAAGTATAATTATTTATTCTTTTATAACAATTGACATTGCTGTTTTAATATATTTGTAAAAAAAGTTAGATGGAAATTATAATTGCTATAATTGGTTTATGGATTGCGTGGATAACTTATCATAGAACTTTTGATACAACTGAGGATAAAAATAATTTTTTAGTTTACTTTAAAGTCACTCAGCAATTACATTTAGAAGTTCAATCATTGTTACAAAAATATATTGATAGTAACAATGGAGCGAATCACAAATTATATAATAACATGACCTATAAGCAATGTCTTAATATGCTTAAAGATGACTTTCAAACAGATTATTCAGATAAAGTCTATGTATTGGCTAAAAATGATAAGGTTATGACGAAGAAGATGTTTGCAACACTTATTGAGAAAGTTGAGGCTAAAAATCAAACACTACAAAAGTTAAAAACACAATTACTTTATTTAAATTAAATTTGGCACTATATTTGGAAAACTTTAGTAATTATAAACTCACAAAGAAACCACATGAAAAAAATTACTTTATTGCTTGTTATAATATTTTCGTCAGCTGTTTATTGTCAAGATACCGACGTTAAAATATATCTAGAGAAGACAGAAGTCGTTTCTTTTGATCAATACGATTTTATTAAAAAAGTGAATCAGTTCTATCCTGATATACTTGTCAGTAGACAGGTTACAAATAACATTGTAAATAATTTAAAAGTTCAGGAAATATTAACTACTGATTTTCTTTATGAAACTCCAAAAGATTGTGATGCTTACAAGGTGTCAATTAGTAAATCAAATACTTCCTTAGATTACTTTTATAAATTAAAAGATGGAACTTTCGTATCTGGAGATATTCGCCTTTTTGCAGGTTCTGTTGTTCGAACCTTATATAAGTTGAAAGATAAAACGAGAGTTATTCAATATTATGTAGATGGAAAATTATTGAATGAAATAAAATAACTGAAATATAAAATAATAAATGAACCCCAATAAAACGGGGTTTTTTTATGTCCGTATTTTTTTTATACCTTTATATTTCTTCAAAATAGGGGTTAAAAATGCTGTTAATAAAGTTGTTAACATCTTCTTGGACATACTGTATTCCATACTATAAATTATAGTTCAAAATAGATATAACTAAAAAGGACCAGGGTGTTGGTTTTTCAAAGCTTTTAGCTTTTGTTCTATACAAGACTTATCGTTTTCCAGATTACTCACATTAATTTTCTTTTCTGTTTTCTACTTATCGTATTCTTTGTGAACAGTTCGTTGTTGAGTTTATACAATTGAAGAATTGAATCTTCAAATATTCCATAAACCTTAAATTTTGAATTTTTAGAATATTCTTTTGCTAATTCATCAGTTATCGATATTCGGTTAAAAAAAGAATTATTTTCATTACAAGCGATTTTTCATAAATCAAAATCAGTCTGATCATATGGACCTAAATAAACATTATGATTTTGTCCATAAATTAATATTGTTTCTCCAATATCATTTTTTATTTTTAAGGCTTGCTCAAATGTCATAACATTTTATCCAATTAAAAAATAAGCTTTACTTAATACAGTTTCGTGAGAATCGTTTCTTTGGGAACTAAATCGTCGCCGCTTCTTTTATTGAATTGTAGCGATTGATCATTTGCAAAAAGAACTGCACTTACAGAACCATTTTTAGATTTAATACTAATTTGGGCTTTTTCGCCAAATCCGTTTACATATCCTGTAACTTCCATAATTCCGGTTTCAAATTTTTCATTGCTGCTTGTAATTTCAGCGGTTCCAAAAATTTTACTGTTAGATTGTGCTATGTTTAATTTCAAAACATATTCCTTGCTGCAATCTTTACAATTTTCAGTACTCCAGGTTCCTGTAAAGCGGTTTGTTTGTGAATGTGCTGAAAAAGAAACTAATATTAGTAAAAGAATAAATTTTTTCATTTTGATTCCAATTTTTATTAAATATATTATGGTTCAAATATAAACCAAAAAAGCATTCGCCATAGCGAATGCTTTTTTTTTGAATATAAAATTGTATTACTTGATTTTTTTCAAATAAACAGATTTTCCGTTAAGCGCAACATTTATTTCGCTGTTTTTTTCTGAAAAAGTGGTTCTCAAGGCATTTCCTTTAAAAATAGAAACATCTCCATAAACCTTTCCAGTTTCATCTGAAACATATTCGAACAATAATTTCTTGTTACCTGGTTCAATACCAATTTTATAACTTGAAAATTTAGACGTGTCCAGATTAAATTCCTGTTGCGTGTCAATAATTTTTCCGTCAGCGTAGAAATTAGTAACTGATTTATTTAAAGTAATGTCCGGATAATACTGATTTACTTTTTGAAGAAGTGCATATTGCTCAGGGCTTGCATCTTCTATTTTTGATGTAATTGTCTGTGCAAATGAAATTGTTGTAAAAATAAAGGCTAATAGTAAGGTGAATTTTTTCATAAATTTTTAAATTTTAGGATTAATATTGAAATCAGTTTTTGAAATTCAATCAAGCTTCAATTAAACGTCATTTTTATATAAAAAGGCGTTTAATTATATAACAAGGTAGTAAATATTTACCTTTGCAGGAAATGAAATGCAATTTTTTAAGAAAATGACAACAAAAAAATATATTAAGCTTATACTTATTTTAGGTTCTCTAACAGCACTTGGTCCTTTTTCAATCGATATGTATTTGCCTGGATTCTCTGGTATAGCAAAAGATTTGCATACGACGGTTGCAAAAGTCTCTATGAGTTTATCGAGTTATTTTATCGGAATTTCAGCAGGACAATTGCTTTATGGACCATTATTAGATCGTTTTGGACGAAAAAAACCTTTGTTCGTTGGTCTTTTAGTTTATATTTTGGCTTCTTTAGGTTGTGTTTACGTTGCTGATATTGATTCGTTTATCCTTCTGAGATTTGTTCAGGCTATTGGTAGTTGCGCTGCAACTGTAGCATCTGTGGCAATGGTTAGGGATTTGTTTCCGGTAAAAGATATTCCGAAAGTTTTCTCTTTATTAATGTTGGTTCTGGGGCTTTCGCCAATGTTGGCGCCAACAATTGGTGGTTATGTTACAGAGGATTACGGCTGGCATACTGTGTTTTTTATTTTGATGTGTATGGGAATTGCAATTTTAATTGCTGCTATGGTTGGATTGCCAAATACTTATAAACCGGACACTTCGATTTCCTTAAAACCAAAACCAATTATTGCTAACTTTTTGAAGGTGCTTAAAGAACCACAGTTTTTTACTTACGCTTTTACGGGTTCTATCGCTTTTTCTGGCTTGTTTACATACGTAGCGGCCTCCCCTATAATTTTTATGGACATTTATCATGTAGACGCTAAAACTTATGGATGGATTTTTGCTTTTATGTCAGTGAGTTTTATTGGTTCCAGTCAGTTGAATTCGGTTTTATTGAAGAAATTTTCAAGTGAACAGATGATTTTCGGAGCGCTTATTACACAATCTGTAATTGCTATTGTTTTTCTAATACTTTCCCTGAACAATCTGTTAGGATTGTATGAAATTATTGCAATGCTTTTTTTATTTTTAGGATGTTTAGGGATTTCAAACCCAAATACTGCCGGACTTACGATGGCTCCATTTGCTAAGAATGCTGGAAGTGCTTCAGCTTTAATGGGTGCAATTCAATTAGGCCTGGGAGCTTTGGCCTCATTTGCCGTTGGTATATTTGTAAAAGATTCTGTGGCGCCAATGGTTCTTATTATGACCACAACTACAATTATAGCTTTTATTGTTTTAAATATAGGAAAACGTTTTATTAAAGAAAAAGTTGAAGCTTCTGCAGATGATGATGTTTTGATTGGGCACTAGAAGAAATAAAATTCCATTTTTTTGAAATTGCTTCGTATGTTTGCTATCACCCGGCTCTAAATTCCAATGATAACAAACTGAAATAAAAAAGCCGGAATTTATTAAATTCTGGCTTTTTTATATTTAATTAAATACTCTATCTATTTGGAATTTGGAATTTCAAAATAATTGGAATTTTATTTCATTTTAAGATCTCTTATCTGGTCTGATAATCATTCTCAGTGATTGATCTCTTGCAAAATAAGCAACCATCCAATTCCAGAATGTATTTAATCTGTTTCTATAAGTAATTAGAGATATCAAGTGGATAAACAGCCAGATAACCCAGGCAAAAAATCCTTTGAAATGCCATTTTGGACTTGGTAAATCAACAACGGCTTTATTTTTTCCAATGATTGCCATAGAACCTTTATCATTATAAGCAAAAGGTTTTAATGGTTTGTTTTGCGCTAATGCTTTAAAGTTTTTTGCTAAATTTAATCCTTGCTGAATTGCAACCTGAGCAACTTGCGGGTGTCCGTCCGGAAAATTTTTATCTCCTGCAGTTATAGCTGTATCACCAATTGCATAGATATTGATAAGACCATCTACTTTATTGTATTGATCTGTTGCCATACGGCGTCCGCGACCATAACTTTCTTTTGGAATCCCTTCGAATATTTTGGCAGAAACTCCCGCGGCCCAAATTAGATTTTTTGTTTTGATGGTTTCTCCATTTTCAAAATGAACTGTATCATCAATATAATCTGTAACACGGGTGTGAAGTTTAACTACAACTCCTAATTTTGTAAGTGCCTCTAAAGTATCTTTTTGAGAAGCTTTGCTCATTGGTGCAAGAAGTGCGTCTCCCCCATCGACCAAATACACATTACTGGCTGATGTTTCTAATTCAGGATATTCTTTAAGGAGAATGTTTTTTCGCATTTCGGCAAACATTCCTGAAACCTCTACTCCTGTTGGTCCTCCTCCGGCAACAACAATCGTTAATAATTTACGGCGTTTACGGATATCTTTGGTGATAGCTGCTTTTTCAAGGTTTTTAAGCAGTGTATTACGCATTTCGATGGCGTCATTTAAGGTTTTCATCGGAATGGCGTTTTTCATTACGTTTTCCATACCAAAATAACTTGTTTCAGCACCTGTAGCAAAAACGAGATGATCGTACGTTAATTCGCCGTTATTAAGGATTATTTTATTTTCGGCAGGAACCACAGAAAGTAATTCGCCTAAGCGAAATTGCAGGTTTTTTTTGCCTGCAAAGAATTTTCTAAAAGGATAACTGATACTAGACGGCTCTAAGAAAGCCGTAGCAACCTGATATATAAGCGGAGGGAAAAAATTATAATTATTTTTGTCTACAAGTGTTACTTGTATTTGAGGATGGTTTACGAGCTCTTTTGCGAGATTTATTCCTGCAAAACCACCTCCAATGATGACTATTTTCATATATATGTTTTTAAGAGGATTTATGAGTAATACTATTCTGCTTTAGCAGTTGTATAAATTTAACATTATAATTCCAAATACAAAACTCAATTCTGAGTTTTCTTTAAAATTGCTGTGGAATTAATTTGTTAATTTTAGTTTCATCATAATGTCTGTTTGCTCATCATCTCCTAACTTAAAAATGTGCTTGTCAAATTCAACAAATCCATTTTTTGTATAAAAACTGATGGCTCTCAGATTTTCCTCCCAAACGCCTAGCCATACATAATCGTTCTTTTTTTGTTTGGCAACTTCAATTGCCTTATCATAAAGCAATTGGCCAACCTTTTTGCCGTGAAATTCTTTTGAAACGTAGATTCGTTCAATTTCTAAAGATTTATTATCCTTAAGCTCAGTTTGAGATGCGCCAAAGTTTACTTTTAAATAACCAATTACTTCATTATTTAAAGTTGCAAAATAAAACTCAGAATCTTTATTTGTCAATTCTTCTGTAAGCTTTTCTGTAGAAAAACCTGTGTCCAGATAATTTTTCATATTTTCTTCAGAATTTGAATCTGAAAATGTTTCCTGAAAAGTTTGTCGGCCAATTTTTTGCAATTGCTGAATCTCGTTGAGCGTAATTTTTTGTATTTGAATATCTGCCATAATATGCTGTATAATGCGTTGTTTATGCACTATAAAATTACAACATATATAAGGGAATCAAAAGTGGAAAATATTACTTTTTGAATTTTTTAACAGGTTTTTCGGTTACTTCAACTTTATTTTGAAGAACATAATTGGCCATTAGTTTTTCAATTAATTCATCTTTAGTAAGATGATGAAAAACAGTTTTTACCTTCGTTTTCAAATCATCTGAAATATCATGATTTGGTTTTGTTTTAAAGATTTGTTTCGCCCATAAAAGCGTATTATTCTCTTCTAAACTTATTACTGAAGGCTTCTGGAATTGTGTAAACTTAATTCCTAATTCTTTTTCGAATTCCGGAATTTCTACTACTTCTTCTTGTTGTAAAACGGTTAAAGAAAGTCCCTTTGCTCCTGCTCTTGCTGTTCTTCCGCTACGATGAACGTAGTTTTCATAAGTATCCGGTAAATGATAATTGACTACATAAGAGATTTCTTTTACATCGATTCCTCTTGCAGCTAAGTCAGTTGCAACCAGGATATTGATATGCCCTTCACGAAATTGTTCCATGATTCTGTCACGAATTCCCTGAGATAAACTTCCATGAAGCGCTCCAGAAGAAAAACGATTTATGGCAAGGTTTTTTGCTAATTTATTTACTGCAGCTTTAGTTTTACAGAAGATAATTCCGCGTTCGCCGTCTTTTGAATTTAAAAAATGCATTAAAACATCTAATTTTTCAATTGGGTCAACAACAATATATTCGTGATCTATTCCTTGATTACCAACAGTTTCCATATTAGCACTAACCTGAACTACATTTTTATCCAGGTAATTCTGGATTAGTTGTTTAATAGTTCCCGGTAAAGTAGCTGAGAATAATAGAGTTCTATGTTTTTTAGGAAGTTCAGCAACGATTTCGTCCAGGCTTTCTTTTAGGATAGAAACCATTTCATCGGCTTCATCAAGAACTAAAAACTTTGTTTGTTTTAAGTCAATTGCTTTGCGCTGAATCAAATCGATTAAACGTCCCGGAGTTGCTACTACAATATGTGTGGGTTGCGATAATCGCTCAATTTGTGGTTTTATTGGGATTCCGCCACAAGTTGCAGCTATAGAAATATTTGGAATATGTTTTCCAAAATCTTCTAAATTTCTGAATATTTGTTGTCCCAGTTCTCTCGTTGGTACTAAAATTATAGCCTGAACAATTGGCGACTCGGTATCAATCAATTGTAATAATGGTAATCCAAAAGCGGCTGTTTTACCTGTTCCGGTTTTGGCAAGACCTACAACATCATGGCTTTCAGATAAAAGCAACGGAATTGTTTTTTGTTGAATTTCTGTTGGTTCAACAATGTTCAATTCGCTTAACGCTTTTAAAATTGGTGCTGAAATTCCTAATGCTGAGAATTGTTTAGACATCTTTATTTTTTGTTTATTTTGTTTTTATTTGTTTCAAGTTTCAGGTTGCTTTAAAAACTTAAAAATAAGTTTTTGGTAATTTGCCAAAGGAGAAATCGCAATAGAATGAATTACTCTAAAATGCGATTTCTCCTTTTAAGATTATGATTTTGTTTAGATTCCAATAAACTTGAAACTTGAAACCTGAAACTAAAAAACCTCAGAAAAATAAACTTGAAACAAGCTTTTTCTATTCATCCGGTTCGTTCATGATTTTTTCACGGTATTTTTTACCAATTAATAAAACCATTTTCAGTTTGTAATCGTCAACTAACCATTCACGGTAGTTTTTACTACATTGGCTCAAACATTTAGAATAGCGTTTGATACGGCAATCGATATCGTCGTCTAGTTCTTTTCCTAATGATTTTGCTTCCTGCAGGGTTTCAGTATTGTCTACACACATTGCTGCATGCTGCTCTAATGACTTATCTAATACTACTTTAGAACGTAAGTTTTGTTTGATGATTAGTTTATGTTCTTCATCAACATCAAAAGTAACATCCGCAGTTTTTGGGAATTTCGCACGTAATTCCGGTGGCATACTGTATTTAAAATACAATTCGATTTCAGTATCATCACGTAAATTCTCCAAATAAAATTCAGGTGATTTAAAGATATGCTGCCAGTTAACAGGCTCACTCCATAAACCAAAACGTGCCGCATTATTACCTAAATCGATCACTGTAAACTCGTCTTTACCAGGTAATTTACGAGATCCACGACCAATCATCTGATAGTATAAAGTTAGCGATTTTGTCGCTCTGTTTAAAATGATGGTTTCAACTGTTGGTTCATCAAAACCTGTAGTTAAGATTCCAACAGAAGTTAAAATAGCATCCGGGGTCTTTTTGAACCACGCCAGAATATCTTTACGTTCCTCAGAACTGCTTGTATTATCAAGGTGTCTGATGTCGTAACCAGCTTCTCTAAACGTTTCGTACACATATAATGAAGTATGAATACCGTTGTTGAAAATCAGGGTTTTTTTGCCTAACGAGCGTTCTGTATATGCATGCAAAAGTTTTTCCTGCATGATGGTATTCGTATACAAATCGTCTGACGACTTTACGGTGTAATCTCCGTTAATACCTACTTTTAGTGATGTTAATCCCACATCATAACTATAGGTTGTTGCTTTTGCCAGGAAACCTTTGTCGATCAATGAGCTAATAGTGTCTCCCACAATAAGCTCGTCGTAACTCTGGTGCATTGGTAATTTTATATTCGAACTCAAAGGTGTTGCAGTTACTCCAAGAATAAAAGCATTTTTGAATGAGTTTAATAATTTTCTGAATGAATTGTAATGCGCCTCATCAATAATAACCAAACCAATGTTATCAAGATGTAATTTTTCATCATTGATACGGTTTTTTAAAGTCTCAACCATGGCAACAAAACACGAAAATTCGTTTTGGTCAGGCAATTCCTTTACTTTACTATTGATTATCTTATTAGAAACACCAAACCCTTTTAACATTTTTGAGGTTTGTTTGCAAAGTTCAATACGGTGCGTTAAAACCACTACCTTTTTATCATTATTCGCTAAATAACGACGCACGATTTCAGAAAAAATAACTGTTTTTCCACCACCTGTAGGTAATTGATATAATAAATGATGTTTCGAAGGAGCATTGTCTAAACGTTCAAAAATGGCATCGATATCGCCTTTTTGGTATGCATAAAGTTCTTTTTTCTCTTCTCTTTCTATTTCTAAAGTGTTTTGAGACATTGTTTATTTTTGGATTTTTGCAAAAATACACCGAAAAAACAGTTATTCATCTTATTTTAACGTAAAATAAATGATTTTTTTAAATAAGATTTTTTATGAGAAAAGTCTTTATAAGTCGATTTTCTCTAAAATGGCCTCAAAATCATACTTGTTTTTCCATTTTTGTTGAAGAGTTTCTTGTTGTATCGAAAAAATCCTGTCTTTGAAATCGGTTAAAATTCCGTTAGAAATTACAAAATTTACTGCCTGCTCAAATGAATTCAACATGCTTTTGTAGAATAATTCCTGCTTAATAAAATTGTTTGATGAATAAGTCTGTGCTATTTCAATATTGTAAAGCATTATATCTGCAATTACAAAAGGATCTACTCCTAATACTATAAAATGTTTGATATATTTCTGAGCCACAGAGCGTCGCATTTTTGCTTTTGGACGCCATTTTGCATTGGGCTTTTTTATTGGGAAATATTCATGTGATATTTTAACTTTACATTCCTGGAGAAGTTTGTCCTCTTTTGGGTTAAATGCAAAATCATAATAGACTTTTACCGGACTAAATTTTTCGTACAACTCGATAATTTGCTCTTCGAGTTGCTCTTTGCTCAATTCGGTCAGATATTTTTTTAGATCGCGTTTACTCATTATCAAAGTTTAAGATTACAAAAGTAAATTACTTTCTTGATTCATACCGCATAAACCAACCATATTACTTAATTTTGCCTGATTAAATTTAAAAAAACATACAGATGCTCAAGATTTTCAAAGTTACCGCAATTTTAGAAGGAATTTCTTATTTAGTATTATTCGCTAATATGCTCGTTATCAAAAACAATAATCCGGAACTTTATCATACTTTATTACGTCCTTTAGGAATGGCGCATGGTGTTTTATTTATTGGTTATGTTTTGTTGGCATTTTTGCTTAGAAAACCTCAAAATTGGGATCTAAAAACTTTCGGAATCATACAAATTGCTTCTCTTGTTCCTTTTGGAACTTTTTATATCGAGAAAAAATATTTAGAAAGTAATGCATAAGTTTTTGGATAAGATATTTAATTTTTTATACCCTCTTTTTAGAGATTGGGGAATGAGCCGCAATTTTGCGTCTTATATTAGCCTCATTCTTAATATTGTCGTCCTGGTGGCATTGGCTTTTGCTATTTATTATATCGCAAAATTTGTTTTGGTTACTTTGACTGCTGTATTTGCGCAAAAAACCAAAACAAAGTTTGACGATTATTTAATTCACAATAAAACTACAAAATACACAGCGTATTTAATTCCGTTTTTCTTTATCTATAAAGCCGTTCCAATTATTTTGGACAAGTATGAGTACTGGGAGTCTGTTTTTGGAAAAATAGTTGGTGTATATATCGTTTTGATTTCATTATGGATCATCAGAACGATTTTTAATGCTTTACGGGATTATTTAAAGCAAAAGCCGGAATATAGCGACAAACCAATTGATAGCTTTATTCAGGTTATTATGATTGTTCTTTGGATTTTTGGTGTTGCACTTATTATTTCAACTTTATTCGGAATCAAACAAGGTGAATTACTAACTATTTTAGGAACGCTTTCAGCAATTATTATCTTGATTTTCAGGGATACCATTTTAGGTTTTGTTTCGAGTGTTCAGGTTGCGATTAACGATATGGTTCGTATTGGTGACTGGATTACAATGGATAAATTTGGTGCTGATGGTGATGTGATCGAAATTAATCTGACGACTGTAAAGGTTCGAAATTTTGACAATACAATTACCACGATTCCAACCTATGCTTTAAGTTCTGATTCGTTCCAGAACTGGCGCGGAATGCAAAAATCTGACGGAAGACGTATTAAAAGACATATTCTGATAAAAAGCAGCAGTATTCGTTTTTTGAATAATGATGATCTTAATCACATGAAACGTGTTCAGCTTATTAGTTCATATATTGAAACGCGACAGGCTGAAATTGAAAAATACAATGATTTGCGTGAGGTCGATAAATCGCTGTCGCTTAATGGTCGAAATATGACAAATCTTGGTTTGTTTAGAAAATATATTATTCAATATTTGATAACGCATCCAGGACTGAACAAAGATATGCATATGATGTGTCGTCAGCTGCAATCTACAGCACACGGAGTTCCGTTAGAGATTTATGCTTTTTCGAGTGACAAACGCTGGGCTAATTACGAATATATCCAAGCCGATATTTTTGATCATGTTATGGCTTCTGTCATTTATTTTGATCTGGAAATATTCGAATTGCCATCGACAATAGGACCGCTTAGTTAGTTTTAAGTTTTCAGTCGCAGTTTTCAGTCTCACGCAGTATAACTGAAAAACTGCGACTCAAAACTATTTACTTTTTCACCTCTTCAAAAATAAACTTTGAATTATGGTATTCTATGGGGGTTCCGGGCATAAAACACGGAAGATTGAAATAAGTTGTAATGATACCGTTTCCTAAGACTAGTTTTTTATCTTTCTTTAGTAACGCTAATGGAATCCTTTTCCAGCTTCCGCCATTTGAAATATAATGAAAATCCCCTCTTAACGTGTCTCCTTTTATATCTCCCCTAACATCGCCGGAATCTTTTCCTTGCTGATAATAAGATCTTTCATAACTTCCGTAAAAGCGTTTGTCATTTATATTTATTTTTAAAATGGCTGTGTCTTTTCCGTTTACGGCGTGATATACAATATGCTTGTATTGACTCTTTTCGTCTTTAGAATTACATGAAAAAACAAGCATAAAAACGAGAAAAAGGGGAAATAAAAGTTTTATATTCATTAGAGTTTCTTTTTAAAACCATGTAAGTGATATAAGAAAATTAAAGCTTCATTTTTAATGAACTTAATATCACTTATAGGATAGAGATTTATAATCGGTCTTTTACGAATTCTATTTGTGTCTTTCCGTGGGCTTTTGGCTTTCCGTTTTCATCTAAATTAACCATTGTGGTCTGGTCAATTGTAATGATAATTTCACGCGTCATCATATTTCTAACGGCACAGGTCAAAACCAAAGAAGTGTTACCAAATTTCACGACGTCAATTCCAATTTCAACAATATCCCCTTGTCTGGCTGAGCTCTTAAAATTGATTTCTGACATGTATTTTGTCACGACTCTTGTGTTCTCTAGTTGTATTATGGTATATAACGCCAGTTCTTCGTCAATCCAGGCTAATAATTTCCCGCCAAATAAAGTTCCGTTTGGATTTAAATCTTCGGGTTTGACCCATTTTCTGGTATGAAATCTCATAATTTTAATTTAGGTAAAAGAATTTTGTATTGGAATTTTTTCTAAATTTAAAGAAAAAACATGGAAGATAGAGACGCTTTTTTAAGAGAATTCAGAGGAGAGACTTTAGGAACTGTAAGTGCTCAATCTTCGCCAGATGAATTGTTTCAAAATCAAACGATTAGACCAATTCTAAAACTTCAGAATGATTTGTTTATTGCGGTTTTTATCAATTACGTAAATAAAAACAAAGCTGATTTTTATTCGTATACTGTCGAAAAGAAATTGCAAACGATCGAAAATTCTATTCAGAAAGATATCAAATTCAGAAATTCCCTAAAAGGAATTATCATGGCGCTTTTTACCATTGAAGAATACGATATTTACATTCAGAACTCATCAAGTTTAAACAAAAGAATGATGAATTTATTGGTTGATCGCTTAAAAAGTCAGGTACAGTTGTTTGAATTAGAAACTAATTAAATAAGGATTAGAATATTTATTTTTAATTGTTTGTAAAATTGGATAATCTGCTTTTAAATAAAAAGAGTTGTTTTAGAAGAAAGTTTTTTGGGAAGCTGGAATCAAATTTAAATTAAGATTTTTTATTTAATTAATGCTTGTAACAAAAAAGAATAACCTGAGTCTTACTCTAAAAACTTACCAATGAACCTGAAAAATATTTTACTTGCTCTTTTTGTCACAACATTTATACCCTCTGGATTTTCCCAAACTGTAAACAAAGTTCCTGATAGCCTTCTTACTAAAAATGTGTTTTTTTATAAAAATGGAAATTTTGAAGGTAAAGGCTGGGATCTAATTAAAAAAGAAGTAACTAATTCACATATTGTATTTGTAGGCGAACAGCATGGTGTCGCAGAAGTTCCTGTTTTCTCTGGAAAAATTGCAGATATATTACAACCTAAAGCTTTAGTTGTTGAAATAGATCCTTATACTGCAGCCCAATTAGAAAAAACAGCTAAAAATCCGGCAGGCTACTCTGATTATTTTAAACGTAAACCGTATGATTTTGCTTTCTACAGTTGGCAGGAAGAAATGAATCTAATTCACAAAATGACACTTTCGAAGATCGCTATATGGGGTGTCAATGAAATTAATTTTTTATCCATGCCTACTTTTTTTGAAACACTTGCGGCGACTTCGAAACAAGCTTCTAATAAAAAAATTGCATTAAAAAAGGCCAATGAATTTGCTAAAAATGATTTCCCACTTTTTGGTGATTCCAATAAATACAGTGATTTTATGGCTTATCGTATGAAAGTATCCGAAGTAGATTCATTGCTGTATGATTTTAGAAATGAAAGTCAGGTCAGTCAAAAAATGTTAAGAGATCTTAAGACAAGTATTCCAATTTTCGCGAATGAAAGTTACGAAGCACGAGTAAGTCTTATGAAGAAAAATTTACTTAATTATTTGTATCCTTATATTACGGCAGATGAAATTAAAATTCCAAAACTGCTTTTTAAACTCGGAGGAAATCACGCCTCCCGAGGAAGTTTTGAAGTCAGTAATCTTGCTGATAATTTAGCTGATGCTGCCGGTAAAAAATCATTGCATATTATTGTTATAGGCAAACAAGGCACTATTAACGGAATGTCTCCAGTGGATAACAGTAAGGCAATAGTGGCTTATAATGGTCTCGAAGAATTCAAAGAATTTTTGCCTTTTTTCGAAAAAGTTGGTGAGAATGAATGGGTTGTTTATGATTTAAGACCTATAAGACGTCTTGTAAAGCAGGATAAACTAAAAATTGACAATCCTAAATTAAAAACATATGTATTGGGATATGATTTGCTGGTACTTATTGATAAAGCTACAGGAGATAAATTTGTACAATAATCAAATAACTATATATGTTTGATCAATTCCGAAATAAATTCCCTATCGATGATGAACGCTGGAGCTCCTACATTAAATGTTTTAATCGTATTGAAATTCCGACTAAGACTGTACTTTTAGAAGAAGGAGAAATTTCGAAAAAACTTTTTATAATCGAAAAGGGCTGTATCCGGGTTTGGTTCAATAATAATGGAAAAGACCTAACAACTCAATTCTTTTTTGAAAATCAAAGTGTTGCTTCTATCGAAAGTTTTATGAAAAAGTTCCCGAGTCCGGTTGTGATTGAAACGATAGAACCTTCGATTATTTGGTGGATTCATAAAGATGATCTCGATAAAATATTAGAAGAAATTAAAGAAATTCCGGAATTAAGAGACCGTTTAATTAATATGTTTTTTGAGCGTACATTTGATTACATGAAACATTTTGTTTCGTTTATAAAGGATTCTCCTATTCAGCGTTATCTTAATTTAATTAAAGAAAGACCTCAGGTTATTCAGCGTGTTCCGCAACATTACATTGCATCTTATCTTGGTATAAGCACGGTTCATTTAAGCAGGATCAAAAGTAAATTAGTTCACAATAAATAGTTCTGATTGTATTTGATAACAAATGTTATCGTTGGCCAGTAAACAGCAGTCTAAATTTGCATTATAAAATTTAATAATTATGAAAGCAGCAGTAGTTTATAAAAAAGGCGAGTTACCAAAATATACAGAATTTGAAGCACCAACTGTGCAAAACGAAAATCAGGTTTTACTTTCGGTTAAAGCCGTTGCCATTACTAATCTTGATAAAGGAAAAGCCAGTGGAAAACATTATTCTTCTGAAAACGATAATCAAAATGGTTTTGTCGTTGGCAGTGATGCCGTTGGTTTACTAGAAAATGGCACTAGAGTTTATGCTCGTGGAATTACGGGTACAATTGCCGAAAAAGCGATTATTGATAAAAATATACTTGTCCCATTACCTGAAGGAATTAGTGATGCAATCGCTGCTTCTTTGCCTAATGCAGTGGCAGGCTCAGCGATGGCGCTTAAATTTAAGGCTGCTATAAAATCAGGCGAGACTGTTTTAATAAATGGCACGACAGGTTTTACCGGGCAAATGGCAATTCAGCTTGCAAAACATTACGGAGCAAAAAAGGTAATTGTTACCGGAAGAAACGAAAAAACACTTAAAAGTCTTTTTGCTTTAGGCGCTGATGAAGTTATTTCTCTAAAACAAGAGGATGAAACAATTATCGAACAGCTTAAAAAAATTCACCTAAACACTCCTATTGATATTGTTTTGGATTATTTATGGGGTCATCCCGCAGAATTAATTCTTACGGCTTTAAAAGGAAACGGATCGTTTACGACCAAAGTAAGATATGTTACTATTGGAGGAATGGCGGGTGATACTATTCAGTTATCATCAGGGATTTTAAGAAGTGTGGATTTGCAATTATCAGGTTCCGGATTAGGAAGCTGGGCAAAAGAAGATGTAAAATTATTATTCTCAGAAATACTTCCTGAAATGTTTCTTTTAGCTGCTCAAAATAAGCTGAAAGTGAATATTGAAACTGTTCCTTTAATTGCTGTTGAAGAAGCCTGGATCAGAGAGGTTTCTGATGGTAAACGACTGGTAGTCATTGTTTAGAATATTGAGCTCTGATAAAACGGATTGCTAAAAGCAAAATGCAGATAAAAACGTTTTTTTTTTTTCAGACTTTAGAAGACATAAAATATAAAGAAAAAAGGTTTGATGAGAAATAATTCTCGTCAAACCTTTTTTTATAAAATGTTGTTAGAGTTTACTCTTGAGACAGCATCAATTCTTTAATGTATTTTACCGGAGCGCTTCCAAAGCTTAAAAATTTCTCATGGAATTTTTTCAAATTGAATTTATCTCCTTCTTGTTTTTTAAGTTCTTCTCTTAAGTTGTAAATTTCTGTATATCCTGTAAAATAAGAACACAATTGAACCTGAGATAAAGTTACACGTTTCCATTTTCCATCAGCTTCTGCTTGTTGCTGAAAAGCCTCTTTTGTCAACAAATCCAAAGCTGCTTCTTTAGACATGTTTTTAGTGTGAACGCTAATGTCTAAGATTGTATTGCAGGTTGCTCTTAAATTCCATTTATAATACATTAACCACATTTCATCAGAATTTTTATAACCGCTTTCCAGCATCATTTTTTCTGCATAAACAGCCCATCCTTCAACCATTGCACCATTTCCTAAAATAGATTTGATGATACTTGGCGATTGATTACTGTAAACCAATTGTGTGTAATGTCCCGGAACTGCTTCGTGAATATTTAAAATCTGCAGAATATAATCATTGTATTCTCTTAAATAACTTTCTGCGTTTTCAGCTGTCCAGCCAGTCATGCTGCCTACATTATAATAAGTATTTGCATTTTTGTCATAAGGTCCGGGCGCAGAAATAGATGCTCCTGCAACTCCGGCCATATATGCCGGTTCTTTACGAACCACTAAAGGTTTTGAAGGATCAATGTATAATAAATCTTTTGCTTTTACATAAGCTGTTAATTCCGGAATTTGTTTCTCGATTTCAGACTGAAATTTTTCAGGAGTTGTGTGCTGTAACGAGATTTTATCAATAACTTGTTTGATTAATTCGAGTTTGTTTGTTGGTTTAGCTTCATTTCCTTTGTATTTTGTCCAAAGTTTATCAGCCAGAACAAACATTTTATCGTGCAAATCTTTTTTGTGATCATTTGCAACTTTAAAAATCTCATCAGCCGTATAGCTTGACTGAATATCAAAATTAAATTTCTTAGCATATAATGCAGCTCCTAATCTAAAAGAACGCGGGGTTTTGTTTGGAGTTGTTTTTAACCAATCAGCATAATCTGTAATTGCTTTTTTAGCCACTTTTGCTTTATCCAGGATCTCCTTTTTCTCAGCAACACTTAATTTACTTTGTTGTAAAGCAGCCGTTAAATCAGCATCAAAAACCGATGAGCCACCAAGATTTTGCGCTATTGCAAGATCTGTATGTTCGATAGTTGGATTTTTAATGTTCTTTTTTGCCGCTTCATAATAAGCAGGAACATTATTCAATTTAGCATTAAAGGCACGCAAACGTACATCAAGAGAATCATACTTTCCGTTTAGAATCTCTGCAAAAGCTCCGCAAACATTATATTCAGAAGGATTCCACTCTGATGATCTTAATTCTTTTACGCTAAAAATAGTACCTTCAAGTTGATTTTTAATCATTTGAAAATCAGTCTTATTATTGTCAGACAAATTTTCAGGATCAAATTGTTTTAAGGAATCCAATTGAGCATTGGCAAAATCAAGTTGTCTTTTTTCATCATTCGCATCCGGAACAACTAAAATGCTGTCTAATTTGTGATAGCCAACACCTGACGCCCAACCTGGATTAATTTTCCATAAATCAGTAACAAAGCCATCTTTGTACTTATCGAATTTTGCGTCTAAAGCTTTATCTTCGTTAGACTTAGTACTTTTATTGCAAGAAAAAAGTAAGGTAATTGCAAAAAATGAAACAAATAGTTTTTTCATAAGTTAATTTTTTAATGGTTTAAAGATAAAAAAAATGTTCTTTATGCAAAACTATTTGCAATTTGTAATCAATATTTCAATAATTCGAATAAAACTTCTTCAAAACGATTTTTTGGTAAAAACTGATCTTCTAGTGCTTTTGTAAACGGAATTGGGGAATCTAAACTTGCGACTCTTTTAACCGGAGCGTCAAGGTATTCAAAACATTCCTCCATAATTAAGGCCGAAATATCGCTCGCGATTCCGCCAAACAAAGTATCTTCCTGATAGATAATTACTTTTCCTGTTTTTTTAACCGAATTAAAAATTGTTTCAGTATCCAAAGGTTGTAAAGTTCTTAAATCTATTAAATCAGCACTAATTTCAGGATTGTTTGCCAAGGTTTCTAATGCCCAATGTACGGGAGCTCCAAAAGCTATGATAGTAACTTGATTTCCTTCTTTCAATACAGCTGCTTTTCCTAAAGGAATCGTATAATAATCAACGGGAACATCCTGATAAACACTTCTGTACAATTGTTTGTGTTCAAAAAACAACACCGGATTCGGATCGTTTATAGAAGTATTTAATAAACCTTTTGCATCATATGGAAAAGCAGGATAAACAACTTTTAATCCCGGAGTTTTGGTAAACCAGGCTTCATTAGTCTGAGAGTGAAACGGTCCGGCCTGAGTTCCGCCTCCACAAGGCATTCTAACCACAACATCGGCATTTTCGCCCCATCGATAATGCGACTTTGCTAATAAATTTACGATTGGGTTAAATCCTGTCGAAACAAAATCAGCAAACTGCATTTCGACAATTGCTTTATAACCGTTGATAGACAATCCCATTGCGGTCGAAACCACCGCGCTCTCACAGATTGGCGTATTTCGCACGCGGTTTTTTCCAAAGAGATCTACAAAACCGTCTGTTATTTTAAAAGCGCCGCCATATTCTGCAATATCCTGACCCATAATTACAAGGTTTCCATGACGTTTCATAGATTGCTCTAAACTGTATCTTATGGCGTCAATAAAGCGTATATTCTTTATTTCTTCAGTAGGATTAACTTCTTCAAATTGATAAGGTTTGTAAACATCATCTAATTCTCCGCTATAGGTAGGTACAATTTCCGGTTCTGCATTTGCTATAGCCAAATTTTCGTCAATTTCCTGCTTGATTTCAGCATGCAATTGTTGATCATATTCTGAAGTTAGAACTCCAATTTCAGTTAGATAATTTCTATAATTGGTTACCGGATCTTTCGCTGCCCATTCGTCCATTAATTCCTGCGGAACATATTTTGTGCCACTCGCCTCTTCATGACCGCGCATTCTAAAGGTTTTAAATTCTAATAAAACCGGATGCGGATTTTCCTGCATATGTTCTTTTAGCTGAGACAATTTATTGTAAACCTCCAGAATATTATTTCCATCAATAATATAACTGTCAATTCCGTAGCCAACACCTTTATCAGCGAGGTTTTCACAGGCGTATTGTTCGTTTACAGGAGTCGAAAGTCCGTAGCCATTGTTTTCGATAATAAACATTACCGGTAATTTCCAGACAGCAGCTATATTCAGTGCTTCATGAAAATCTCCTTCGCTTGTTGCGCCTTCTCCCGTAAAAACAACTGTGACTTTCTTATTTTTTTGAAGTTTATCTGCCAAGGCTATTCCGTCTGCGATTCCTAATTGTGGACCCAAATGCGAAATCATTCCGATAATCTTATATTCTTGTGTTCCAAAGTGAAAACTGCGATCCCTGCCTTTTGTAAAACCGTTTGCTTTTCCCTGCCATTGCGAAAACAATCTATGCAACGGAATATTTCTGGTAGTAAATACTCCTAGATTTCTGTGCATTGGCAATATGTATTCAGATTCGTCTAAAACAGCGGTAACACCTACTGCGATTGCCTCCTGCCCTATTCCGGAAAACCATTTTGAAACTTTTCCCTGCCGAATTAAGATCAGCATCTTTTCTTCGATCAGGCGTGGTTTAAGTATTTTTTTATATAAATCTAATAATTGAGCATCAGTAAGGTTTTGTCTGTAAAAGATCATTTGGTTCGTTGTTTTAGTGTTTCAAATATAGAAAATTATAACAATTTTATTAATTTTTGTTATAATAATTTAATTTTAATATAACTTTTAAAATTCAAATCTAAAATATTCTCTACCTTTGTTATTGAAAGGCCTTTATACCACCTTTCATTCTTTAAATAAAAATGTAAAGTATGCAAAACATTCCTAGTGTAGACTTACGTGATTTCCTTTCGGACGACCCGAAACGTAAACAAAAATTTGTAAATGAAATCGGCAGTGCATTTGAAAACATTGGCTTCGTAGCCCTAAAAGGTCACTTTTTAGATGATCAGTTAGTAAACGAGCTTTATAGCGAAATTAGAAAATTTTTCGCTTTGCCAGTAGAAACTAAGCATAATTATGAGATTCCCGGAATTGGCGGGCAAAGAGGTTATGTATCTTTTGGAAAAGAGCATGCTAAAGGACGTAAAGAAGGGGATTTGAAAGAATTTTGGCATTTTGGCCAGTATGTTGATGCTGCTTCTAAGTACGCTTCAGAATATCCTGAAAATGTAGCAGTAGCAGAATTGCCCCGTTTTAATGTTGTGGGTAAAGAAGCGTATCAAATGCTTGAAAAAACAGGTGTTTATGTGTTAAGAGCTTTGGCTTTGCATTTAGGTTTAGACGAGTTTTATTTTGATAAATATGCTCATGACGGAAACTCTATTTTAAGACCAATTCATTATCCGCCAATTACTTCTGAGCCAGAAAATGCGATTCGCGCAGCTGCTCACGGAGATATTAACCTGATTACACTTTTAATGGGCGCTCAGGGAAAAGGATTACAGGTTCAAAATCATGATGGCGAATGGATTGATGCTATCGCAGAAGACGATCAATTGGTAATTAATGTTGGGGATATGCTGTCAAGACATACCAACAATAAATTAAAATCGACGATTCACCAGGTAGTAAATCCACCAAGAGAATTATGGGGAACTTCACGTTATTCCATTCCGTTTTTTATGCACCCTGTCAGCGATATGCGTTTGGATTGTTTAGAAAACTGTATTGATGCTGAGAATCCTAAGAAATTCGAAGATATTACTGCGGGAGATTATTTATACGAACGTTTAGTAGATTTAGGTTTAATAAAAAAATAAACTTTTAAATCTACAATTTTTAAATTCCAAATTCCAAACTATCAAATTGGGATTTGGAATTTAATTTTTTACAAACCAGAACTATTGAGATTTATTTTAGCCTAAAAATTTATGGACTTACAAGATCAATTAAAAAACTTATTCCCTGATCACATCGAATCAAATGAACCTGAAGTAGTTCAGGAAGAAGATCATGTTCTTTTTATTCAAAAAGAGCCTATGATTTGTAAATTCGAAAAACGAAAAGGAAAAGCCACAACTATTATCGAAGGTTATGAAGGATCTGACGAAGATTTTAAAATCCTGGCGAAAGAAATTAAAACGAAATTAAGCGTTGGCGGAACCTTTAAAGATGCTTCTATTATTATTCAGGGTGATTATCGGGATAAAATCATGGAAATCCTTAAAGCAAAAGGATTTAAAACGAAACGTGTTGGTGGTTAGATTTTTAAATTCCAAATTCCAAACTGTATAAAAATTTAACCGCAAAGAACGCAAAGAATTATAATAATAGTTTTTTATAAAAAAGATCGCAAAGCTTTGACTTTAGGTGTTTTAGCTTTTAGAATTTAGATTAAAAATTTTAACCGCAAAGAACGCAAAGAATTGTAATAATAGTTTTTTTATAAAAATAAAAGATCTCAAAGCTTTGGCTTTAGGTATTTTAGATTTTTGAATTTAGATTAAAAATTTTAACCGCAAAGAACGCAAAGAATTATAATAATAGTTTTTTTTATAAAAATCAAAGATCGCAAAGCTTTGGCTTTAGGTGTTTTAGCTTTTAGAATTTAGATTAAAAATTTTAACCGCAAAGAACGCGAAGAATTATAATAATAGGTTTTTATAAAAACAAAAGATCGCAAAGCTTTGGCTTTAGTTGTTTTAGATTTTAGATTTAAAAAAAATAACAGCAAAGAACGCGAAGAATTATAATTGTAAGTTTTAATGAAAGCGCAGAGATCGCAAAGCTTGGCATAATAATTAGACAAGACACTTTTATATAAACAAGGAGACGCACTGCTGTGCGCCTCTACGAAAAAAAAAAAAACATAGAAGCATAAAAAAATCTGTGACAATCTGTTCAATCCGTCAAATCCGTGGGCAAAAAAAGTTAGCGCCCTACAGAAAACCTCAGAACCTTAGTCACTCAGTAACTTAGAACCTAAAAAAAAAATGATACAAAATTCAGAATTAATACTTAATCCGGACGGAAGCGTTTATCACTTAAATCTTCTTCCTGAACATATAGCAAACGATATAATTTTTGTTGGAGATCAAAACAGAGTCGAAAAAATCACACAATTTTTTGATTCGATTGAATATTCGACACAGAAAAGAGAATTTAAAACTCAGACGGGAATTTATAAAGGTAAAAGAATATCTGTAATGTCAACCGGAATTGGACCTGACAATATTGATATTGTTGTAAATGAATTAGATGCTTTGGTTAACATCGATTTAAAAACACGTCAGCCAAAAGAAAGTCTGACTTCATTGAATATTATCAGAATTGGAACTTCTGGTTCTCTACAAGCTGATATTCCTGTGGATAGTTTTGTAATGTCTAAATTTGGATTAGGATTAGACAATATGCTCCGCTCCTACCTGATCGATGAAGTGTCGAACGCTGCGATTGAGGATGCTTTTATCAACCACACGAATTGGGATATTAGAAAAGGAAGGCCGTATGCAATTGCTTGTTCTGAGAAATTAGAAAAAATAATAGAATCAGATAAAATGTTTAAAGGAATTACTGCAACAGCCGGAGGATTTTACGGGCCACAAGGACGCGTTTTACGTTTGAATATTCAGGATGAAGAATTAAACAGTAAAATGGATAATTTTAATTTTAATGACGAAAGAATTACTAACTTAGAGATGGAAACTGCAGCAATTTATGGGCTTTCAGCGCTTTTAGGACATAATGCATTATCATTGAATGCTATTATTGCCAATCGTGCATCCGGAACTTTTAGCGAAGATCCTTATAAGGCTGTCGATGAATTGATTGCTTATACATTAAATAAGTTGGCTCAGAAGTAATCAGGGAATTAGTCAATTTGAAAATTAGATAATTCATGCAGGACGCTATTCTTAAATTTGAAAATTTATTATTAGAAAATGTCAACTATTTTCCAACGATAGATAACGATGTTTTAGAAACTAAAGAAAATGGAAAATGGTCTAAAAAAGAGATTTTAGGACATTTGGCAGATTCAGCGATTCATAATCTGATACGTTTTACAGAAATTAATTATGTAGAAAAACCTTATCAGCACAGACCCTATAATCAAATAGATTTAGTAAATTTAAATCAATATCAAACAATGGATATTGATGAGCTGACACAGTTGTGGTTTGTAGTAAACAAGCAAATTATCAGGATTATGAAAAGTGTTGATGAGAAGGTTTTAAACTTTAAAATTGTTTTGAGTGATGAATCTGTAATTGATTTAAAGTTTCTTATGACGGATTATGTAGCCCATTTAGAACATCATATTAATCAGATTAAATCTTAGATTATGTTTTTAAGAGTAGCGAGACATACAGATGATTTAGATAAAATTATAGATTTCAATATTTTGGGTTTTGAGCTCTTGGGAGATTTTCAAAATCATAATAATTATGATGGTGTTTTTATTGGAAAATCAGGTTTAGAGTGGCATTTTGAATTCACAAAATCTGATACAAAAGCAAACCATACTTTCGATCCGGATGATGTTATAGTGCTTTATCCTAAATCAATTTTAGATTATAATATGTTATTGGATAAGATTATACATAATAACATTTCAATCATACCTGCAAGTAATCCTTTTTGGAATGAAAACGGAAAAATGTTTCTGGATCCAGACGGTTATCGTATTGTTTTGTCGCCGTTGAAGGCAATAATAGATGAAATTAATTAGTAAATTTAGTAATGCAGGAAACACATAAAAAAATATTATTTAAATATTATAGTACATACTTAGAAGAGATTGTTTCGGAAACAATGTGGGCAGAAATTGTGGATTTGGAGAAAGGATATTTCAAATTAGATAATATTCCGTTTTTTGGACCTTTGATTGCCACAGACGATATTTTTCGTGCAGAATATGATGAAAATGAAAAGTTCTTCATGCATAAAGAAACAATAGAGAGCTCTGGGAATTCAATTCTTCAGATATTACTATTAGAAAAAGAATTTGACAAGGAAATAATTATAGAAAAATTAAAAACAATCAATTGTATCTCCGAAAGCCTCAATGATACTTTTTTTGCTGTTGAAGTGGTTAAAAATACCGACTATTCGATTGTAAAAAGTGTATTGGCTGAATACGAATCCAATTCAATAATAGAAATTGAAGAACCTTGTCTTTCTGATAAACACAGAACTGATTTATTAAAAAACTAAACAAACAAAAAACTTAGCATACGCATCCAAACTTAACTTAAACTTAAACTAATGAAAACTGTAAAAATTGTAGGTGTTCCGGAACACTTCAATTTGCCATGGCATTTATGCATCGAAAATGGCGAATTTGAAGCTGAAAACATTGATTTGCAATGGAAAAACATTCCTGAAGGTACTGGCAAAATGTGTCAGATGCTTCGTGATGGTGAAGCTGATATTGCTGTAATTTTAACTGAAGGTATTGTAAAAGATATTGTTGCCGGTAATCCAAGTAAAATTGTTCAGATTTATGTTCAGTCTCCTTTAATTTGGGGAATTCACGTTGCTGCAGGATCCAATTTTCATACTGTAGCAGATCTTAAGGATAAAAAAGTAGCGATTTCGAGAATAGGTTCAGGATCGCAATTAATGGCTTATGTAAATGCACATGAAAATGGCTGGAAAACGGATGATCTGCAATTTGAAATCATAAATACAATCGATGGAGCTGTAGAAGCCCTGACAAAAGGTACTGCTGATTATTTTATGTGGGAACGTTTTATGACTAAACCGCTTGTTGATCAGGGTATTTTTAGACGAGTTGGCGACTGCCCTACTCCATGGCCGTCATTTGTAATTACTGTTCGTGATGAATTCCTGAAAAAGAACCCGAAAATTGTTGAAAAAATATTAGAAATAATAAACAAAACAACACGCGATTTTACCCAGATTCCCAATATAGACAAAACATTATCAGAACTTTTCAATCAAAAAATTGAAGATATTCAGGAATGGCTGAAACTTACACAATGGTCTCAAAAGAATTTGAGTGAAAAAGCATTTATTAAAATTCAAAATCAGTTATTTGATCTCGGAATTATTGATAAAAAAAGTACTTTTGTTGAAACTGTAAAAGCGCTGTGATAACTGCTTTTGAATCTTATGATAAATTTTCCTAAAATTGACTTTCCGCAATTAAAATCTAAATTACAGGTGAAATCACCCTGGGATAGGATTATTATCATGCTTTTGAGTCTTTTAATTACGATTCCGATTTTTATCATACTGCATCAAAATCTGATAGATTTAGAATGGGCTTTTAATTTAGACCGTGTATTTATCTTCATTTTTGTTTTTACAGCTATTTTCTTTCTCTTGATGTACCTGCGAACCATTATTATTTTGTGTATTGCGGTTTATTTATTGGTTCTTGTGTATGGAACTGTAATTGGTAATTATGGTTTTAGTGAAATTTCAGAAGATTATAATTCTATGATTTATACGATGTCTGATAATCCCTTTCCGCAAGATATCATTGTTGCAAAATTGCTTCCGTTTCCTAATAAGTCCAAAATTATTAATGCGATCGAATATCAGAATCCAAAGGTTCGCAATTTTGCCATTATGGCTACGTCAAAGCATTTTAAAGGAATAAAAGGATATTCAGATTACAGAACCATTATTCAGTGTTTTGCAGTCTTTAAAGAGATTAACAGTCGCTGGAATTATGTCAATGATCCTAAAGAAGGCGATTATATTGCTACAGCGAGCGAATCTTTAGAATATTTTTCAGGCGATTGCGATGATCATTCTATTTTAATGGCAGCCGCAATTCGATCTATTGGCGGAACACCAAGATTAATTCATACTAAAGGACACATTTATCCTGAGATTTTAATAGGTTCTCTAATTGATCTGGAAAAGGTCAATTATTTGATTAAAAATGTGCTTTTTGTAAAAGAAAGTTATGGCAAAAAGATTCATTATCATATTGATGAGCGTGGTCAGGTTTGGATGAATCTGGATTATACTGCCAAATATCCGGGAGGACCATTTATGTACGAAGAGATTTTGGGTGCTTTGACTTTAAAATAGTTTTTTAGCGGATAAGAATCTAAGTTACTAAGGATCTGAGGGTTTTGTTTTATACCTGAAAAATGCTATTTTGCTGGTTGCGATCATTGTTTTGTGAAATTATTATTGTAAATGTTTGATATTTAGATTTTTAATCAAAAATATTTTTGTAATTTTCTAATGTCTAACTTTAATCACAAAATCATGAGAAAATCTAACTTATTTATCTTCGCAATTGCACTATTAGCAGTAGTAATGGTTTCATGTCACAAAGGTCGAAATAAACTGGTAAACTCCTGGAAAATTACGGCCGTTGAACCTAAAACACCTCTTTCTGATTCTTTAAAAAATGTGATTCTGACTAACGGAACGCTGACTTTTACAGAGGATGGACATGTTACAGGATATTTACAAAATGAAATAAATAATGGCACTTTTGCATTGACAAAAGGAGGAAAAAGCTTAGTGATAAAAGATGAAACAGGTACTCCATATCCTTGTGAAAGCACTATTACAGATGATCAGCTGATATTAGACAGTAAAGAAATGAAAATTACGCTCAAAAAAATATAGCATACAGTAGCCTATCAACCACATTAAACCACAATGTACTAAAATACAGTGTGGCTTTTTTTATAAGTTAAAACACAATCGTATATTTGCAGTCTTAAATAAAAGCAATAATTTATGTGAAAAATAATTTCTTTCAGGCAATTTAAAGGGTAAACTACAATTGTGGTTGCGCTATTTATTCATCTTTAGAGAAAGAAATTATGCTTATTCTACAAAACATTTCATATAAACACGAGAACAGTGATCTATTGTTTGATAACATTAGTTTTACAGTAAACAATCACGAAAAAATCGCACTAATTGGTCATAACGGCGTTGGAAAATCTACGTTGCTAAAAATTATTGCAGGAGAATTACCGCCTTCAAACGGAGAGCTAAGAGCTAGTTCTGAACCTTATTACATTCCTCAGATTTTTGGGCAATACAATCATTTTACCATTGGCGAAGCATTATGCGTCAATCATAAGCTCAATGCCCTTGCAGCAATACTGAAAGGGAATGTTACAGAAGAAAATCTTACTGTGCTCAACGAGGACTGGACGATTGAGGAACGTTGTAATAACGCACTGAAATATTGGCAATTAAACGGTTTGGATTTAACACAAAAAATTGAAACCTTAAGCGGAGGCCAAAAGACAAAGGTTTTTCTGGCTGGAATTTCGATTCATGAACCTGAGCTTGTTTTATTAGACGAACCCAGTAATCACCTGGACAAAGCGGCAAGAGAATTGCTTTACAACTTTATTGTTACAGCCAATTGCAGTTTAATTGTGGTGAGTCATGACCGAAAATTGCTCCATCTTTTAAATACAGTTTGCGAAATGAGTAAACGTGGTATCACAACGTATGGTGGCAATTATGATTTTTATGCTGAACAAAAACAGCTCGAAAACAATGCATTAAACCAAGATCTGCAGAGTAAGGAAAAGGCCTTGCGAAAAGCGAAAGAGAAAGAACGTGAAACGGTTGAAAGACAGCAAAAGTTAGATGCACGGGGAAAAAAGAAACAGGAAAAGTCCGGTGTTGCCCGTATTATGATGAATACGCTGCGTAACAATGCTGAAAACAGTTCGTCTAAACTCAAAAGTGTTCACATAGAGAAAGTAGATGGCATTTCGAAAGAATTACGTGAGTTGCGCTCGTCATTGCCGGATATTGATCAGATGAAATTTGGTTTTGATCATTCGGCTTTGCATAAAGGAAAAATACTCTTTACGGCAAATGCGATTAACCATACTTACGAAGATCAGTTTCTCTGGAAAAAAGATTTAAATATCGAAATAATTAGCGGAGAAAGAATCGCTATTCAGGGTTCAAATGGATCCGGAAAAACAACTTTAATCAAAATAATACTCGGCAAAACAAAGCCAAAAAACGGGACTGTTTATATTGCAGAAAATCAATCTGTTGTTTATATCGATCAGGATTATTCGTTGATAAGCAATGCTCTTAACGTTTATGAACAAGCTCAGGTATTTAATATTTCTGGTCTTGAAGAGCATGAAATAAAAATGAGACTCAATCGGTTTTTATTCCATAAGGAATACTGGGATAAACCTTGCAATGCTTTAAGCGGCGGAGAAAAAATGCGTTTAATGCTTTGCTGTTTAACAATAAATAATCAATCTCCGGATATGATTATAGTAGACGAACCAACGAACAACCTGGATCTTCAGAATGTTGAGATTTTAACAGCAGCGATTAATGAATATCAGGGAACATTAATTGTAGTTTCGCACGATGAGTCTTTTCTGGAGCAAATTAATATTAAGAAAAATATCTTGTTGGAATAAAGTATAAAATGAAGGTAAAATGTAGCTGTAGTACTAAAGGGGAATCAGTTTACTATTGATATTATTACTATATTAGTAACACCTTGTTAAAATGGAAAGTGATACATAGCGCAGGAACAAGATTTTAGAATTTATACCGTAGTTAAGGATACTTCAAATACCATAAACTAAATATATATCCTATGAAAACAAAAATCAAAATTTTGACCCTTTCCGCTTTTCTTAGCATTGCTATTTTTAGCGAAAAAGCAATTGCATGTACACGAGTTGTTTATGAAGGTTTGGACGGAACAATCATAACTGCCCGATCTATGGACTGGAAAACCGAAATACCTGCTAATTTATGGGTTTTTCCAAGAGGAATTGACCGAAATGGAGAAGCTGGGAATAATTCGGTAAAATGGAAATCTAAATTCGGAAGTGTTATTACCAGTTCCTGGGATATCGCTTCTTCTGACGGAATGAATGAGAAAGGTTTGGTTGGTAATCTTTTATGGCTGGCGGAATCTAATTATCCTAAATTCGAAAAGAATGGAAATCAAAAAGGATTGGCAGTTTCGCTTTGGCTGCAATATGTACTTGATAATTTTGCAACAGTTGCTGAAGTTGTAAATGCATTAGAGAAAAATGATTTTTTAGTGGTTTCTTCTCATATTCCGGGTACAGCTATTTTTGCCACGGTACATTTATCTGTTTCGGATAATACTGGCGATAATGCTATTTTTGAATATATCAATGGTAAATTAGTTATTCATCATGACAGAAAATTTGTTGCCATGACCAACTCTCCTACTTTTGATGAGCAATTGTCAATAAATAGTTACTGGAAAGGGATTCCGGGAACTATTATGCTGCCGGGAACTAACAGAGCTGCTGATCGTTTTGTAAGAGCGTCTTATTATATTGATGCAATTCCTAAAACAGACAATATAAGAACAGCAATTGCCAGTGTTTTTGGCGTTATTAGAAATTGTTCCGTACCATTAGGTATTTCGTCTGTAGCCGAACCTAATATTTCCTCTACACGCTGGCGAACTGTAGCTGATCAAAAAAATCTAATTTATTATTTTGATAATGTTGTAAATCCTAACGTGGTTTGGGTTGAATTTGGTAAACTTGATTTTAGTGAAAAAGGTAAAATAAGAAAGCTTAGTTTGGCAAATAATGAGAATTATTCCGGAGAATCTTCGATGAATTTTAAAGTAACGACGCCTTTTCAATTTGCAGGATTAGATTAAATTTTGTTACGTTTGCCATGTCCTAAAATTATAAAAAATCATGAATAACCATAAAACCAAGTTGTTACCTGAGCAACAAGAAGAATTACTTCGTGTTTTAGAAGTTCGCTTTGAAAAAAATAGGCAACGTCATAAAGGTATTGAATGGAATAAAGTACGAGCAAAAATAATGACAAGTCCTGATAATATATGGTCTCTGAATGAAATGGAAAGAACTGAAGGAGAACCGGACGTAACAGGCTATGACAAGAAAACAGATGAATATATTTTTTGTGATTGTTCAGCAGAAAGTCCTAAAGGGCGCAGAAGTTTGTGTTATGATCATGAAGCACTAGAAAAAAGAAAAGAAAACAAACCTGCAGACAGCGCTCTTAATAGGGCTGCCGAAATGGGAATTGAAATTTTGAATGAGCAACAATATAAGGAGTTTCAGAAATTAGGTAAATTTGATAGTAAAACATCAAGCTGGATTGAAACACCATCTGATATCAGAAAACTAGGTGGTGCTTTATTTTGTGATTTTCGTTATGATACTGTTTTTGTATATCATAACGGAGCTGAATCGTATTATGCAGCAAGAGGTTTTCGTGGGGCGCTAAGAGTTTAATCCGGAACAAATAAGATTATGAATGCTAAGGTTGATTTTTATTTTGATAAAGCCCAAAAATGGCAAAAAGAACAAGCGGAATTAAGGCAAATTGTATTGGATTGCCAACTAACCGAAGAGCTAAAATGGGGAGTTCCCTGCTATACTTTTCAAAATAGTAATATTGTTTTAATACACGCTTTTAAAGACTATTGTGCACTTTTGTTTTTTAAAGGAGCTTTACTTAGTGATACGGATGGAATCCTGATTCAGCAATCTAAAAATGTTCAGGGTGCACGACAAATAAGATTTACGGACCTCAATGAAATTGTTGATCAGAAAAAAATCTTAAAAAACTACATTTACGAAGCTGTAGAAATTGAAAAAGCTGGTCTTAAAGTAGTATTAAAGAAAACGGAAGAATTTAAGATTACAGAAGAATTTCAAAAGAAACTGGACGAAAATCCAAAATTACATACTGCATTCAAAGCTTTATCTCCTGGTAGACAAAGAGCTTATTTACTTCATTTTTCGTCTCCAAAACAATCTAAAACCAGAGAATCAAGAATAGAGAAAGTTATAGATCAAATTTTGGAAGGAAAAGGGCTGAATGATTGATGTTTATAAAGAATAAAAGAGGATAAAAGAAAGTACGTTATCAAAAAAGAATTTATACTGTTGTAGAAATAGGTTTATATTCACTTTCGGGAAAACTAAATCAAAAATACACTACTGAATACCACGGAACAAGAAGCTAAAACCGGAACTTTCAATACTAGTGATCTTTATTTGGCAAATTATATTACAGACAAAGAATAAATCAAATTACATCACATAAATTAAACAATTTTAAAAATAAATAATGATACTAGCCTTTGACACGTATTACTTTGATGGAAAAGCAAAAACGGTTTGCCTTGAATTTACAGAATGGAATCAAAGTGAAAACTTTAAAGTTCATACCGAAATTATCGGGAATGTTGAGGAATATATTCCCGGAGAATTTTACAGAAGAGAATTGCCTTGCATTATTAGTTTGCTGAATCAGTTTGATTTAAAAGATATTGATTTCATTATCGTCGACGGATTTGTTTATCTGGATGATGAAATGAAATATGGTTTAGGAGGTTATTTATATGAGAAACTCAATAAAGAAATTCCAATTATTGGCGTTGCAAAAACCAATTTTGCATCTATCGAAAAAAATAAAAGAATTTTATTGAGAGGCGACAGCAAAAAACCATTGTTTGTAACTGCTATTGGTATTGATCTGGATGATGCATTTGAGAAAGTAGAAAGTATGGCAGGAGAATTTAGAATGCCAACTTTGCTTAAGGAAATGGATAGACTGACGAAGGAATTGTAAATACTAAATCTTGATTACTCTAAAAATAAAATACACGCAAAATATTGCTGGTAGTATGACGCCAAATTAATCTCGCAAATAAATATTAATGAATAGTTTAAAAATATTTGATCAGACATTTACTGATGATACGAATTTTGTTTTTGTAGTTCTGTTTGATTTGCTAAACAACAGTGATCTTGAAGTCTTATTACCAAAAGAATACAATATTTTATTAAACAAATTTAATCAAAATATAGAATTTGCCAGTTTTAAAAAATTAGACTTAAATATTGTTCTAAATGACGAAAATAAAGAATCTCTTATAAAAATTTTCGAATCGATTTATTCCAATAGGTTTAGATCGATCCCAAAGGATGAAAATAATGTTTTAAAATCAAAGTTATTTTTAAACGGCGATTTAAAGAAAATTGGAAAAATTATTTACAAACAGCTAGATAACAGAATAAACGAAACGGACATTTATAATACAATTTTAAATGGTTTGAAATGTGGAACTTTTTATGAGCTAAGTATCGTGAATCCAGAAGAATTAGAAGGAAACTGGACTTCGATAAAAGAATCGGGGGCGTTGCGAATCAATTATAATATGACCGATTGGACGCCTTTGGGATCAAAAATAGAATTGAAAATTGAGAAGTTTCATTCTGGAATGTATAAATTTATATGTTCGACAAAAGTGATGGATTATAACACAAGAAATGTGTTTTTAATCGATGTCTACGAATCAAATGTTGAGATTAAAGATGGTTTCTTCTATCATTATAATTTTGAATCTAACAAGCTCATTTACAAAATGCCCATTTATGAATTTGAAAATGAAACTTTTAAAACACAAATAGCTGATTTTGAATTTGTTCTTCAAAGAAATAAAACCATTAAATAGTAGCATTTTGGAAGTTAATTTAGTAACATAATAAACATTCAAACAAGATGGAAAATAATGATTATGAACAATTACTGAAAAATATTGCTTCCCCTTTAGATTATTCTGAAGGTTTGTATTTAGTATACGTTGAATTGTTTCATACAAATGCTGAGATGTACAACATCAGAACACGTTACGATAATTAAAGAACTGGAATTTGGGTATTTATGCGAGGCGCATATGCAGGCTATTCCGGAAATAGCACGTTCCTTATCCTTAAAGAATCATGCCGTTTATCAAATAGTGAGGTTGGTAAAACTTACTAGGAGCTCAGATAATGAGCCTGTTTAGAATAGCTATAACAGACTAACCGGATAAAACCTTATAGCTTCTGGTATAAAAAGTTCTCCCTGATGTATTGAAAACTACAAACGTCTCAATTTTTAAAGTCCGGTAAAATATACTTTGCCATAATTTCGAACGCTTGTTTGGCTTTGAAAGATCCGTAATTACCCTGAGTAAAAACAACAGTTAAATTCAAACTTTCTATTATAAAAATATATTGCCCGCCATTGCCGGATGCAAAAAGCAAATTTTGCTCCAGATCCTTTGTCTTTATAGTCTCTCGATACCAATAAAAACCATAAAAAGCAGGTTGTGGAAATCCAATTTTAGTTCTGCTGGATTTCATAAATGAAAAATCAGGAATTGCAATATCACAAAGAGTAGATTGTGCAATCCATTTTTTTGAAATGATTTGTTTACGTTCCCAAACGCCTTTATCCTTTACAAGTTGTCCTATTTTAAGCATGTCTACTGGCCTGATATAGAAGGATCCTCCCGTCATACCATTTCCGCTTGGATCTATTGTCCATTTATAAGCTGAGATTCCCAGCGGATCAAATAGATATTTTTTTGCAAAATCCATAATAGACATATTTGTCGCTTTGCGTATTACTCCGCTCAGGATTACCGGATCTACTGATGTATAGGACCATACTTCGCCAGGCTTATCTTTCATTGGGAGATTGAGTGAATATTCTACCCAGTTTTTGCTTGAACTCATTTCTTCTTCGCAATCTTTCGTATCGTTAAACTCTTCGCAATCAAAACCTGATTTCATTTCAAGTAGATTTTTTATGGTCAGATATTTTTTTAATTCATCTGTTTTCAGAGCTGGATATTCAGGAAAAAATTCATAAACTTTCTGGTTTACATTCTTTATAAATCCTTTATCAATCGCTATTCCTACCAGTAAACTTGTAATCGATTTAAAAGAAGATCGCGAATCATGAAGTGAATCTCGCTTATAGCCATTAAAGTATTGTTCGTATACCAATTGTTTGTCTCTTGAAATAAGCACACTATGCACTCCGGAATAGTGATTACTGACAATAGAGTCTGCCATTTCACGCAAAAGAGAATCATAATTTTTAGAGTCAGTTTGCGCTGATACAGTAAAAGCATTTATAAAGAAGAGTATATAAAAAAAGTATTTTTTTTTCATGGTTATATGTTGGTCTTTACTTAAAAAAAGATGACAAATTTTAAAAAACAAGAAAGTATCAGATGCTAAAGATAATATTATCTCACTTGTTTTTTTAGGTATTGATCTTATTGGCAGTGATCATAAGAATTATTTAATGCTTAGAATTTAGTCATAAAAATAATATTAGAAATAACGAAGTCTTTTGTGTTTTATTGCAGACGAGTTTTTGAATTGTGCATTCAGAACATTTTGAAAAAAAGAATGAAATTAGCTGTTTTTAAGCATTAATCTGTTAGTATATCGTTAAACATGCCCCTGTTTACTTGCTATTTCTGGTAAAAATGCCTATATTACGGAAAATTAAAAATGCCGGTTTTTATTATAAAAACTAACGGCAAAAATATTTATATATGAAACAATTACTTCAGTGGACCATTATTATTCCAGCACTTGCCTGGATTCTTTTTTTTAGCGGATTAGTAGATAACAGCAGTTTCTTTCAGGTTGTTGCAAGTATATTGCTTATTCTTAGTGTTATGTCAGCAGTGCACCATTCAGAAATAATAGCAGAACGAGTTGGAGAACCTTACGGAACCATTATTCTGGCCATATCGATAACTGTTATTGAAGTTTCGATTATTGTATCCTTAATGCTGTCAGAAGGCTCTGAGGCAGCTTCATTGGCAAGAGATACTGTATATGCCGCTACAATGCTTATTTTAAATGGTATTATTGGATTGTGTCTTTTAATTGGAGGTTTGAAACATTACGAACAAAATTTTTCCGTTTCTTCTGTTACCATTGGTTTGGTATCATTAGTTTCGATCATAGTATTTACACTGGTCTTCCCTACTTTTACCGAAAGCGTTAAGGGATCTTATTATTCGTTGCCGCAACTTGTTTTTGCTTCAATTGCCTGTCTTGTTATTTATGGCTCTTTTCTATTTGCACAAACCAGCAGGTACAGACAATATTTTCTTACTGTTGGAGATGATGAAAATGAAGACGTAGTTGAGCCAATACCCATCAATAATAAGACTTTTTATACCAGCTTGATTTTTCTAATTATAAGTTTGGGAATTGTAGTATTATTGGCTAAAACCCTCTCTCCTACTATAGAAAGTATCATTGTTAGCTATCATTTGCCAAAAACTTTGGTTGGGGTTGTAATTGCAGCCATAATTTTATTGCCTGAAGCTATCGCTGCTATTATAGCTGCAAGAAAAAACAGGCTTCAAACCAGTATCAATTTAGCTTTAGGTTCAGCATTGGCGAGTATTGGGTTAACTATTCCTAGTGTTGCAGTAGTTTGTATTATGATGGATATGCCTATTATTTTGGGACTTGACATTAAATCTATCGTGCTGCTTGCATTATCTGTATTTACCGTAATGCTGTCATTAAGTAAAGGAAAATCAAATATTGTTTATGGAGTCGTACTTTTAGTCAATTTATTTGCATTTGTATTCCTTATGATCTATCCGTGATAGTAAAACTGATATAAAAAATAAACACAAAGCTCCATTAGAAATAATGGAGCTTTTTTTATGCGTTCACAAATAATTTTCATGAATTATTACGGACAAAAAATGTAAATATTTTAGAAAAAAAAAGTTAATAAATCTCTCTTTAATTAAAAATGAATTGATTTCTTTTGAATAAAGATATTCTTATATTCGCACCATATAATGTTAATTTACAAAATAAATTACTTATAATTTAGGAGTAATACAGCCGTTTTTGACAAAAAAATTAACTAAAACACCATAACCTTAAAATTATCATCACTATGAAAAAAGGAACTATTCGTTTAGCCTCCCTACTCTTTATTTGTTTAGCCTCTACAACAATGCTGGCTCAGTTAACATCTCCAAAAATTGATTCATTGATGAAGGATGCTTTGAAAAAGTTTAAAGTAGCGGGCGCGTCAATTGCTATTGTTAAAGATGGAAAAGTAATTCACCAAAAAGGATATGGTGTTACTTCTATAGCGACTAATACACCTGTAAACGAAAACACCAATTTTCAGATTGCGTCAAATAGTAAAGCATTCACAGCTGCTGCGCTCTCCATTTTAGAGGATGAAGGTAAATTGAAATGGACAGATAAAGTAAGAGGTTATATTCCTGAATTCAAGATGTATAACGATTATGTAACTGAAAATTTTAATATCCAGGATTTATTAACGCACAGAAGCGGATTAGGATTAGGTGTTGGCGATCTAATGTTTTTTCCTGATGGATCGAACTATACTGTTAAGGATATTGTAACCAGCTTTCAGTATTTTAAACCGGTTTCTCCATTTCGAACTAAATTTGATTATGACAATTTACTGTATGTAGTGGCAGGTGAAGTAATTGCACGGGTAAGCGGTATGAGTTATGAGGCATTTGTACAAAAACGAATTATTGATCCGTTGCAAATGAAAAATAGTTTTGCTGGTGCTAGTTTGATTACTGATAAAAGCAATTATGCAACACCACATTCATCAGATTCAGGAACGATAAAAACAATTGATGCTTTTAATGTGCAAATGAATAGCGCAGCAGGTGGAATATTTTCTAATGTAGCAGATATGTCAAAATGGATGATCGTATCTTTGAATAAAGGTCAGTATGGTCCAGATTTAAAAACAACGTTGTTTTCTGAAAAAAATCACAAAGAGATGTGGCGCATACATACCGTTTTAGGTGCTAACCCGGATCCAAGATACAATTCTCACTTTAGCGGTTATGGGTTAGGTTGGGGAATATCAGACGAGAAAGGAAGTTTGAAAATATCACATACCGGAGGTTTGCCCGGAATGCTGTCGATTGTAACCATGTACCCGGATTTAAACTTAGGTATTGTAATTTTAACCAATACTGAAAGTGGCGGAGCCGGACTTTTTACAGCAGTTACAAACACGATTTCTGATAGTTATTTAGGGTTGGAAGATTTTGGCTGGACAAATAAAGTAGTCGAATGGATGAAAGAAGGTAAAAACACCAGTGATGATGTAACTAAAAAAGTTTGGGAAAAAGTGCAATTATCTAAAAAACAAAAAGTAAAAAATGAAGATTTTATAGGAGTTTATGCAGACAATTGGTTTGGAGAAATAGAAGTGTTTGAAAAAGACAAACAATTGTGGTTCAAATCATATCGATCACCTAAACTAAACGGGCCAATGGCTTTTTATAATGCCAATACATTTGCTATAAAATGGGAATATCAAGCCATGAATTGTGATGCTTTTGCCATGTTTTCACTGGATGAAACTGGAAAAGCTCAAACTATCAAAATGAAAGGTATTTCGCCAAATATTGATTTTAGTTTTGACTTTCAGGATTTAGATTTAAAAAGAGTTCAAAAATAAAAAGTTATAATCATAAAAAATGCTATTAGAAATAATGGCATTTTTTGTGATTATATGAATCTTTTCCTAAAACTATTTTAATAAAATTAAAAGAAGTTTTTATAATCAAACTGAGTCATAAATCTTCAGCGTTAATTAGTTGTATAAAAATGTTTATGTATATTAGCAAATCGGGCTCTTTAAAAAATTCGACACTTATGAAATTTTTCAAATCTTATTTCTCTATATTAGGCCTGCTCCTATTAACAGGATGCGTAGGAAACATGAATCCTACAGGCGGAAATTCTTCGCCAAATTACCCTTATTTTATTACTGCAGAACCATTGGAAGTAAAAAAGATAATGGTCCCAAAGGGAACAAAACTAGTTTACGAAGAGCAATTCTTCAAAGAAGGAAAACAAGATAAAATGTTAAGCGAGGAAAAACTAATTACTATAGAGTTTCCCACTGGCCAACCCATAATTTGGGGCGGTGTTCCTGTAACTTCGATCAACAAATTTTTTAATTCAGAAATGCGTGGATTTACAGTTTATGCGGATTTTGAAAAATTAAGTGCCGATAAAAAAACTAAATTTTCGCAGCTATGGCAAAGTTGCAGTAATGATTTAGGAATTACAGTCAAGAATATTGGAGATTGGTCTTTTAATACCGAAAACATTTCTGATGTTGACGACTGTAGTGTGCTTTATCAACGCTATTTTAAGAACAATAAAAGACAACAGGATTTTTTGGATGAAATTTATTCTGAACTGCTAAAAGTTGGTTCAAAATAAAATATAGTATCTTCTTTTGTTTCTCTGGTGAAATTGAAATCAGTAATAATTTAATGATATTCGTTTAGTAATGACAGGAAACTGATTATGTAAATATTTCCAGAATCAAAAATCAAAAAAAACAATGAGAAAAATAATTCTTCCAATTTTTTATATTTTATTGCTAATATCCTGCAGGGAAAATGAGCATCAGAAAGAAAAAACTACAATATCTGCGACTTCTAAAATTAATTTAGCAAAGGAAAGCGCCAATAGTGAGAAAAAAAATATAAATCATTTATTTGTTGCCAATGGCGGTTCTGTTTTATACATGAAAAATGGAGAAAGGAGATCTCAGGCCAGATTTGATACAGATGGTAACTTTGTAGAGGAATTGCTGAAAGTTGCACGTGAGGATGGCAAATACAAAGATTATGACAATTATTTAATGGAAGAAAAGGACAGTCTTAATTTTTTTGAAGACTTTGGAAGAATTAAATCCGATTGGCTAATTTTGAAAGGAAACGAAATAACAAATAAGCAGCAAGTAGTTTCTTTTACAAGTCCAAAAAATAAAAATTCGCAAGATGTCAGGACTGTAGAATCAACTCAGTTAATTCTATTTAATCCCGAAATTAAACATTTTAATGATGAAAATTCTGTTGAAGCTGAATCCTATTTTACAGCAATGGACGATTGGGCATATTACTCAAACGAATTGAGGGAGTTTTTTAAGAAAAAAGGTGTAAAGTCTTCTTATAATGAAAAGAGATATTTAGAATTTAAAATCGAAAATAATAAGACAATACTAATTGATACAAAAAGTAAAATAAACAATTATACTCCAAATGCTTTATTATATAAAAAAGGAAAAACACCCATTATCTTGCATTTGATAGCGAGTGATAATGATCCTGATGAAATTCAAAGCTATCTGAAATAATAAAAACTATCCAATAAACCATAAAACACAACAATTATGAAAAACAAAATTTATTTTATAACACTCCTATTCGTCGGCATTTTATTATTTTCCTGCTCATCCGATGACAATATGGATCATCAGAATGATTTTGAAAAGAGTCAAAAAGCCTGGCTTGATTTTAAAGAATCCTCAAATAATTCGTATAAATATGTTGTGTACGGAGGATCTGTATTTACCGCATATGGTTGGGAAACAACACTAACAATATCAAGCGGAAAAATAATTCAACGAGATTTTAAATACACCGGTAAAACGGAAAATATTCCTGAAAATAAATTATCATGGACAGAAAATGAGAAAGAAATAAATAGTCATGAACTTTCAGCTGCTGCAAGTCCTTTAACGTTAGATGAAATTTACGAAAAAGCTAAAACACAATGGCTGGTTAAAAGGAAAAATGCAAACACTTATTTTGAATCAGAAAACAACGGTTTAATTTCTAAATGCGGATATGTAGAAAACGGTTGCATGGATGATTGTTTTGCAGGAATTTCAATTAAAAACATTGTAGCTTTAAAATAAAACTTTACCCAGAAAATAAAAGGCTCCTTAAGAAATTAAGGAGCCTTTTTTGTGATCTTTAAAAATCTGCGTACAAACCATTCTTAAAGGCTTTAGACAAACATTCTCTAAAAAATTACTCTTTTTTCTTTTTCTTTATTATTTTATTGGCCACTGTGTAAAGTGCTATTAATACTAGAAAATGTATTAAATAAGATTTAGATTCTCCTTTTCCGTTTACTACAGAAAAAACTCGATTCCATCTTACTTTGTTTATACCGCTTCCGTCCTTGTCCCAGCTAAACCAGATAAAAACTGGTTTTCCTATAACATGATCAAAAGGAACATACCCCCAAAATCTTGCGTCTAATGAGTTTTGGCGATTATCACCCATCATCCAGTAGTAATCTTGTTTAAAAGTATAAGTGGTACTGGTTTTTCCGTTTATTGCAATGTCATTTCCATGAACTTTTAAATCATTGTGTTCATATTCTTGGATAATTCGCTTATAAAAAGGAAGTGTTTTTACATCTAATTTTATAGTTGCTCCTTTTTTAGGAATATAAATAGGTCCAAAATTATCTATATTCCAGCCTAAAGAAGGAATATTAGGAAATACACCTCCGTCTTTTCCTTTTGGTTCCAAATATTTTTTTACACCTTTTACTACTGGATTGTTTGCTAATGCAGCGGCCTCCTTATCTGTTAATGTCAAATAATACTGTCCCTCATTTGTAAGTGCAAAATTTCCGTTTTCGTACTTCATACCTTCTCTGGCTCCATATCTGTGCACAAGAGCATCCTGACTAATAGTTGCTCCTTGAGTATCTATAATAAAATTATATTGGGTCTCTGCACTTTCCGGTAATTGTGGTATTTTGCCATTGATATAAACGTTTCCTTCACGGATTTCTAAAGAATCGCCGGGTATTCCGACACATCGTTTTACTAAATTTGTTTTTTTATCAATTGGCTTGTAATAATTTCTATCCGGATGAAAGTTATCCATATCACGCAAAGTATCCGCAGGCTGATTAAAAACTACAATTTCATTACGTTTAATCTTTTCTATTGCAGGAAATCTAAAATAAGGCAATTGAAATTTGTTTAATAAAGACGTTTCTTTTTTTGTCGCATCATCACTAAATAGATATGATTTTACACCCGTTAGAGGGATTGAGTCGTGTACCATAGGCAATGCAACTGAAGTCATTGGAGTTCTTGCTCCAAAATTAATTTTGCTTACAAACAAAAAATCACCAATTAGCAATGTTTTTTCCATTGAGGAAGACGGAATCGTAAAGGGCTGTACAACATAAGTATGCACCAATGTAGCCACGATTATAGCAAATAAAAGAGAACTTATAGTATCTTCGGTTTTAGTACCTGGTTTTAAATCTCTATTCTCAATATAGGTCAGTTTGTCACTGGTATAGTTTAAAAAAGTAATATAAAATCCTAATGTCAGCAAGACTAACGCAGTATCTAATCTTGAATTTTTACCAAAACTTCTAATGGTTTCGATCCATACGACAGGAATTACCAAAAGATTAATAATGGGAATAAAAAGCAACACAACCCACCAACGCGGACGATTTATGATTTTCATTAAAATGATTAAATTATAAATGGGTATAAAGGATTCAACAGGCCTTCTCCCCGCTTTTAAATAAAGTTTCCATGTAGATAATCCATGAACAAGCTGCAGGATTAAAATAAAAACGAGCCATTCTGATACATTCATAATTTTTTTGATTTTTATAAGTTGCTTTTATCTGTAACCATTCTATAAGTAGTCTTTTAACTAAATTGTTACACATCGTCTAAGTTAAAAATCAGTTAAGACTTCTGATCTTTTGATTTTTGTTAAAAAGACGTGTCTTTTATACGATCTGTAAAAGATTTAAACAAGATAACTTCTGGTCTATTTGATGCTATTCTCAATAAAAATCAACTAATTATAGTGTATATATTTCTTATATTCGCTTTGAATAAAAACCATTCAGGAAATAGAAAGCAAATAAGACTTTTCCAGATGCAACACTAATGAACTTGGGCATTTGAGAAAGTTTTGTAATTATTATTTGCAAGATAGATGGAAATAAAACAATCAACATAAATGGAAATATTAATAATAACCGGACCGCCTTATTCAGGAAAAGGAACGCAGTGCAATGTATTAAAAGAACTTCTTGATTTTGAACATATTTCTACAGGAGACAGATGCAGGGAAGAAAAACATAATAAGACCGAAATAGGAAAGATAATATCTGAATACGAAGAAAAAGGAGATTTAGTTCCTGACGCTATAATAAAAGATCTTTTTGATAAGATATTGGAGGAAAACAAAACAAAACCTGGAATAATTTTAGACGGTTATCCCAGAACCAAACCTCAGGTAGACGATTTAATTGGGCTGGTGAATTCAAAAAATATGAAAATTGGAAAAGTTCTAAATATCGATGTTCCAAAATCTGAATTATTGGTCAGAGCTAAAAAAAGAGCCGAAACGTCTGATCGCAAAGATGACAAAGACCCTCAAATTCATATAAAGAGAATTGAGATTTTTGAAGAATCCACAAGACCCGCAATTGAATATATGAAATCAAAAATGAAAGTACTTACTTTTGATGGCCTTGGAACGATTGAAGAAATTACGGAAAGAATCAAAGCGAGTTTGTAATAGCTATTATTTACAATAAATACATTTTTTTTTTGAGAGACAAACGAAAACAAAAAAGCAGAGAAAAAACATCTTTAAAGAACAAGGAGAAAAAAACAGAACGATTACATTATCGCCTTTTAATATTTGCTATGATTTTTTGTATAGTAAATTTAACTTTTATTGAAAATAAAACTATTGGGCACGATCCCAGGTATCAAATTTATGTTTTTTGGTTGCCAACAATTATCGGAATACTATTTTTTGGAATTTATAGAAGAAAATTTTTAATTAGAAAATACCAAAGCTTTAAAGAAGTATACCTTAAAATATATGTGATTGGATTTTATTTGTTACAAGGGATTTTAGTTTCGTATTTAAGTTTTGGTCAAATCGCAGGTATAGTCTGGAATTATATAAATAAAAAGGAAGCAGAAAAAAATCCGACTGAAATAGTAATTTGCAATGTTAAAGGATTTTACACTAAAAAAAATCCAGATATAAGTTTTACTTTTAAAGATAAAATCGAAGTTTTTTCGATTACTTCTGAAATGAACCGCGAAAATTATAATCGTAATCCGAAAGATTTTGCATTAGAAGTAATAGTACAAGAAGGAATCTGGAATTACTATATTGTTAAACATTGGAGTTTAAAGAGGATCAATTAACGATCTGTTACAGTTCGATTTTTGCCATATTATATAATAATAATAAATCAATGTTTACATACATTATAATAGTTTGTAAAAAACAATTATAAAAAAAAAGCTGTCAGGTTTAGACAGCTTTTTTTTCTTATCGAATTAGTTTCACAAATGCATTATAAACATCATCCTTAATAGAGGTTCGCAAATAAACTTCATTTTCATCCTTTGTCTTAAATTCAAATTGAATTAAAGCAGCGTCAGAATAATAAAACAAGGATTCATCCTCTGCAAATTCAAGATTTGAAATAGGTTTCGTTGTTAGTTTTACTTCAAATGCAATTTCACCATTTGCTAAATCTATTTGAAAAAGTTTCGCTTTATGCGTATATCCCCAAATGTTGTCGCTTTCTTCAATGATATAGACGATATTATCACCTTTAAAGTCGGTTTTCCAGATCTGAGTTCCTGTTTTTGAATCCAAAGCATATATCGAAGAGGTCTCTGCTCCTTGTGCTGCAAAATATATTTTTTTGTCTTTACAGAAGATACGTTCCTTGATGCTGTATTGATTTTCATCTAACTTAAATTGCCATAAAACATCAAGTTTATTAGGGCTTAAAGCAAAAAGTGTATTCTTATCATTTGCTACAAATATATTTTCGCCATCTGTTACAGGTTTTCCGGACATATTTTCCTCAAACGTTTTTTGATTAAGGAGTTTTCCTGTATTTGCTTCAAAACTATAGAGATTCTTCGCAGTCTGGGCAAAAACTTTGTTATCAAAAAAGAGAACCGGAATGTCATTTTGTGAAGAATCCAGCTTGTAGTTCCATATTAAACTTCCGTTTTTTATGTCAAGAGCGTAAATGTTATTATTTGGACTTTGTGTAGTTATATATAGTTTTCCATCATTTATAAAAGGAACTTGATTTTTTAATATAATTTGATCTGTAATATTGCCTAACCTTGATTTCCAGAAAAGTTTACCGGTCTGGTTATCAATTGCGAAGATTTCACCATTAATAAAAGGAACGTACAAAACTCCGTCTTGCAATGTTATTTGATTGGCGCACATCTCAGTATTAGAGTCTGATGCTTTTACAGTCCAGTTAAGTGATTCAGAATCCATATTAAATGAAAAAAGAGAACCGTCGTAATCATAAACCAGGATCGAATTTTTATCTAATGGAACTTTTTTAAGCGGATTTACAGATGTATTAAAAACCATATCATCAAGCGTTAAAATCTGATTATTTGAATAATTAGTTTTACTAGATTTTGAGATGGTTGGCATTTGCGCAAACATATTTATGACAGTAAACAGGAATAAAAAAGTTATTAGTTTATTTTTCATTTTAAGATTTGGGTTTGATAAAATATCTAAATCAAATATAGTAAAAAATTAAAACTAAATTTTAAAAGAAAATACGCTACATAAAACACATGTTAAGACATTGGAAAGTTTAATCGAATTACCATTTTTTATCGTATTTTCGTTTCCTTTAAAATGCTCTTTTTCTTATTTTGTAAGCGTATAAAAGCTTTAGAATATTGCTGTAATTTTGAAAAATCACAAAGTGTTCAATCAAATAACAGAAAAAAAATAAAACTTAAGCAATTAGAATTTGCTTGTTTATTTAAAACAAATATAACTATCAAATGAAATTTAAGTCGGCTCTCATTTTATTCATTTTAATTGTCAATGTTTCATGTATGAACGAAAGTGATTATTATAATAGAGGAATAGAAAAAAGTAAATTGGGAGATCATCAGGGAGCAATATCAGACTTTTCAAAAGCAATAGCGTTAGACAAAACTTTTGCGGAAGCTTATCGAAGAAGAGGAAGTGAAAAAGCCTATGTAGCAGATTATAGTGAAGCTATAGAAGATTATTCTAAAGCGATCGAACTTAATCCTGAAAACTCTTCTTCTTATTATGGCAGAGGATTAGTAAAAATTGATTTAGCGAATTATCAAGGTGCTATACAGGATTTTACAAAAGATATAAAACTGCATCCTACTTCCTGGCCTGCCTATACCGATAGAGCTTTGGCTAAATATTATTTAAAAAATTATCAAGGTGCAATCGATGATTGTACAAAAGCAATAGAAATACACCAGTATATGGCGGCAGAAGCTTATTACAACAGAGCACTTGCTAAATTGAAACTAGGAGATAAAACCGGGGCTTGTTTTGACTTGAAAAAAGCTGACGAGCATAATTTAATAGACGGACAAAGATGTCGCGATACATTAGAAAAATATTGTAAATAGCTTAAGTTATACTATAAAACTCCTTAGTTTCTTAAGGCGTTTTTTAAATTAGTTTCACAAATGTATTATAAACATCATCCTTAATAGAGGTTCGCAAATAAACTTCATTTCATCCTTTGTCTTAAATTTAAATTAAAGCAGCGTCAGAATAATAGAACAAGGATTCATCCTCTGCAAATTCAAGATTTGAAATAGGTTTTGTTGTTGGTTTTACTTCAAATGCAATTTCAACCTTTTTACTAATTAGATATGAAATTTATTAAGAATTTTAATAAAAAGAATGATCCCAAATGATTTCTACTTACCTTAAAAAAGGTTACTGTTTTGTAGTAAAAATATTTCTTATATTCGCTTCGAAAAAACTCAAATACTATTTAAAAATCAGTAAAGAAAGTGATGCATCTACCACTTTTACGTTAATTATTACTGATTTATGCTACATTCTATAAAAATGCATTTAAAAATTTTAATTATGAAGTCAAACTTTGTTATTACAACACTTTTTATTGTTTTTTCTAATTTTCTCTTCGCACAAAGTAATTTCTCAGACAATCCCTTAGATGCAGTTTTTGAAACAAAAGATTCGAAAATTTTTTGGGAAGCATTTGACAAAATGCAGAAATCAGGACAAAATCCATTTATTGAATATATGCAAAAAGGCTCTCCGGGTGTTAAGGGATTTACTGAAAACAGAATAATCAATGCAGACTCTCTTTTTGCTGTTGTGAAGAAAAGAAAATCAGACTATGAGCTTTCAAGAAATGTTCTTGACGGTATATCTTCCAAAGAAAAAAGAATAAGGGCTATTTATAGCGCATTAAAATATTGGTATCCGGATGCAAAATTTCCTCCTGTTTACTTTGTTTATGGCAGATTTAACTCGGGAGGCACTACTTCTCCCGATGGAATTATTATTGGAATCGAAATGCTTAAAAATCTCGATGGAGTTTCAGGTTTAATTGCGCACGAACTCATCCATTATCAACAAAATATAAAAGGTCAGGATATGCTCTTGAAGTGGTGTTTGCTTGAAGGAGGTGCAGACTTTATTGGCGAACTTATTTCTGGAGAATCTATAAATCAGTTTTCATATAAATACGGACAGCAAAACCTGGATAAATTAGCTCAGGAATTTGTAATGAGATTAAAAAATGTTGATTACCAAGATTGGCTATATGGAACCTCTAAGAAAGATGATCGGCCAAATGATCTAGGATATTGGATGGGCTATAAAATAACCGAATCTTATTTTAACAAACAGAAAGATAAGCAAAAAGCAATTGAAGAAATATTAAATATAAAAGATCCATTGCTGTTTTTAAAACAAAGCGGTTTTTTAGATGCGTATATTGAAAAGTACCAAAAATCAAAAAAAAAAAGTTATGATGATTTTTTCTTGAAAAACTAAAGGTTAGCTTATTTCGCGACGTTAAACAAAGCAAAACTTGAGTTAGAACAATTTTACCTTAATTAATATTCAAATGAAAATCAAAAGAAACACAAACATATGAAATTATCATATCAAATACTTTTAACGACCAATCCAATGGGATTTGCAATCATTGCCCGCAACAATAGGACATAAAAAAACTCCTTAATTTCTTAAGGAGTTTCTTGGTGGGCGATGAGGGGTTCGAACCCCCGACCCCCTCGGTGTAAACGAGGTGCTCTGAACCAGCTGAGCTAATCGCCCTATTTTACTAGGCTGCTATCGTTATGTGATTGCGAGTGCAAATATACAGCTAGATTTTGTATTTGCAAGCCTTTTTTGAAAAAAAATAAAACATTTTTATATAGTATTATTTATCAGTCTTATATGCGAATTCAAAATGCTTTTGTAATTTTCGTAAGAAATGTAAAATCTAAAACAACAAACTAAAGCATGAAAAACGCCTTAATTTCTTAAGGAGTTTCTTGGTGGAACGTTAGGGATAGTAATCAAACACTTAACTCCAATTTTTGATTTTTTTTCAAAAAATATAATCAAATTTTTGGTAAATTTGCCTTTGTGCTTGTTCTAATATTTTCTTTCAAAAGAAATACCATTAAATCGATATACACCACTTGGACTTGCTCCTCCAAACCACAATTCTCCTTGTTTGGTTTTATATATAGTCCAAATATGTTTACTCTTGACCCCATCCTTTTTAGTGTAATTTTTTACGGATTTGCCATCATATCTCCACACACCAGATTCTAAAGTCCCAAACCAGATGTTTCCCAATTTATCCTCTCCAATAGAAAAGACTCTTTCAAGAGAATTTCCCTTACTGTCTTCCTTTTTTAGTTTTTGTTGCTCTGTAAAATTGATTGCTTTTATTCCTTCATATTTCAAGACGCCAATTCCATTATTCCCAATCCAAAGATTCCCTTTGCTATCCTCCATGATACTACGAATATGTAAATGTCCTGTTTCGTCATTTAATCCCAAAGAAGCATCGTTTATTATTTTAAAATTAGAACCATTATAGCCAATCACAGCACCGAAAGTCCCAAACCAAAGCATTCCATTTTTACTTTTGACAAAAGTTGTTGAAATTGAATAATGATTCTCCTGCCCTGACTTTGTTTTAACTGGCAATGCGCGATACGAAAGCTTTTTTCCGTCATACTGATAAACACCTGGATTTCCTTCCTGTTTGTTGTAAGACTCTATTTCATTACCTTTAAACCAAAGGTCACTGTCATTTAATTTCCACTTGTTTTTTGAATTATAATCTTTTTCTTTAAAAATAGTCATTTGGCCCCCATCATAAGTACTTAATCCTTTGCCACATTCAAACTAGACAATGCCATTCCTGTCTTCATAAATATTTCTGACCTGATTATGACTTAATCCATTTTCTGTCGTGAAATATTGGAGGTTTCCATTTTGAAGTAAACACACTCCTTCGTTGTAACTGCCAAACCAAATATTTCCTTTGCTATCTTCTAAAATTGAACGAATTCCTGTAGTGTATTTCAATCTTATGGTGTTGTTCTTATTCTCAACAGGTTGATTACTTTTTTTAGTTTGATTAGTACAAGAGATTGTTGCAAAAATCAGAAATATGCAGCAAAGGTTAAATATATATTGACTATCTAATTTTAGTTTCATCTTAATGTTTTATTCGTGGCTCACAATTTGTACATACCGTTTCAGAACGATATCTTACTATTATGTTCATAAGGCAATTTACTATAAAGTTTCAAAAATGCCTCTGCAGAATCATTTAATGCTAAAAAAAAGCATTTACATCAAAATTCAGATGTTTCAGTAATATAGAATACCTTTTTGGACTAACTAATATTTACGCTTAATTTTTAATGCTCCACAGGTTTTCGTGTTGATCTACTTATGCTTAATTTTTAGGATGAAGCGCAAAGCTTGGGGAGGAAATGTCAAAATAAAATAAGAACTTTGTAATCTAAGAATTTTATATGACCCCTATAGAACTTTTGAAGTTTATGCTTCCTGATTTTTTAGTAGAACATTTTGAAGTAGTTTCATCTACTAATAGCGAAGAAATATTACACCTCTATTTTGAAGAGCATGCTAAACCTCCAGAAGAGTTTAGTGATCTTCAATTAGTCTCAAAGGGTTTTCAAGATGAGATTACCATACAGGACTTTCCTCTGAGGGGTAAGTTCGTGTATTTACATATCAAAAGACGTCGCTGGACTAATAAAAATACAGGTGAGATCGTTAAAAGAGATTGGAATTTAGTAGCTAAAGGAACCCGCATGACTCAAGAGTTTGCGGCTTTTTTAAAAGAAATTAATAGATAAAACTGCTATTGACTGTCGTACCATTGGAGGTTTCTTTGGAGTCAATGGGAAAAAATTACAAAGACAATACAAAAAATTTTTAAGCTCCTTTAGTACGTGGGCTCCACGTGAACATGCACATGAGTGGATTATTTATCCTGAAAATATAGGTACTCACTTGTCAATTGATGAAGTAGCCTTGTCTCAGGGTGAGCTTTTTACTATTGTAACCAATAAGGAAGCTAGAGGTAAAAAAGGATGCCTAGTTGCTATTATTGAAGGGACAAAGGCAGATCAGGTCATTGAACATATTTGTAAAATTAATTACAAAAAAAGAAGTTGGGTTCAAGAAATAACACTTGACATGGCTAATTCCATGAAATTGATTTCCAAAAAATGTTTTCCAAAAGCGGTACAGGTTACCGATAGATTTCATGTTCAAAAATTAGCTCTAGAAGCATTACAGGAGATTAGAATAAAATATCGTTGGGAAGCTATGGATACTGAGAATCGATTGATATTACAAGCGAAAAGAGAAAACAAAACTTATCTGCCAGATCTTTTATCTAATGGAGACTCTGTAAAACAGTTGCTCGCCAGAAGTAGATATGTTCTTTATAAATCCCGCGATAAATGGACCGAAAGACAAAACGAACGAGCCCAATTGTTATTTGGCTTATATCCAGATATTAAAAAAGCATACAGTTTAACCCAACAACTACGAGGTATTTACAACAATAAACACATTGCGATGACCAAACTGGCACATTGGTACAGGAATGTAGAGGAGTCAGGGTTTAAAAATTTTAATATTCTTTTAAATACCATAACGGTTAATTACCAGTCAATCTTAAACTATTTTGACAATAGAAGTACAAATGCTTCAGCAGAATCTTTTAATGCCAAAGTAAAAGCATTTAGAAGTCAATTTAGAGGAGTACGAAAAGTAGATTTTTTCTTATTCAGATTATCCAATCTTTTTGCGTAATCCCCAACTTTTGCGTTTGATCCAATTTTTACGGATCAATCCATATAAACAATAAAACTCATAAAAGTATAAAACAAAAAAAACTCCAAAATCAAGTGACTTTGGAGTTTTTATAATTTTGTGGGCGATGAGGGGTTCGAACCCCCGACCCCCTCGGTGTAAACGAGGTGCTCTGAACCAGCTGAGCTAATCGCCCTGTTTTACCAGGTTGCTATCGTTATGTGATTGCGAGTGCAAACATACAGCTAGATTTTGTATTTTCAAGCTTTTTTAGAAAAAAAATGAAATAAATTTTAGCTTTTTTATTTACTAATCTATTTTTCAAGTTTTTAAAAAATAAATAAAAATTGATAAATCTTTATATTTAGTTAAAAACACAAATCCCTTGCCCTAATTTATAATATTACTTTGTGTTCACTTGCTATAGTCCTATATTTGCATACCTTAATTGTATACTCAAATGGCAAGATTTAAAGAAAATGATTTACCAAAATCAAAAATTACCGCTACTTCACTCAACAAAGCAACAATAATATTCAAATACGCCGGAAACCACCAATGGAAATTTTATGTTGGATTGGTTTTTCTTTTGCTTACAGGAGCCACTGCCCTCGCCTTTCCTAAATTAATGGGAATGTTGATTGACTGCGTAAAAAACAAAAATAACGATCAGGCCAATCAAATCGCATTGGGATTAATTGTTATTTTATTTCTTCAGTCCTTCTGTTCGTTTTTCAGATTGTCATTGTTTGTCAATTTTACCGAAAACACATTGGCAAACCTGCGTTTGTCTTTATATACGAATTTAGTAAAACTGCCAATGACCTTCTTCTCTCAAAAAAGAGTTGGAGAATTAAACAGTCGAATCAGTGCTGATATTACTCAGATACAAGATACATTAACGTCGACAATCGCAGAATTTTTGCGTCAGTTTATACTAATTATTGGTGGGGTTATTTTATTGGCTACAGAAAGTTTTAAATTGACTTTATTAATGTTAGCCGTAGTTCCGTTAGTAGCTGTCGCTGCTGTAATCTTTGGTCGTTTTATTAGAAAATATTCTAAACAAGTACAAGATCAGGTTGCCGAAAGCCAGGTTATTGTCGAAGAAACAATGCAAGGAATCAGCATTGTAAAAGCATTTGCAAACGAATGGTATGAAGTTGCCCGTTATAAAGGAAAAATTAGCGAAGTTGTAAAATTGGCTATAAAGGGCGGAAAATACCGTGGTTATTTTGCATCATTTATCATATTCTGTTTATTTGGTGCCATCGTTGCGGTAGTTTGGTACGGCGTACGTTTGAGCATCGCCGGAGAAATGAGCGTGGGTCAATTGATCTCATTTGTATTGTATTCTACATTTGTAGGTGCTTCATTTGGAGGAATTGCCGAACTATATGCGCAAATTCAAAAAGCAATTGGTGCTACAGAGAGGGTTTTTGAATTATTAGAAGAAACTCCAGAGAAAATAAGCGCTACACAAAACGGAGCTTCTTTAGAAAAAATCAAAGGAAATGTTTCTTTCAAAAACGTAGCTTTTAGTTACCCTTCAAGAAAAGAAGTTCAGGTTTTAAAAGATGTAAACTTTACGGCTGAATTCGGGCAAAAAATCGCCATTGTTGGTCCTAGTGGAGCAGGAAAATCAACCATTTCTTCCTTACTTCTGCGTTTTTACGATATTGAGTCCGGAGAGATTACAGTTGACGGAAAAAACATCTACGATTATGATTTAGAGAATCTTCGTGGTAATATGAGTATTGTTCCTCAGGACGTAATTTTATTTGGAGGAACTATCAAAGAAAATATTGCTTATGGAAAACCTGATGCTACAGACGAAGAAATTATGTTGGCTGCTAAACAAGCCAATGCTTTGAATTTTGTAGAAGGTTTCCCTGAAAAATTTGAAACAGTTGTTGGAGAACGCGGTGTAAAACTATCAGGCGGCCAACGTCAGCGTATTGCGATTGCAAGAGCATTGCTGAAAAATCCAAGTATTTTAATATTAGATGAAGCGACATCATCTTTAGATAGTGAAAGTGAAAAATTAGTACAAGAAGCGTTAGAACTGTTGATGGAAGGAAGAACAAGTATTATTATTGCTCACCGACTTTCGACTATTAGAAATGCGGATAAAATTTTAGTTTTAGACAATGGAAAAATAACAGAAGAAGGTACACACCAGGAATTGATCAATCTTGAAAATGGTACTTATAAAAATTTAAGCAATCTTCAGTTTAGTAACTATTAAAGAGACGAAAACACTATTAACTATTTTAAATTAAAAAAATGCCACACCTTAGAATCGTTTTAATCCTACTATTTATTATTATAAACACAATTAATGTCCTGGCTCAGGAAAAACCTTTTAACGTTGTAAATATCACTCCTGACGGATCAAAATACATCAAATTTGGAATGAACCTTCAGGTTTGGGGAAGATATTCTGAATTGAATCCTAACAGTAAAATAGGAATAAATGAAGTCGACGAAACTTTTGATGTTGTTATCAGGCGTCTGCGTTTGCAGGCAATGGGAATGCTGACAGACAATATATTTTTTCATCTTCAGTTAGGTCAGAACAATATTAATTTTACACAGAATAACGGACCTTCAAATGCACCACTTTCTGTTATGGATGCTTTGGGGGAATATCATTTTAGCGATAAACTTCATATTGGTGGTGGTTTGACAAGTTGGGGATCCGGTACAACACGTTATTCCTCAAATAGTTCGTCAGCCCAACTGACTTTAGATACACCAATGTACCAACAAATTGCAAATATATCCTCTACTTTTGGCAATCGTAACTTGAGTATTTATGCAAAGGGGTATCTTGGAGATTTTAGCTATAGAATTGCGGTTACTAACCCTTACAGAAATACTACGAACAATATCGGTTTTAATTCTACTGTTAGTCCGGAAACACCAAGAGCACAATATGCAGGGATTTTAACCTATCATTTTTTAGAAAAAGAACAAAATCTTGAAGCTTATAACAGAGGAACTTATCTAGGAACTAAAAAGGTTTTTAATGTTGGATTAGGCTATATGACGCAAGCCAATGCAATGTGGCGTTTAGATACTGATGGTTCAGGTTTGGTTCATCACGATGATATGAAAGTATTAGGATTAGATGTTTTTTATGATAGTCCAATTGGAAATAATGGTTCCGCAATTACAGCTTACGCAGCCTTTAATAACAATAATTACGGAAAGAATTATATACAATCTATCTCAATCCCTAATCCTGCGATTGCTGATCCTTCATTAATAAATGGTTCAGGAAGCGGTTTTATAGGTGTAGGAACAGGAAATATCTATTATGCACAAGTTGGTTATTTATTTAAAAATTCAGATAATGACGCAAAAAAAGGTCGTTTTCAACCTTATTTAGCCGCACAAATAGCTGATTTAGACGCTTTGAATACGCCAATGAGCATGTATGAAATTGGTGCTAATTATTATACGACAGGAACTTTTGGGCCAAAATTCAGTTTGAATTATCAAAACAGAGCCGTTTATGATAAGGCCTTATTAAATCCTAAATACACTCAGGCAGACCGTTTAGGCATGGTCGTTTTACAATGTCAGGTTTCTTTCTAAATAAAAAAATACAAGCGCAAAAAAAGCTCCAACGAAAGTTGGAGCTTTTTTTATGTAAACTATAAACTATAAACTATAAACTATAAACTGCAAACTGAGACTAAAAACTATTTCCCCTTTCTACGTTTACGTTCTGCTTTTATCATTGATAATTCGCGACTTGTTTGTCCTGCTACAGAAGTATTTTCTTCTGCACGACGAATCAGGTAAGGCATAACATCTTTGACAGGACCAAACGGCAGGTATTTTGCAACATTATAACCGTTTTCAGCCAAATTATAACTGATATTATCACTCATTCCGTACAATTGTCCGAACCAGATTTTATTATCGTTTTTAGCAATTCCGCTTTCTGACATCATTTCCATCAATTTATAAGAACTCGACTCGTTGTGAGTTCCTGCAAAAATTGACATTATCTCTAAATGCTCTAACATATAATGTACAGCAGCATCATAATTAATATCTGTTGCTTCTTTAGAAACACAAATTGGCGAAACATAATTTTTCTCTTCCGCTCTTTTGTTTTCTTTTTCCATATAGGCACCGCGAACCAGTTTCATTCCAATAAAAAAGCCTTCTTTCTTAGCGGTTTCGTGCAGGTTTTTCAAATAATCCAAACGGTCCCAACGATACATCTGCAAAGTATTAAAAACAATCGTTTTTTCTTTATTGTATTTGCGCATCATTTCAGTAACGAGATCATCGGCAGCATCCTGCATCCAGCTTTCTTCACCATCAATTAATAAAGCAACATCTTTTTTATGTGCTTCACTGCATATTTTGTCAAAACGAGCAACTACCCTATTCCACTCTTCCTGTTCAGCCGGATTCAAAGTTTGTTTTTCGCCCAGTTTCTCGTACAGTTCAAAACGCCCTAAACCAGTTGGTTTAAATACAGCAAAAGGAATTGCAAGGCGTTCTTTGGCAAAATCAACTGTTCTTAAAGTCATTTCTAATGCCGCATCAAACTGTTCTTCCTCTTCTTTTCCTTCTACAGAATAATCCAATACAGACGAAACCCCTTTGGTAAACATTTTGTCTACTACACTAAGGCAGTCATTTTCGTTTATACCACCACAAAAATGGTCGAAAACAGTTGCACGAATTAATCCTTCTACCGGAAGATTTGCTTTTATGGCAAAATTGGTAACAGCAGTTCCTATTCTTACTAAGGGCTGGCTGTCGATCATTTTAAAAAGAAAATAAGCTCTGTCAAGTTCCGTATCGCTTTTTAACGAAAATGCAACTTGAGTGTTATCGAATATTTTTTCCATTAAGGTCAGTTTTTTGTGCAAATATAGACAGAGTTTTAAATATTATTTACCAAAACATCGCATATTTTTCAATATCGTTAATAACATTATTAAAAATATTACATAATTAAGCATAGGTTTCTTGCCGCAATAGGATTTTAGTTTACTGAAAAATAAAATAAACCGTCTAAAACTCAAATAAAATCGTTCGTTTTAAAACAAATTAGAACAAAACTTTGAATATTATTTAGTTAAAAATGCCTTATTTTGCGTTTTCAATTAACTACAGAAATATGCAATCTATTCAAGCCAATAATTATCTCGTTCATTTTAATCAAAATGCATACGAAGCACTAAATAATCACTTAAAAGAAAATAAATACTCTAATTTGTTTATTATAGTTGATAATGATACAAATGAGTATTGTTTGCCAAAGTTTTTGCCCTTACTTGAAACTGATTTAACAATCGAAATTATTGAATTTGAATCAGGAGAAATCAATAAAAATATTGAAACTTGTATCGAAATCTGGAAAGTATTAACAGAACTAGGTGCAGATAGAAAATCTCTTGTGATAAACCTTGGCGGAGGTGTTGTAACAGATTTAGGTGGTTTTGTTGCTTCAACTTTCAAACGTGGAGTTGATTTTATAAACATTCCAACAACCCTATTGTCAATGGTAGATGCTTCTGTTGGAGGAAAAACGGGAGTTGATTTAGGGAATCTTAAAAACCAAATAGGTGTAATTAACGTACCTCAAATGGTATTAATTGACACTCAGTATCTTGAAACCTTACCACAAAGCGAAATGCGATCCGGTCTTGCAGAAATGTTAAAACACGGACTTATATATGATGCTGGTTACTGGAAAAAGTTTTTAGATTTAAAAGCAATTGACTTTGCTGATTTTGATGAATTAATTTATCGTTCTGTTGAAATTAAGAATGATATCGTTATACAAGATCCAACTGAAAAAAATATTCGTAAAGCATTAAATTTCGGACACACATTAGGTCATGCAATCGAAAGTTATTTTCTGGAAAGCGAAACTAAAAAAACATTGTTACACGGTGAAGCCATTGCTATTGGAATGATTTTGGAAAGTTACATCTCATTGCATAAAAACTTGATCACAGCAGAAGAATACGCTGAAATAAAAACGGCCATTAAAAGCATTTATGATGATGTTATTATAGAGGAAAATGATATCGATCCGATCCTGGAATTACTGATTCACGACAAAAAAAATGAGTACGGTTTAATTCAATTTGCATTAATTGAAGGAATCGGAAAAATAAAAATTAATCAATCCGTTGAAAATAAATTGATTCTAGACGCGTTTCAGGATTATAAATCTTAAACTTTTTTTAATAAAAAGCTTTGCATTAGGTATAGATTATTTTTTACATTTGCCACGATGAAAACAAACAATAAACAAAGACAATTCAGTTCTTATAGAAACCGTCTCAATAGTTCCTTGCTAAGGATGTTGAACCGTTTTTATAATAGTAAAAGTCCGTTCTATTGCGATGTTTTTTTATACTCGAAAGCAGAACATGAAAAACTGCAAATTGTATTTGCGAATATTAGGGTTTGAATTTTAGATTTAGCACAGTTTTCTAAATTAAAAAATACATTTCTAAATATCAAAAAATACAATGAATACAAAATATTCTGATCTAATAAATCAAACGTACTATTTTCCACAAACGGAATTTAAATTAAACAAAGACAATCTGCAATTTCACAATATCGATTTGATGAAGTTAGTGGAGCAATACGGTACGCCATTAAAATTTACTTATTTACCACAGATTTCCGAGAACATCAATAAGGCAAAAGCCTGGTTCAGAAAATCAATGGAAAAGAATAAATACGATGCAAAATATTACTATTGTTATTGTACAAAAAGCTCTCATTTTGAATATATTATGAATGAAGCTTTCAAGAATAACATTCACATAGAAACATCATCAGCATTTGATGTTAATATTGTAGAAAACTTGCTTGAAAATGGCAAAATCAACAAAAGTACTTATGTTATTTGTAATGGTTTTAAAAGAGACGAATACATTACCAATATTGCACGATTAATCAATAGCGGACATAAAAATACTATTCCAATTATTGATAATTATGAAGAATTAGATTTACTTCAGGCTGAAATTAAAGGAAAATTCAAAATTGGAATCCGTATCGCAGCTGAAGAAGAGCCTAAATTTGAGTTTTATACCTCTAGATTAGGTATTGGATACAAGAACATAGTTTCTTTTTATAAAAAACAAATCCAGGAAAATGACCGATTAGAGCTTAAAATGCTTCACTTTTTCATTAATACCGGAATAAACGATACTTCTTACTACTGGAATGAGTTAGTAAAATGTATTAAAGTATATATTGCGCTTAAAAAGGAATGCCCTACTCTTGATGGTCTTAACATTGGAGGTGGTTTCCCTATTAAAAACTCTCTTGCATTTGAGTACGATTATCAATATATGATTGATGAAATTATCAATCAGATTAAAATAGCTTGCGATGAAGCCGAAGTTGATGTTCCAAACATCTTTACTGAATTTGGATCATTTACTGTAGGTGAAAGCGGTGGCGCAATCTATCAGATTTTGTATCAAAAACAACAAAATGATAGAGAAAAATGGAATATGATTGATTCGTCATTCATTACCACTTTGCCGGATACTTGGGCGATAAACAAACGATTTATCATGCTGGCGGTTAACCGCTGGAACGATACTTACGAACGGGTTTTATTAGGAGGTTTGACTTGCGATAGTGACGATTATTACAATTCAGAGCAAAATATGAATGCCATTTATTTGCCTAAATACAGCAAAGAAAAACCATTATATATTGGTTTCTTTAATACTGGTGCGTATCAGGAAACCATTGGAGGTTACGGAGGTTTACACCACTGTTTGATTCCACAGCCTAAACATATTTTAATAGATCGTGACGAAAACGGCATTTTAGCCACTGAAGTTTTCTCAGAACAGCAAACTTCTGATGATGTATTGAAAATTTTAGGATATACTAAAAAAGTATAAAAAAAAACCTGCAAATTAAAAGTTGATATCTATAAAATTATTAATTTGCAGTATCATCCAAAAAGGTTAAACTTTTAATTCAAAAACAAAAAAAAACAAAAAAAAAATGAAAGGACCAATCAGTCAGTTTATTGAAAAACATTACTTACACTTTAATTCCGCTTCTTTGGTTGATGCTGCAAAAGCATACGAACAACAATTGGCAAATGGTGCTAAGATGATGGTAAGTATGGCTGGCGCTATGAGTACAGCAGAAATTGGTAAAATTTTTGCTGAAATAATCAGACAGGACAAAGTTCAGATTATTTCATGTACAGGAGCCAATCTAGAAGAAGACATCATGAATTTAGTGGCACACTCTCACTACGAAAGGGTACCAAACTATCGTGATTTAACTCCGGAAGACGAATGGGCTTTGCTTGAAAGAGGACTAAATCGTGTTACTGACACTTGTATTCCTGAGCATGAAGCATTTCGTCGTTTACAAAAACACATTTACAAAATCTGGAAAGATGCAGATGACAAAGGAGAACGTTATTTTCCTCATGAATTTATGTATAAAATGTTGTTATCCGGTGTATTAGAAGAATATTACGAAATAGATTTAAAAGATAGCTGGATGTATGCAGCTGCAGAGAAAAACTTACCTATTATTGTACCAGGTTGGGAAGATAGTACGATGGGGAATATCTTTGCGTCATACGTGATAAAAGGAGATTTGAAAGCTTCTACAATGAAGTCAGGAATCGAATACATGGTTTTCCTTTCAGACTGGTATCCAAAAAACAGTACTAACGGAATTGGATTTTTTCAAATTGGTGGTGGTATTGCAGGAGATTTTCCTATTTGTGTGGTGCCAATGTTGTATCAGGATATGGAAATGCATGATATTCCGTTCTGGAGTTATTTCTGTCAGATTTCAGATTCGACAACTAGTTACGGATCTTATTCAGGAGCCGTTCCAAACGAGAAAATCACTTGGGGTAAATTAGATATTAAAACCCCAAAATTCATTATTGAGTCGGATGCAACCATTGTTGCCCCGTTAATTTTTGCTTACTTATTAGATTTATAGGATATTTATGAAAAGAGTTATAGTAGACTACGCTAAACTTACCAACGAAATTTTGAACCTTTTGGTAGAAAAATTTCCTGATGGTTATGATGATTCGGATGTTATCCGTTTTAGAAATGCTAAAAACGAATTAATCGAAGCTGTTGAAGTTCGTACTGAAGACACTATTTATTTAGTAAAAATTAGTACTAAACTTGCTGATAGAATTGAGAATTACGACGAAGATGACGACATCGATCTTGATGTTGACACAATCGAACCGGTAAAAGGTCTTGATCTTGATGATGATAGTGATGATGACGAAGACGATGATGCAATTGATAAACCAGATACTGATGGCGCAGATGATGATGACGATGAGGATAGAGATCCGGATGATATTGCTGACGAAGATGATGAAGAAGATGAAGATTAATCTACATCTTTCAAAATAAACTAAAGGAACTCTATTGGGTTCCTTTTTTTATTAAATAACAAAAAAAATAATTAAATATAAGAAAATTACTATAGTTGGTATTTTTTGCTATATTTAACGATCGATAAATATCAGCTCAATGACTTCAGAAGTTTTACACGCCAAATTAAAAGAAAATTTTGGATTTGAAAAATTCAGGCCCAATCAGGAAACGATAATAAATACTATACTTTCCGGCCAGGATACTTTAGCTATTATGCCAACAGGCGGCGGAAAATCAATTTGTTTTCAGTTGCCCGCTTTAGTTTTACCCGGAATCACAATTGTTATTTCTCCTTTAATCGCCTTGATGAAAGATCAGGTTGATAGTTTAAAGACCAACGGAATCAATGCCTGTTATATAAATAGCAGTCAATCGAGTGAAGAACAGCAATTTTATATAGACAACTTAAAATCAAATAAATTTAAGCTTGTTTATATTGCGCCTGAAAGTTTATCTTATTTAGATGTTGTTTTTAACGAATTGGTTGTCAGTCTAATTGCAATTGATGAAGCGCATTGTATTTCGTCCTGGGGACACGACTTTCGTCCGGCATATACGAATTTGGGATATTTAAAAAGCCGCTTCCCTTCTACTCCGGTACTTGCTTTGACGGCAACAGCAGATAAGGCAACTCGTACAGATATTACAAAACAGCTAAATTTAAGAAATCCAAAAACTTTTGTGGCTTCTTTTGACAGGATAAATTTAAGCTTAGAAGTGCGTCCGGCACTGGATCGTGTTAAGCAAATTATTGATTTTGTCGAAAACAAACCCAACGAATCCGGTATTATTTACTGCCTGAGTCGAAAAACAACAGAAGAACTTGCTTTAAAACTTCAAAAAAATGGAGTTAAAGCAAAAGCCTATCACGCTGGTTTAGAAAATAAACTTCGCGCAAAAACACAAGACGAATTTATAAACGACGACTGCCAGGTCGTTTGTGCAACGATTGCTTTTGGAATGGGAATCGATAAATCAAATGTTCGTTGGGTAATTCATTATAATCTTCCCAAAAATATCGAAGGGTATTATCAGGAAATTGGTCGTGCCGGTCGTGATGGATTACCAGCAGAAACAGTTTTATTTGAAAGTTATGCAGATGTGATTCAGCTTCAGAAATTTGCTTCTGAAGGATTGAACTCAGATGTTCAGCTGGCAAAACTGGAAAGAATGAAACAATATGCCGATGCTTTGAGCTGCAGGCGAAAAATCCTGCTTTCTTATTTCGGTGAATTAGTAAAAGAGAATTGCGGTAACTGCGATATTTGCAAAAATCCTCCAACTTTTTTCGATGGTACGATTCTCGCGCAAAAAGCACTGTCGGCTATAAGCCGTTTACAGGAATCTGAGCCTTTGGCTGTGATTGTTGATTTTCTGCGTGGTTCTAAAAATGCATATATCTACGAAAAAAATTATCAAGACTTAAAAACGTACGGAATTGGCGATGACATATCATGGTACGATTGGAATCAATATCTTATTCAGTTAATAAATCTTGGGTATTGCGAAATTGCATTTCATCAGCATAATAAAATTTTGCTGACTCCTTTTGCGAAGAAAGTGTTATTTGAAGGTGAAAAAGTCAAGTTGAATACTGTCGTCAAAAAAGTAATTGACAAAAGCGAAATCAAGGAAACAAAAACTAGAGCAGCCAAAAATTCTCTTTTTGAAATTCTGCGAAAATTACGTTATGAAATTTCTAAGGATGAAGAAGTTCCCGCTTATGTAATTTTTAGTGATGCCGCTTTAAGACAAATGGAAACTTTGCGCCCAATGAGCGATGAAGAGTTCCTTGCAATCGATGGTGTTGGTAAAGCAAAACTTGAAAAATATGGTCAGGAGTTTATAGATGCCATTGTTTATTACGAGAATGCAAAAAAGACAAAAATTAAATCTAAAAAAGAAGGTAACACATATAAAACAACTTTAGAGTTGTTCCAAAATGGAGTTTCTGTAAAAGAAATTGCTGAGCAGCGAAATTTAGGATACACAACTATTATTTCGCATTTAGCAAAATTATATGTAGACGGAAGTGATATTGATTTAAGTTCGTTTGTTTCAGAAAAAGAAGTGATGCAGTTGCATAAAGCCCAAATTGAACTTGAATATCCAACGGCATTAAAACCATATTTTGATCACTTTGAAGAAAAACTTTCTTATGATAAAATTAGGTTAGGTCTTGCTGTGGTGGAGAGAAATAAATAATTTTTAATGAATTATTCTTTTTCGTATCAAATCACCAACTTTACTCAAGCTTATTAAAAGCGACAAATCCGACAGATTTTTAAAACCTGTCGGGTTTACTTTTCCGTGTGATTCTGTCATTTCGAACGAAGAGATACCCGAGCGATAGCGAACAGACGAAGTAAATCACGCTAGAAACTCCGTACAGAATATCGTCATTTTTTTTGATCAGCTTACGCGACTTCTCTCCCGAAGTTTCGTCAGTAAGAAATGACATAAAATTGAGCTAAACAAAAAAATCCTGTAAAGAATAAACTTCACAGGATTTTTTTATTTTTAAAAAGTAAACTTATAAATACCGCTCTTCAAAAACTTTTTGATGGTGCTTTTGATGTCCGATAATCACAAACCCTAAAGCACCGGCAGAAATATGAAACGTTGATGCGGTTCCTATTCTCCTAAATTGTTCCTGAGATAAGCTTTTGTAAAACAACAAAGTTGAATGCCTTAAAGCGGAAAATTCAGTCAGTAAATCCTGAAGACTTCTTTTGTTTGCATCTGTATTATCTACATAATCATTTTCTTCAAATCCCGGTAATGCAGTTTTATCATTTCTTGAAAACCGCAGAGCTCGATAAGCAAAAATGCGTTCGCAATCAATTAAATGTTGAATAATTTCCTTAATCGTCCATTTGCCTTCGGCATAGCGATAATCGAATTTATCCATTGGAATATTTTGCACAAATCTGATAAAATCATGAAGAGAAATTTCAAGCTCTTCAATCAAATTTATTTCTCCGGCTTCAAGAACATAATTGGCAAAAGGACCGGAATATTCTGTTTCTAATAATTGACTTGAATTCATTTTTTACAATTTTTAATATCCTTAAACTCTTTCAATCCGAATCTTTATGCTGAGTTTCTACTCGCATTCGTGTTCCCGAAAAGTGATCTTGTTACAATTTTTTCATACACTTTTACAAGCTCTTCATTTACTATTTCTTCTTTGTTCAATTCATTAATTCTTAACAAAGCATATTGTTGTATTGTTAACAGTGGCAATACAATACGTTCTCTTACCTGAATAGATGCTATACCATCAGGGTAATTTTCCATAAGCGTTTTATGTCCTGCAATTTTAAGCAACAAACGTTTTGTTTCCTGAAATTCATCATAGATAATTTGCCAGAATTCGCCAAACTCAGGATCGTTTCTCATATATGCCGTTAGTGGTAAAAATGATTTTGCCAATGACATCATACTGTTTTCAAGTAACGTTTTAAAGAATAAAGAATTGTGATACAAATCATGTACTTTATCCCACTGATTGGTTTCTTCAAAATGTTTTAATGCAGATCCTACACCAAAAAATCCTGGTACATTTTGTTTTAACTGACTCCATGATCCTACGAAAGGAATTGCTCTTAAATCAGCAAAATCCAATGATTCAGATTTACTTCTTTTAGATGGACGGCTTCCAATATTTGTTTTAGAATAATACTTAAGCGTACTCATCTTTTCTAAATACGGAATGAACTTAGGGTGATTTTTAAAACTTAAATATTTTTCATATCCTAAATCTGCCAATTGAGTTAAAATCTGAGTTTCTTCAGAACTTAATTCATTTTTTCCTTTACTGAAAACCTGATTTGTAACACCGGCACTTAGTAAATTCTCGATATTGTAACGACAAGAATCTAAAGTTCCAAAATTTGAACTAATAGTTTGTCCCTGAACAGTAATTTGAATTTCGTTATTTTCGATTTTTGGCCCTAAAGACGCATAAAACTTATGAGTTTTTCCACCACCACGAGCCGGAGGTCCGCCACGTCCGTCGAAGAAAATAGCTTTTATACCATATTTTCTCGAGATTTCAGTAAGAGCAATTTTTGCCTGATAAATACTCCAGTTTGCCATTAAGTAACCGCCATCTTTAGTTCCGTCAGAGAAACCTAACATGATAGTTTGCTTATTGCCTCTTGCCTGCAAGTGTTTTGAATATTCAGGATTAGTATACAATTGCTCCATTATTTGATGTGCATTTTGCAAATCGTCAACAGATTCAAAAAGCGGAATGATATCTACAGTTGGGTTTTCCCAATTGTTTAATCTGATCATTGCAAAAGTTTCCATTACATTCAGGGCGCTTTCATTATTACTAATGATATAGCGGTTCGCACCAAATTCTCCGTTTGCTTTTTGAATAGTTTTGATAGCCTGAACTGATTCAAGGGTAGATCTTGTAATTTCATCAGCGAAATCGGCAGGATTTAAATCTCCTTTTACCTTAGATAAAACTATAAGTTTTTCGTCTTCTGACAATTCAAAATAATTGGCAGGAAATATTTCTGAACCGGAATTCAGATAATGATTAACGACATCATTAAAAACGGCATCGTGAATTTTACTATTCTGACGAATGTCTAATGTTGCAAAATGAAAACCAAAAAGATTGATTTTTACCAAAAACGCTTCCAGCTCATCTAAGTATAATGACTGATGTTTTTCGATAATTATATCTCTTATAAGATTTAATTGAGATAATAACTCTTCTAAAGTAATGTAAATTTCACCTTTAGAATAAAATACAGAACGATAAAGTTTATGTTCAAGATCAGCTACCAAAGTATCTACGCCGGAGAAAGTTAACTTACGTTTTAAACTTCTCATTTCGATATAATAACATTTCAAAATTGAAGTACGAAGACGGTCTGCAACTTTCAAAGTGATTTCGGTAGTTACGAAAGGATTTCCATCGCGATCTCCTCCCGGCCAAAATCCAAGTTTGATTAATTGATTTTTAATGGCGCTTCCCTGAAGAATATTTTTTTGCAAATAATGAACAATTTCTCCTGAAGTAGCATAAAATACATTTTCCAGATACCAGATCAAACTAACCGCTTCATCATAAGGATTCGGTTTTTCATTTTGGATAAAAGGTGTTTTTCCTAACTGCGCCAATAGTTCTTTTATTTTTAATAAATCATTTGAACGAATTGCTTCAGTCAAATCATTTATAATCCCTAAAACCGGTCCAGGGTAAAACTGCGTTGGATGCGCTGTTAAAACGGTTCTGACATTAAATTCTTCCAGGAATTGGATCAATTCATCGTCTTTCTCCTTAGCATCTGATTTTTCTTTGATATCACGCAAAGAACCTCTTCCTTCCATATTGTTAACCTCAGGAAAGGCAGCGTCTTCAATGGCATCAAACAATACAATCTGACGCTCTATGTATTGAATAAATCGAAACATAAGATCGATTTTTTCTGTTTCAGAAGCTTCGTTTATATACCTGTTAGAAAAGAAATTAAAAATCTCTTTAGGTGTTTCATTCTTTTTAAATCCCGTTTCGCATGTCTCAGTAAATAAAGGAAGTAAAACTCCGGTATTATCTATTGAATCAAAAGGCAATGTTATAAATACACTATTATAAATGTGGTATTTGGAGAGAACGTCTTGATTAAAACGTTCTATTTTAGGCAACGTATACATAATTCTGTTGTAGTTGGTTGGTTAATTAGTCATAAAAAAACCCCAAGAATAAACTTGAGGTTATATTTTAATATAGCATTCAAGAAAAAATTACATATTTTTAAAAATAGTATGCATCAAACGCTTCTTATCGTTTATACTTTCTTCTAATGAAATCATAGTTTCTGTTCTGTAAACACCATCAATATCGTCTATCATAAAGATAACCTCTTTTGCGTGCTTAGTATCTTTTGCTCTAATTTTGCAAAAAATATTGAATTTCCCAGTCGTTACAGAAGCTACTGTTACGAACGGAATTTGATTGATTCGCTCTAATACAAATTTAGTTTGCGACGTATTGTTAAGAAACACACCTACATAAGCAATAAATGAATATCCTAATTTATCGTAATCTAAAGCCAATGAAGACCCCATTATTATCCCTGCGTCTTCCATTTTCTTTACCCTAACATGCACTGTACCAGCAGATATCAATAGTTTTTTTGCAATGTCAGTAAACGGAACTCTCGTATTGTCTATTAACATATCTAAAATCTGGTGATCTACTTCATCTAAACGAAATTTACTCATAATTCTTTAATTAATATTACTAATTGCTATTACAAAGTATAAAAATATATATAAAAAACAACAAATTCACATAAAAATTAACTTTTTATCAATCCGTTAACAAATTTAACATTTTTATTTAAATAAAAATTTGCTTTTTGATTCAATTTGGGAAAATTAGTAAAGTCATCGGAATAAACTGCTCCTTTTGCATCATATTCATAATGTCCGAAATAATTTTCTAACTCACCTACTTCAACTATATAAGCATTAAAGTGAATCTTATTTTCAATCAATTCTTCTTTGTATTGTGCGACAAAATTCGTAATAATTTCGATACCATCATAATTTATTTTGATATTTTTATACATAAAATCATAAAAAACCACTTTATTTTGTGAAATATTCAAATAATCATTAATTCTATTGTCAACTAAATCGTTTTCGCAAATTAGCTCAAAGCTTGATAAAAGTGAGAAAAATATGAATTTTCGGGTGATCTCACGTTCGTAATCATTAGGAAAATGACCTGCTTCAAACAAAATAGTTGGTACTCCCATAAACTGAAAAGTATCTCCTATACAATTGATATTAAAAGAATCATCAAAACGACCAACCTGTCCGGGGATATATTCCTGCAAGACATCATTTATCCCGGCAATGATGTTAATTGCTTTCAATCTGGTCTCATTTACATCTCTTTCTTCATTATAAGAAGGAGCTAAAAATGATACTGTAGCTGGTTTTCCCGTTGTTCCTGCTCCAAAAATAGTACGCTGATCATGAAGATTGAAACAAAAATGAGGTTTAAACGCTTCAAATGTCTCTCTTAAAATTTTACTTTCCGGCTGTGTCAGATTTTGAGAGTCACGATTCAAATCTACTTTATTGGCATTTTCACGTGTATAAAGTCTGGCTCCATCAGGATTTAGGATAGGAATTGCATAAAACGTAAAGGTTCTAAGCATTTTTTTGGCAAATTCTGATCCACTGTTTAGTACATTAATATAGTCAAATAATGCTTTTGTTGTTGTGCTTTCATTTCCGTGCATCTGCGACCACAGATAAATACGAATGTTTCCCGTACCAATTTTATAACTATAAATAGGTTCGTCTAAAACTGATCTTCCAATTATTTGAACTTGGTTATTAGTATTTAGTTTATCTAATAAAGGTTGAATATGATCTAAAGTCAAGTAGCGACCTTCTATTGATTTTTCTTTGTACTGGCTGAATAATTCTTCTAAATTCATTGTCTTTTGATTAGTTTACAAAAGTAAACATCTTTATTTTTACAATTGTAAACAAGTAAAAAACCGAGTAATTTATAATTGTAAACATGATTTTGTTCAATATTTAGCGCTGTGTCTGAATTAGAGTTAACAAATGTTATTACTTTAAATAAAACAAAAATAGTTATTGTATATTAGATAGTTATGCTATATTAATTAATGTTATAGTTTATATATTAAAGTCTGCTTTTTATAATTTACAACTGTAAAATTGCTTTATCAACTTCTTTTAGTTACATTTGTAAACAACGATTCAAATAACAATAATTTACAATGGTAAACATCGATGATTTTGTAAAACGTCTTGAAATCATACTTGAGTATTATACTCTAAACGCCTCTTCTTTCGCAGATAAAATTGGTGTGCAACGTTCAAGTATGTCTCACCTGCTTTCAGGAAGAAACAAACCCAGTTTAGATTTTGTGATGAAAATTTTGGAAGTTTTTCCGGATGTAGACTTGTATTGGATTCTAAATGGTACAGGAAGTTTTCCGAAAAATAATGAAGAAAAATCAGAAAATATAAAAACCCCGCCTCTCTCCTCTGTGAAAGAAAATTTAGCAGGCGGCGATTTATTTTCTGAGATTTATTATAAGCAAGCTGAAAAATCAGAAAGTAAATCTTCTCCGGAAATTAAAAGTCAAAATTTAAATACCGAAGAAGGTGAAATTGAGAAAATAGTAATTTTTTATAAAAACGGAAAATTTAAGGCATATAACCCTTAACGTGGAAAACTCGCATATTTCAAAAATTTTTAAAATAATTTTGATTTAAGGGATTCTCGCGTAATCTAAAAAACATAGAAAAATTAAAGCTGAAATCCATTTTTTGGAATTTTTCCTATAACTCCATCATAATGTTTTTTCAAGACTAATAAGTCGGCTTCATAATTTCCAGTAGGAAAAAAGGGTTTTCCTAAATTGACTTCTTTTTTGCTCCAATCAAAAGCAACCGGCACTATCGGTACATTTGCTTTAAGTGCAATATAATAAAAGCCACTTTTAATCTCAGTAACTTTTTTGCGCGTACCTTCAGGAGCAACAGCTAATCGAAAAACTTCTTTCCTTTTAAAAATAGCTGCAATCGAATCTACTTTATTCAATCCGCCGGAGCGATCTAATGGCTCACCTCCTACACTTCTAAAATAATAGCCAAAAGGAAATTTAAACAATTCTTTCTTTCCAACCCAGTTCATCTCTAATCCGGAGATTCCTCGGGTAAATATTCCTAAATAAAAATCATGATTACTTGTATGGGGCATCACCATCATTACACATTTTTTTACTTCCGCATTTTCAATACCTACTATTTTCCAGCCCATTAGCTTAAAAAAGATGAATTTATAGAATTGTTTCTTCATTAAAATTTATTTTTTGTTGCAAAATAAAAGATTTAAAGTGGTAAATTTGAGTAAAAGCATTTAAAATGATCCAAAAATTATTCAGTTATATCATTCCAATAAAAATATTTAAAAAAAAATCAGAAAGAAGTAAGATTATAGAAATTACGTGGTCAAATGGAGAATTGGTTCTGGATTCTGAGAACACCAATTATTCATACGGAAGTTTGCAGCGTATATTAAGGTACGGACTTAGGAATATTGGTTATGAGGCCATTCTTAAAATGGATCACATTTTATTATTAGGAGTTGCGGGCGGAAGTGTTATCAAAACATTAGTAGACGAAATTGATTATAAAGGAAAAATTACTGGTGTCGAAATTGATCCGGATATGATTCAGATAGCAAATCAGTATTTTAACCTTGATCAAATTAAACAATTGGAAATTATTATTGATGATGCTTTTGAATTTGTTTTAAAGACAAAAAATAAATACGATCTTATTATTATTGATATTTTTGAAGATATCAAAATGCCAAATTTTTTATTTGAAAGTTTTTTTAGCGGACGCATTTGTTCTCTTTTGCAAAATCAGGGTTTCGTTCTTTTTAACACTATGATTCTTGATGAAGCGCACAATGTTCGAAACCGAAAATATATTTCTGAAATAAATTCTGAATTATTTTCTTCAAAAATGCTGCCCAGGATAGAAGTGCATAATGAATTAATAATTATTGAAAAAGTTGCCTAAATTTTAAAATTGTATGAAACCTCTCGTCTCCATATTAAAAGCCTTACCACCTACTAAGATTATTGATGCTGATATTGATATTTCAAAATATATTCCGCTTGATTTATCAGTGACCAATCAGGAGCTGGTTCAGGTTAAACCTGAAAGTGCTGCCGAATTTGAAAATTTCATTTCAAATTATTTAGAAAAGAATAATGCCGAAGTAGCATTTGGCGGCTATATCGAAGGCCGGACATTGTATAAACGAAGTACAATCTTTAAAAATGATGCCATCCCTGAACGCAATATTCATATAGGTCTGGATTTATGGGCAAAAGAAAATACGTCAGTTTTGGCACCAATAAACGGAATAGTGCACAGCTTTAAGAATAATATTGGTTTAGGAGATTATGGTCCAACAATAATTTTAGAGCACATTATCGAAAATGAAAAATTTTATACTTTATACGGGCATTTATCGTTAGAAAGTATAGAAAACCTTAGTGTTGGAAAAGTTTTTAATAGAGGTGAAATCATTGGAACCTTAGGAAACTCTACAGTTAATGGCGATTACGCACCACATTTGCATTTTCAGATTATAAAAAATATTGAAGCATATTATGGTGATTATCCCGGAGTTTGTAATACAAATGATTTGAATTTCTATATAGAAAACTGCCCCGACCCCAACTTATTATTAAAAATTACTTAAATAGTTATGAAGAAAGCAGGATTGATTATATGTTTGTTGTTGTTAATTGGATGTAAATCGAAAACAATTAGTAGAGATACTGAAGATTTGAAGATTAAGAAAATTTCCAGTTCAGAAATTAATTCCAACCAACAGCAAAAAGCGTACGAATTAGGAAAAAGAGTTTTAGAAACTTGCAATACCTCTAAGTTTAAACCTTTTAATGAAACTGAAGTTACGGCATCGGTTAGGGAAAACACAACTGAGGAACGTCTGACCAAAACATGTCAGCGTTTTAGACAATATTACGGAAGTTTTATAGACTTAAAATTAGATGGCGTTTACAAAACTAAACAAGAGATTGTTTACCGTTATCGCGCCTTATACACAAAAAAAATAGCCAATAAAGAATTGCGCGTTTTTGTAAATGAAGATAATTTGGTTTCTTCCATTAAATCAATGGATTGGGACGAAAAATTTGATTCAAAACTAACTGAACAATAAAGTAACACTATGAATTTAAAATTGCCTTTTTTAATATTACTGTTAATTTCAACATTTGCAAATGCTCAGCAAACAATGAGTATAAAAGGATCAAAACCTTATCCTGCGACTGAGAATTATACTTTCATAGTCGAAAAATATGTTTATACAGGCGAAGCTAATGTTCAGATTGCAAAAACAGAAAAAGGAGGCGTTTTAAAATTAACCATTAAGACTACGGATGATAAAACCAGAATTTCCGGAGGTTTATACGTTGATTTGGCCAATGCCGATGTAATACCTTGTGTTGACAAAAATACCAATGAAAATGCCGATGGCACAACATCAACATATTATTATTTTACACCGGCCGAAATGGCAAAATTAAAAAAGAATGATATTAGAGGCATTAGATTTATCCTAAAAGGAAGCTCTAATGCATTTGGAGATCAAACCGGATATTTTACCGCCTTAAATAAAATGACATATTTTTCTACGGCTTTCGATAAATCTAAAAAATCATTTGATACTGCAGCAGCGATTAGCGCTTTGTAAATAAATTATTTTGATCTAATAAATCCTATATTTATACTTTTAATTTATTCCTTATGGATGCTAACGAAGCTTTGATCACAAAATTTTATACTGCTTTTGCAAATAGCGATGCTAAAACTATGAGTGAATGTTACCATCCTAAAATTCATTTTACAGATCCTGCTTTTGGTTTGCTAAAAGAAAATCAGGTTTCTAAAATGTGGGAAATGCTAATTTTAAAAAGCAAAGGAAATATTAAAATAGAGTTTTCAGATATAAAAGCAGATGATTTTTCAGGCTCAGCGAAATGGGTTGCTTCCTATAATTTTAGTAAAACCAATAGAAACGTAGTCAATAAAATCACGGCAAAGTTTACTTTTCAAGACGGATTAATCATCACGCATATTGATAGTTTTGATGTTTGGAAATGGTCTAAACAGGCTTTTGGTCCTATGGGTTATTTGTTAGGCTGGACAGGCTTTTTTCAGAAGAAAATTCAGCAACAAGCCTTATTGTCACTCAAAAAATTTCAGGAATCCAAATAATTTCTATAACTTAGAAATTCAAAAATACGCACATTAGCTAAAATATATTTTTAGTCTTTATCAATATATCTGCCACTCTTAAGAATTTGCTTGCTTGTTACTAGTTTTGTTGAGTTAATCGTGTTTTAATCTTGAATTACTATGAAAGAACTTGTACACAAAAAATTAAACCAGCTGCAGGCAACAGCAATTTGCGGAAATGATATTAGCTCTTCTTGTTTGTATGTTTCAGCATTAACTATTTTATATGCAGGTCAGTATGCCTGGATTTCTTTATTAATTGTTGCAATTGTTTTATTCTTATTCAGAAAAATTTATGGAGAAGTTGTTGGTGCAATTCCTTTAAACGGTGGTGCTTACAATGTTTTATTAAATACATCGACAAAACGATTGGCATCATTGGCTGCAACATTAACCGTTTTGTCTTATATGGCAACAGCAGTAATTTCGGCATCAGAAGGAATGCATTATCTGCACGGAATTTTTCAAAGTTTAGATGTAACCATTGCAACAGTTGTTGTTTTAATTCTGTTTACCGGACTTGCAATTTTAGGAATTGGCGAATCTGCATTTGTTGCGGTTATTATTTTTATAACCCATCTGGCAACTTTAAGTTTACTTGTTCTGGCATCGTTGTGGTTTGTCCTGAATAATGGTTTAGAAACTTTTTATATCAATTGGCAAGCCCCCATTGCATACGGAAATATAAAAACTGCGCTTTTTCTGGGATTTTCGGCAGCAATGCTTGGAATCTCAGGTTTTGAAAGTTCAGCCAATTTTGTTGAAGAACAAGAGCATGGGGTTTTTCCAAAAACACTGCGAAATATGTGGGCGATCGTAAGTTTCTTCAATCCTGTAATAGCTATTCTATTAATAAGTATCATTCCGCTTGCAGAAGTTGGCGAAAACAAACAAGCACTCCTTGCCTATTTAGGACAAACAACCGGCGGATCCTGGTTGGCATGGTTAATTTCTATCGATGCCGTTTTAGTATTATGCGGAGCTGTACTTACTTCCTTTGTTGGGGTTTCCGGATTATTAAACCGAATGACATTGGATAGAATTCTTCCCAATTATTTCCTGAAACAAAATAAAAGAGGTTCGCATTATCGAATCGTTATCAGTTTTTTAGTCCTTTGTATTTCTGTGCTTTTTGCTACCAGCGGACACTTAGAATCATTAGCCGGTGTTTATACATTTTCATTTTTGGCTGTAATGGCATTATTCGGAATTGGAAATTTATTACTTAAATTTAAGCGTAAAAAATTACCAAGACCTGAGCGCGCGCGCGGGATTGCAGTAGTTGTAGCAGTTTCATTTATTATCGCCGCTTTTATCGGGAACATGAAATTGAATATCAATTCATTTTATACATTTCTAAAATACATGGTTCCCTCTTTGATTTTTATCGGAATCATGCTCAATCGTGTCATTTTAATTCGGCTATTAATTCAAGCTTTAGAATATTTCTATCAGCCTTTACGAAAAATGGTAATTCTAAGTAATCGTTATTTACAAAAACTTAGTGTCGAAATAAATTCGCAGGAATTTGTTTTTTTTACCAAAGGCGATGATATTGCTATTTTAAATAAAGTGCTTCAATATGTTCAGGGAAACGAAACGACAAATAAATTAAAGATCGTATATGTAACAAACAATACTTCAAGAAACGAAGCTTTAATAAAAGATCTCGAAGTTCTTGATCGCGCTTACGACGAAATAGATTTGGAATATCTCGAAATACAAGGTGTTTTTGGTCCTGAAATAATAGACGAATTATCCAAAAAATGGAAAATCCCAAAGAACTTTATGTTTATAGGTTCGCCCGGAAATAAATTCTCTTACAGAGTTTCTGATTTAGGCGGAGTTCGTTTGATTATGTAATTGTATATGTTCCGTAGCAGATAAATCAGGTTTTCAAGACTTTTAGTCCCGCTTTCGCCTTTATCTTTGTTCGTTCCTCTCAAAGGATACCGCCAATATCCTACCGTCTGGACACAAGCACAAAACAAACACGAATTTCACTAATTGACACTAATTTAGTTTGTGGAATTAATTTCACAAACTAAATTAACCTATTAAAATTTGTGCAAATTCGTGACCCGAGACTGAAAGTCGAACAGGCGAAGCAAATTCGTGTTCAAAATTGATTAATAATATATTTGTATCCAGACAGTAGGGCTCTATCTGGGCTAATCCAAAAATTTATTATTCATAAGAACCAAAAAAAAGGAGTTTGCAAACTAGATTGATTTTTAACCTGCAATTTTATGAAAAAGATCCTTTTTACCACAAAGATCTCAAAGCTTTTAAATTAAGCACTTTTATAAAAACACAAAGTTCGCAAAGCTTTGTATTAAATTAGCTTTGCGAACTTTGCGAAAAATCTTAGCACCCTTTGCGGTTAAATTTAAGTTCCTAAAATAAAAACTTTAAGATTAAAAAACATTACGAATTAAACCAACCAGCAACCAATTCATCCTCAAATGAATTTGCGTTTTTATGAATAAACTCGTTCGTGTTTTTATTATACGAATAATCCAAAGCCCATAATTCATGGTTTTGAGCTAAATCTTTAATGCTTTCGCAAACAAAAGCAATTTCTTTATCAGTCGTAGTTGGGTGAATTGACATTCTGATCCATCCCGGTTTTTTGATTAAATCGCCAATAGTAATTTCATCAACCAATTTATTTGAAGTTTCCTGATCTACATGCAGTAAAAAATGTCCATACGTTCCCGCGCAGCTGCATCCTCCCCTGGTTTGAATTCCAAATTTGTCGTTCAGTAATTTTACTCCCAGATTAAAATGTAGATTTTCTACAAAAAACGAAATTACACCTAAACGATTCTGGTGCTGTCCTGCCAAAATTTTAATATTAGAAACAGGATTCAATTCGTTAAAAACGTAATCAACAATTTCATGCTCACGCTGCAGAATATTTTCGATCCCCATTTCTTCTTTCAGCTCGATGGCCAGTGCAGTTTTAATAACCTGCAGGAAACCTGGAGTTCCACCGTCTTCACGATCCTCGATATTATCGATATATTTATGTTCTCCCCAAGGATTTGTCCAGCTTACCGTTCCTCCGCCCGGACAATCAGGAATCATATTATTGTATAGTTTTTTATTAAAGATCAAAACGCCTGAAGTTCCCGGGCCTCCCAAAAATTTATGAGGAGAAAAGAAAATAGCATCAAGATAAGATTCAGGATCTTCAGGATGCATATCAATTTCGACATAAGGTCCTGAACAAGCAAAATCTACAAAACAAACTCCGTGATGTTTGTGCATTAATTTTGCAGCTTCATGAAAAGGAGTTTTTAATCCCGTAACATTTGAGCATGACGTAATCGAAGCAATTTTGATTGTTCTGTCAGCATATTTTTCTAATAATAAAGCTAAATTATCCAAACAAAAAAGCCCTTTTTCACAAGACGGAATAATCTCAACATCAGCAATCGTCTCTAACCATGAGGTTTGGTTAGAATGATGTTCCATATGCGAAATAAAAACAATTGGCTTTTTTTCTGCCGGAACATTAATAAAGTCTTTTAAATTCTCAGGGATTTTAAGACCTAAAATACGTTGAAATTTATTAACAACACCCGTCATTCCGGTTCCGTCTGTAATTAAAACATCATCATTATTGGCATTTGTATGACGTTTGATGATATTTCTGGCATGATGGTATGCTTTTGTCATGGCAGTACCTGACACAGTTGTTTCTGTATGTGTATTGGCTACAAAAGGCCCAAAATCATTCAGAAGTTTATCTTCAATAGGGCGATATAACCTTCCGCTGGCAGTCCAATCAGTATAAATGATCTTTTTTTTGCCATAAGGTGAAGTAAATTCCTGCTCAATTCCAACAATATGTTGTCTAAAATCCTGAAAATAAGTTTCTAAAGTGATGGTACTATTTTTGCTATTCATTAGTGTGCCTGTGTTTGATTGCAAATATATTGCTTTTTAATAGAATTGCGAATTTATCAATTGTAAACTTCAAATATTAAATAACCAATTGATATATTTAATTAAACAGCTTATTTATTAGCAATTTATCATAATATTCTATCGGATTAATAGGGCAATAGAAACTTAACAATACTATTTTATGGAAAATTTATCAATAGCTACTTTTGGTGGTGGATGTTTTTGGTGTATTGAGGCTGTCATTCAGCGTTTAAAAGGAATAGAATCCTTGAAGTCAGGATACTCCGGAGGTTTTATTAAGAATCCGCCTTATCGCGAAGTTTGTACTGGCAGAACCGGTCATGCCGAAGTGATACAAGTTACTTTTAACCCTGACATAATTTCATATCATGATCTCATTTTCATATTCATGACAAGTCACGATCCTACTACCCTTAATCGTCAGGGAGCTGATGCAGGAACGCAATATCGTTCTGTCGTATTATATCATGATGCTGAACAAAAGGAAATAGCTGAAAAAGTTTTTGAAGAAGTTACACCTTTATACGAAGATCCAATCGTAACTGAATTGATCCCTCTTGAGGTATTTTATGAAGCCGAAGAAGATCATCAAAACTATTACAATAACAATCAGGACGCCCGTTATTGCCAGATCGTAATTGATCCGAAAGTACAGAAATTAAAAAAAATGTACGCAGATAAATTGGTTGACTAATAAAAGTTTTTGCTGCAGATTAGAAAGATTGCAATGATTTTCCTTACTTACTTTTAAATCTATCAAAGATTTAAAAAGAATCATTTTAATCTGTATAATCTGTGGCTTAAAAAATTATCCAGATGAAAAATTTAAAAATAAATAACAGATTTACTGCCGAATTACCTGCAGATCCCAACGAAACCAATGAAACTCGTCAGGTTTCTAATGCGGTTTTTTCTTATGTAAATCCAACAAAACCGTCTAATCCTAAACTTATTCATGCTTCTAAAGAAGTAGCTGAACTGGTAGGTATTTCTAAAGATGAAATTAAGTCTGAAGCTTTTTTGAATACTTTTTCCGGAAAAGAAATTCTTCCTGAAACACGTCCGTATGCTATGTGTTATGCTGGGCATCAATTTGGGAACTGGGCTGGACAATTGGGCGATGGCCGGGCTATTAATTTAACCGAAGTCGAACATAATAACGATTTTTTTACACTTCAATTAAAAGGAGCAGGAAAAACACCGTATTCCAGAACTGCTGATGGTTTAGCGGTTTTGCGCTCTTCTGTCAGAGAATACCTTTGTGCTGAAGCAATGTATCATTTAGGAGTTCCTACTACCCGATCGCTTTCGCTGATGTTATCAGGTGATCTAGTTTTACGTGATATTTTATACAACGGAAATCCAGCATACGAAAAAGGTGCAATTGTTTGTCGTGTTGCTCCTTCTTTTATTCGTTTTGGAAGTTTCGAAATGCTGACAGCCAGAAATGAACTCAAAAATTTAAAAGATTTTACAGAATACAATATCAAACATTATTTTCCGGAAATTAAAGGTGAACCTAAAGAACAGTATTTGCAGTTTTTTAAAACAGTAGCTGACAAGACCCGCGAAATGATTCTACATTGGCAGCGTGTTGGTTTTGTACATGGTGTTATGAATACAGATAACATGTCGATTCACGGTGTTACAATTGATTATGGTCCTTATGGCTGGCTGGAAAACTATGACCCAAATTGGACGCCAAATACTACGGACAGTCAAAATAGAAGATACCGTTTTGGAAATCAGCCTCAAATTGCTCAATGGAATTTATATCAATTAGCAAATGCTCTTTATCCGTTAATTAACGAAGCTGAGCCTTTAGAAAAAATATTGGAATCATTTTTTACTGATTTTGAATCTGATTATAAAACAATGTTTTTAAGCAAATTAGGTGTTTTTACTTTAAGTAAAAATGACGATAAATTAATTACTGCTTTAGAAACAGTTTTACAATTATTTGAAACTGATATGACAATCTTTTTTAGAAATTTAAGCACAATTCAAAAGATAGATTCAGTCGAAACTGCAATAGAAAAAATTAAGAATTCCTTTTATATTCCTGAAGAAATTTCAGGAGATATTCTCGATTCCTGGAAAAAATGGTTTGCTGTTTATCTCGAAAGATTAAAAACCGAAGAGTTGTCAGATGAAAATCGTTCAGAAAAAATGGATGCAATAAATCCAAAATATGTACTGAGAAATTATATGTCTCAATTGGCAATTGATGCCGCTGATCAAGGCGATTATTCTTTGATAGACGAATTGTATTTATTATTGCAAAAACCATACGATGAACAGCCGGAATATGAAAAATGGTTTGCAAAACGACCGGATTGGGCACGATCTAAAGTGGGCTGTTCTATGCTTTCTTGTAGTTCATAAGCTGACGAGTATTTCGAATTTGCTTGAAGCCAGTAAGATTTCTTTTTGCCACGAATTCAACGAATTAGCACTAATTGATTCAGTAAGATTGTCTCATTGAGCGAAGTCGAAATGCGTAAAGTGTTCTCTGCTTCGCTTGAAATGACAGTAATATCATTTTTTTTGCCACGAATTTCACGAATTCGTACTAATTTTTTATTTGAATTACTAAAAAATAATTCACTTGTTCGTTATCGCGAAACTCATGGCAAACTTTTTTTACTCATAAGTAATGTAATCCACGATCATATTGGCATGAATACGGGAATTTTCTATGAACCATTTATGCGTCTGCATTCCGCCGCAAACAACTCCTGCCAAAAACAAACCTTTTATATTTGTTTCCATTGTTTCAGGATTGTACATTGGCGTTTTTAATTCATCATCTGATAATTGAATCCCCATTTTCTCAAGAAAAGTCAAGTCTGGTTTATATCCTGTAAGTGCTAAAACAAAATCATTTTCTATCGTAATTTTTCCATTTGGAGTTTCTATCTCTACTTCCTTTTCCCTGATTTCAGAAATATTAGATTCGAAATAAGCTGTAATACTACCTTCTGCAATTCGGTTTTCGATATCAGGTTTTACCCAGTATTTCACCCGATTATTGATTTCGTTTTTGCGAATAACCATCGTCACATTTGCTCCTTTTCTCCAGCACTCCAAAGCGGCATCAACTGATGAATTATTTGCGCCAACAACTAAAATATTTCTAAAAGCATATTCATGAGCTTCCTTATAATAGTGTCGCACTTTTGGTAATTCTTCGCCTTTTATATTCATTAGGATCGGAAGATCATAGAAACCTGTTGCTATTACAACATTCTTTGCTTCATAGGAAGATTTATCTGTTGTAATTTTAAAAAGTAAATTCTCTAATTTTTCAACCTGAGTTACTTTTTCAAACAAATGAATTGAAAATTTAAAATAACGATGAATGTTTCTGTAATATTCTAAAGCTTCTTGTCTACCAGGTTTTGGTGCGAGACAATTAAACGGAATATCCCCGATCTCCAGTCTTTCAGCTGTTGAAAAAAAGGTCATATACAAAGGATAGTTGAAAATACTATTTACAATTGCTCCTTTTTCGATAATTAAGTAACGTAAGTTTTTCTTTTGAGCCTCGATTGCACAAGCTAATCCAATAGGACCGCCTCCAACAATGATCAAATCATATTGTTCTGTCATAACTCTTTATTTTCCCCATTGTTTAAAAGGATTTTTACTCAAATAAGCATTGTAATATCTTTCGTCATTTGTTACTTCTTCTCCCAGCCATTCCGGTTTTTCGAATATTTCGTCTTCAGATGCTAATTCAATTTCTGCCATAATTAAACCTTCGTTTTCTCCGTAAAATTCATCGACTTCAATAATATGATTTCCTGATTTTATTTCAAAACGGGTTTTTTCTATTTTGCCTTTTTCGCATAATTTAAGCAGCTCTTGTGCTTCGTCAAGAGGTATTTCATTCTCCCATTCAAAACGTGACATTCCACCTTGCTGACTAATTCCTTTTATCGTAATAAAGCCTTTATTGCCTTTAATTCTAACTCTGACAGTTCTTTCAGGAACGGAACTTAAATATCCCTGCGCTATTTTATTTTGAGTAAAAGACTGCTCTTTAAAATCAGCTGATTTTACGAGAAATTTTCTTTCTATTTCGACCATTTCGCTTCCTTATATTAATTTTTTATGCAAGTTACTCAATTTAGTTCAGTCCTAAAATGGAGATTTATTAATATATCATGTTTTTAAGTCACACTTGTAAACAACTCAAAATTAAATAGATAAGTTGAAAATATCTGATTATTAATGTATTCTGTATTTATTTTTTTGTTAAATTTGATAGAATCTTAACTTCATTCCTTATGTCTAAAAAAGCACTTTATCTATTAGGCATTGCAATAACAATCATTTTGGGTACTTTTTTGTATGTGAAATTTTGTTGCAATTGTACTATGAAAACACCAACAGTTGATACCGAAAAAGTACCGGTTGTTGTGGCTCAGGACGCTATTTTTGTCCCTTTTATTCTAAATGGTTCAGGAATTGATTATCATACCAATGATAATATCAAGTTCCTTAAAAACAGTTTTGCAGTAGTTCTGCCTGTTAGTGATTCTGTATCAATTGGAATTGAAAATCTTAAAACATTTTTAATTGCAAATCCAAAGCAAAAAATAACCATAACGGGTTATGCTACATCTGACGAAAAAAACACGACAAGTTTTGAGAATCTCGGTCTTGCGAGGGCAAATGATATTAAAAAATATTTTGTCTCTAAAGGTTTATTAGCTTCTCAGTTTGATACAAAAGGAACAATAACGGACAAATGGAAAACAAGTTCTGATACACTATTAGGACCTGCGGAATACAAATTTGAAGCTTTAGAAGCTGCTCCCGCCGTATCAACTGATGAATGGGTGATTTTGAAGGATAAAATTAATGGTGATCCGCTAATTCTGCATTTCAACACTAATAAATCAAGTGATAAATTAACTGATGTTGAGAAACAAAAAGTGGCAGATTTAGTAAAATATATGGAACAAGTAAAAGATGCGCTTATTTTAGCTGTTGGACATACTGATGATGTTGGTAATCGCGATTCTAATGTTGCTCTTGGTCAAAAACGTGCCGAATTTTCTAAAAATTACTTATCTAAAAAAGGTATTGACGGCGCTCGTATCACGATAGAATCAAAAGGTCCGGATGAACCAATTGGCGAAAATACAACTAAAGAAGGTAAAGCAAACAACAGAAGAACTGTAATTACTATCAAATAATTAATCAAAAATGTACTATTATGAATATACCTTGTATCTTAATACCTGCACTAGTGGGGTTAATCTGTGGAATTTTAGGTTACTTACTGGGAAAAATGAATTCGAAAGGAGATGATTCTCTTGCATTGTCATTACAAACTGACTTAGATGCGTGCAAAGCAAACACAAGAAGTTTAAATGCTAAAATTTCCTCCCTCGAAGCTGATTTGGCATCAAAAGCTTCTATTAGTACACCTACACAATCTTTTGCCTCTAATGTTGCCACTGGAATATTATTCGATGGTGCTTTGGCAGCAACTGTTTATGGCAAAAAAATAAAAGAAAATGATCTGAAGGTTGTCGAAGGAATTGGTCCTAAAATCGAAGCGTTATTTAATGCTGCAGGAATTACCACCTGGCGTGAATTATCAGAAACTCCAACTGAAAAACTACAATCTATTTTAGATGCCGGCGGCGAAAACTTCGCAATTCACAATCCAAGTACCTGGGCAAAACAAGCCTTGTTGGCGTATCAGGGAAAATGGCAGGAATTAAAAGACTGGCAACAAAATTTACTTGGAGGAAAAGAGTAAAAAAATAATTTTAAAGGTTCAAAGGTACAGATTTACAAAGGTTAAAAGGCTTTGTACTCTGTACCTTTTTTAATGTGGAATTTTCAGCTTTTTTTTTATGAATTTTCCAAAAAAGAAGCGTTCCATTTTTTACTTGTATTGTACCATAATTTTCCTTGTGAAACTTCAAGCGGGCAATCAAAATTATTGGTATAAAGTGCTCCGGTTCCCAGGCCTTGCGGCATTTTTGAATTTTGAGTGAATGTCCATTGTGCAATCGCATTTAGTCCAATATTACTTTCTAATGCTGAAGTAATCCACCATCCTATTTTAAATTTTTCTGCTAAATCAATCCATTCTTTTGTCCCTTTGAAACCACCAACAAAACTTGGTTTAAGAATGATGTATTGAGGCTTAATTTCCTGTAGCAATTTTTCCTTTTCCTCCAGGGAGAAAACACCAATTAATTCTTCATCCAAAGCGATAGGAAATGGAGTATTTTTACACAAACTTGCCATTGCATCAATATTTCCTTTTTTTATAGGTTGCTCTATACTATGTAATTGAAATTGATTTAATTGATTCAGTTTTTCTAAAGCTTCACTTAAAGCAAAAGCGCCATTGGCGTCCACTCTTATTTCTATTTGATCTGCGGAAAAATGGGATCTTATAAAACGTAATAATTCTAACTCTTTATCGAAATCTATAGCACCAATTTTAAGTTTAATACAATTAAAACCATCTGCTAATTTTTCTTCGATTTGCTGTTTCATATACGCCTCCTCGCCCATCCAGACTAAACCATTTATGGTAATTGATTTAGAATTATTAGTAAAATCAGATGGAAACAATAGGAATGGATTTTTACTGTTAAGGGATAAAAAAGCCATTTCGATTCCGAATTGTATCGACGGAAATTCTAATAATGCTTCCCAAAGAGCTGTTTCTCCCAAATGTATATTCTGGCAAGTCCAATTGAGTTTTGCTTCGTAATCGTCGCGATCATCGGCACTTAAACCACGGAGAATTCCGCACTCGCCTATTCCTTTTTTTCCGTTTTCCTCAAGGACAATAAACCATGTTTCTTTTTCGGTCATAACACCCCTGGAAGTTCCGGAAGGGCGTTTAAACTCTAACATGTATTTGTGGTAAGTTGCTTTCAAAATATCTTATTTTTTGGCCACAGATTGCACAGATTAATTTTTTTTTTAAACATTAGATGTTTTATTTTTTTTACCATTAAGAGATTAAGAAAATTAAGAAGAAATGCTTAATTTTCTTAATGGCTTAATGGCTCGTTTAAAATAATTATATTTAATATTTCGTTACTCTTTTTAATCTGTGTAATCAGTGGCGAAATTTTTATTAATTGTATAATTTTAAAACTCTTTCAAAATCTTTTGATGGCAGACCTGCTTTCTCAAAAACTGTGAAGTCTTGTTTTGTTTTTTCTTTCCAGCTTAAACTGTCTGTAACATTTTGTGTCTGGTATTTTTTATAGATTGCTTTTGCTTCACTGTAATCATCACTCACTAAATAAACATGTGCCAGATTTAATTTTACCAATAACTCTGTGTCATCTAACTTTTCGCCTTCTTTTAGAAATTTTATTGCTTTTGCGTATTGCCTGGTCAAAATATAGCAATATCCAATAGAGCTATAATCGATCGCAGTTGCTTTTCCGTCATTAATAATGACATTCAGCTTTTGAATCGCTTCGTTGTATTTTTGCAGTTTTATTAAAATCGAAACCTGAGTTCTTAAGTCGTTGTAAACGTTTTTAGAAATATCAGCATCTTTATAACAGTTGTTTCCAAAGTCTTTATAAGCTTTATTTTTTTCTATTGGCAATAATTTCTGAAACTCGGAATAACGGTATTGTTTGCTGATTTTATCAAGTATACAAACACAAAAATCATCAGAATTGGCCATTTTCTGAGCCATCGTAGAAGTTTTACAAAGACTTATAATCTCATTTTTATTGTCCTGATTCCATCCTCGATTTAATTTTGTGTCTACCCATGGCACAACTTCTAAGACAATTTTTTGATTTAAAAGCCAGTTTTTGCTATGAAAACCAAACCAGATTGTATTGATGTCTTGTCCTAAACAAGATGATTTATCGAGAGATAATCGTTTAGCATCTTTACTCAGTGCAACTTCCTGAGCATAACATGCCTTATCAGTTTTACCATCTGCAACGTATTTCTTTGCATTTTCATTTGAAGTAAAAAGTGCATATGTACAGGTATCGTCGCCAGAAATTTTAGACATTAAAAAAACTGCTCCCGCAGATCCCTGGCTAATTCCGGTGGGATCGGGAATTGACTTTAATATTGAAACCAAACTATTTGACATTTGTTGATTTTCGTCTAAAAGTGTAATTCTATATACGATTTCTGTAGTGCCAACTGGTAGATCTTCTGTTTTTAGAAGAATTCTGTCTCGTGCCGAAACTATAATTTCCTTTGTTGTAGCGCGCTCTTTGTCCCAATAACCATCTTTTTGAGCGAAAGAATTGTATGATGATACAACGAAAAGAAATAAAAATATTTTCTTGAAATTCATTTTCTATAAATTTTAAAACCTAATTTGCTTTCAATATGTTTTCTGTAAATCTAACCCAATCATAATCCTTAATAGTTTTATCAATGTAAAAATCTGGCTGAATACCTTTTTGATCAACTTCCATATCTGGAATTCTTAAACTTTTTGAAAGCGAATATCCCAGTTTTAAATCTTTGCACGGAAAATCAACAAAATGCATGTTAGAAATATCCAAAACACCTTCTGTTGTAGTTCCAAAAAGTTTTACTTTTTTACTTTGCCTGGCTATCAACAAGAACTCTTCTGCTGTGCTTCCATTATTTTCATTGATAATAATACCAATGTTTTTTGGATTTTTATAAACGATATCTAACTTGCTTTCCTCAACTGCGCTATCGTCCAGATTTACAAATTTACCCATATTAGCATTTAATTTCTCTAATCCTTTTCTTGCCCACTCTTTATCTTCGGGAGACCATTCAGGATTTGCTATAAATTCGTCCATCCTTTTATTATTCTGGACTGTAGATAAATATTCTGTACCAACCGTTCTGATTGGATTTGTGTATAGATATGGGATTATTTCTCTGAAAGTAGCGTCAGACCCTCCTCCATTATTCCTTACATCAATTATTAAATTTTCTTTTGACAAAATTACTTTTTGGTTTGCTGCAAGTATACTGTCAATGGCTTTTTTATTGGAATAATTAAATGACGGTATACGTAATAAAACTGTCGAACTTGATATTTCTTTAAGAAATGGTTTTTGGGTCATTAGTGACTCAATATAATTGGTTATTTCCATGTTGTTCTCCTGATAATCAGGAAAACTTCTATTTAACGAGACAAAGCCCATTTTTAAAAAATTATTTCCAATAAGCTTAGCTTCATTAAATTGTTGAGCGGAATAATCTCCTAAATAGTATACCGCACTATATTTCTTGTCAGGACTTTCTTTTATTTTAAATTTTACCTGATATTGCTCCCATTTTGTGCCTTTTGCATCTAGAATATAGCCAATATATTCGTTACTTCTTTTTACAATTCCGATAGTATAAGGTGCAGAAATCCAGATACCTTCAAATCCGGGTTGTGACATATTTGATAGATTCTTTTTTAATTCATCTTCAGTTATTTCTACTTTCTCCCATTTTTTTTCAGATTCAGTATTGGTTTTAGGAAGTGATTTGTTTACAAGATCCTGGTTTATCGTTAAAGATAAATGTCCTGGTCGGAAAAATAACATCCAATCAAATAATACATTTCTGCAATCGTTCAAATCTTTTATCTTTTTTACTTTTTTGCTAAAAAGATTATTATGATTTTGATACTCAGTCAATCCCTTTTTGTCAATTACATATTGAAAACCGGCATCGTTTTCTTCGAAGTTTTTTTTGAGCCAGTTAAAATTATCTTCACATGAGCATTTTTGTGCAAAAGCGGCATTTGAAACAATAATAAAAACAAACAAGAAAACTGTCCTTAAATTCATACCTATGTAATTTGATTGGTTGATTGCATCATGCTTTTAATCCTTTTTTGGGCTTCTTCTTTTGTAATACCATCATAATAATCTTTTACAAAGGGATGCTCGGAATCTTTATGAGGGAAAATTTCAGGTCTGTCATTACCGGTTTTTGTAATAACTGTTGTTGTAATGCTTTCAGGAAATTCATATTCTGGAATATAACTCGAAAGCCAGCCAAAATATTGTGTTTCATGGTTTTCATTATCAAAGTTTTCAAGATAATCGTCAAAACTTTTTTCGCTTAATGAAACCCAAAAACCATATTCCAGGTTTTCGCAATGATCTTTTACTTTTTGAACTAGAACGACTCTTATAAATCGGTCAATGTCATTATCAGCATATTTAACGACACAAAAATCCTGATCAATTACTGCAATCTCTTCTTTTTCCTGAGGGGAAAGATTACTATAACTATAAGGGGAATTATAAGTTATTGCGGGCCAGCTTTCATGTTCTTTGCCGCAACAATCGCAAATGAATTTAATCGTATCGTTCATGTAAATTTCTTATGAAAACTAAAATTATAGCCCCGATAGAGGTGGTATCCTTTTTTGAGAAGATTTTTTATCTTCTCAAAAAAGATATAGCCGAAAGCGGGAAACAGCTCCTTAAAAAATTCTAAAAAGCCTGCCACGATCTTAATTATTACAATTCAATTGATTCTCCTATTTCAAGAAGCATCAAGTCTTTTCCTTTATCAAAAAATTGACGAATAGCATCTTCATGATTGATTTCGATGTAACCAAAAGTATCAAAATGATATCCAAGGATTTTGTCGCATTCAATAAAGTCTGAAGCAATAATAGCGTCTTCGACATCCATTGTAAAGTTATTTCCTATTGGCAGAATTGCCAAATCTAATTTTGTTCGCAACGGAATCAGTTTCATATCGAAGGTTAGCGCTGTATCTCCTGCGATGTAGATATTTTTATGTTCGCTTTCGATCACAAAACCACCGGGATTTCCTCCATAAGTTCCATCTGAGAAGGAGCTTGAGTGAATTGCGTTTACGTATCTTACTTTTCCAAAATCGAAATTCCAGCTTCCACCGTGATTCATTGGGTGCGCTTTTAATTCTCTTTGAGCGTAGTAACTTGTAATTTCGGCATTAGAAACAATCGTTGCATTGGTACGTTTTGCAATAGCTTCAACGTCCAGAACGTGATCGCCATGTGCATGTGTAAGCAAAATATAATCTGCTTTTAGTGTATTTATATCAATTGCCGAAGCCTTTGGGTTTCCTGTAATAAAAGGATCAACAAGAATGTGTTTCCCTCCCACTTCAATGCCTAATGATGCGTGTCCGTAAAATGTAATTTTCATTTTGTTTAAATTTTAAAGTTGAACTTTTGTTTTATCTTCCGCCTAAGAAAAGGTTAACAATAATGTCTGAAATCAACGAAATCATACATACTGTGAGTAAAATCGAAAGTAAAAATGTACTCAATGCGAGTATTTTTAATTCCGGATCTAAAAGCTTAGGATCTTGATTTTTATAAACGGTAATTAAATGTTTGGTTAAAGGTATATAAGCTAATAAAAATAAATACTGATCGAAATTATAATCGCTTAAAATGGCAAAAAGCACCACTGCTACCATAGCGGTAATGATAAGCGTAAAATGATATATTTTGGCTTTTGCCCCGCCCATTTTAACAACGATTGTGTTTTTTCCTGATTTTCGATCTGATTCTTCATCACGCATATTATTAAGATTTAAAACCCCTACGCTTAATAAACCAATGGCAACTGCAGGAAGAATTAAAAGCGGATCAATTTCTTTAGAATATAAAAAGTTCACTCCTAAAGTACTTACTAATCCGAAGAATACGAAAACAAACACATCGCCTAATCCTTTATATCCGTAAGCAGAATTACCTACTGTATAGCGAATTGCTGAAACGATGGCAGCTATTCCCAGCAATAAAAAGAAAATTGAATAACCGAAATTGGTTTCGCCAAAGGCAAAATAAATTAAGGTAATGGCAGACAATAAAGTCAATACAGCTGTAATTGTTATCGCTTTTTTCATGGCCTGAGGTGTAATAACTCCACTCTGAATAGCACGCTTTGGCCCTACTCTGTCTTCGTTATCTGTACCTTTTACACCATCTCCGTAATCATTGGCAAAATTGGATAAAACCTGTAAACCTAATGTTGTTAATAATGCAAAACCAAAAATTTTCCAGCTGAATACTTCTGTCGGTGTATCAATGGTTGCGGTTGGATTTGAAAGCGCGTAAATACTTCCAACTATAATTCCGGAAACTGATAAAGGCAATGTGCGCAATCGTGCGGCTTCAATCCAATGTTTCATGCGTATTTTTTGTTAAATTTATTTTCAGGTTTCAAATTACGAAACCTGGAACTTGGAACTATTTTATTTTTTTATGGCAACCATTTGTTTTCGCCAAAGTTTGGTTTTCTTTTTTCTAAGAAAGCATTTCTTCCTTCTTTTGCTTCTTCTGTCATATAAGCAAGACGGGTTGCTTCTCCGGCAAAAACCTGTTGACCAACCATTCCGTCGTCGGTTAAATTCATTGCAAATTTTAGCATTTTGATCGAAGTTGGTGATTTTTGAAGAATTTCCTGCGCCCATTCGTATGCAGTATCTTCTAACTCATCGTGTGGAATAACAGCATTTACCATTCCCATATCCATAGCTTCCTGCGCTGAATAGTTTCTCCCTAAAAAGAAAATCTCACGTGCTTTTTTCTGACCTACCATTTTTGCCAGATAAGCAGATCCGTAACCACCGTCGAAACTAGTTACATCAGCATCTGTTTGTTTAAAAATGGCGTGTTCTTTACTGGCCAATGTCATGTCGCAAACTACGTGTAAACTATGTCCGCCGCCAACTGCCCAACCCGGCACAACTGCAATGACTACTTTTGGCATAAAGCGAATTAAACGCTGCACTTCAAGTATATTCAAACGATGTTGTCCGTCTTCGCCAACGTAACCCTGATGTCCGCGAGCATTTTGATCGCCTCCGCTGCAAAAAGAATAAACACCATCTTTAGTCGATGGCCCTTCTGCCGAAAGCAACACTACTCCTATCGAAGTATCTTCTTGTGCATCGTAAAAAGCCTGGTATAATTCTGAAGTTGTTTTAGGACGAAAAGCATTTCTAACATTTGGTCTGTTGAAAGCAATTCTTGCAACCCCGTTACATTTTTTATAAGTTATATCTTCAAATTCTCTGGCAGTTATCCAATCCATTTCTATTTGTTTTATTTTAAATAATTATAGTGTAAAAATAAAGCATTTTTATATTTTTACCTACTCAATTTAATTTAAGTCTGTGAGAAAATGACTTCTAATGTTAACAATTGGTGCCTGCCGACAAAAAATAACATTTTTTAACATTAGTTTCGAAAAATAATAAGTAATTTTACACCCTAGAAATCAATGAGATACATTTTATTTCGTCGATTTTAGATTGATTTTCTTTCACTGATTTATTAACCTAAAAAATGATTTTTTTGAGAAAATTTAAAAAATTTGTCGCTCATTTTTTTACGGTTTTTATTAGTAAACCCTTAAATAATGAGCAAATGATTTATTCATTTGTTGAAACTTCGAAAAGGAGAAAGTAACACCTAAGGTTAAATGCTGGAATTGTTTAGTAATTAGTATATAATTGATTACGAAAAGAGGAAAAAATGCTAACTAAAACTTTCTATAAGTTATTTTATCAAACCAAATGGACAACCGTGAACTTGATGTTTCGCTTTTAATATGAATGTATAGATTGTTTAAAGACATACCGATTCAGGAAGTAATTTCTAAAATTTTTAAAGCTGTTATTTTTTGAATGGATTCGAATTTATTTTATTTCTGTTTTTTTTTAATTACAATTTTTTTTTAAAACTAGAATAAAAAGGGAAAGGCTACTTGTAATGAGTAGCCTTTCCTGTTATTAGTTAAAACTCCAAATTCCAATATGAACGTTTATATTGGAATTTGATTTCAAATACTAGTTACTCTGATTAAGCAAACCTCGCTTAATCTTTTTCTCAGCAAATACAACATAGCGAACGGTTTCAACCATTTGGACACAATATTTTAGCACAACCCGTCCCCAAGGTTGAAACCTCGGGCTATGATTTAAATAAATTCCAAATTTTTTAAATTCCAAATTCCAATGTAAGCGTTAATATTGGAATTTGAGATAAAGTACTAGTTAAACTGATCAAGTAAATATCATTTAATGTTTTTATCAGCAAATACAACATAGCGAACGGTTTCAACCGTTTGAACATAATATCTTAGCATAACCCGTCCCCAAGGTTGAAACCTCGGGCTATGTTTTAAATAAATTCCAAATTTTTTAAATTCCAAATTCCAATGTAAGCGTTAATATTGGGATTTGTGTTCAAATACTAGTTAAACTGGTCAAGTAAATCTTGTTTAATATTTTTCTCAACAAATACAAACATAGCGAACGGTTTCAACCGTTTGGACACAATATTTTAGCATAACCCGTTCCCAAGGTTGAAACCTCGGGCTATGTTTTAAATGTGATGCAAATAAATTCCAAAATAAAAAATTTCCAAATTCCAATATAATCGTTATTATTGGAATTTGATCTTAAATACTAGTTACTCTGATCAAGCAAACCTCGCTTAATCTTTTTCTCAGTAAATACAAGCATAGCGAACGGTTTAAACCGTTTGGACAATATTTTATCATAACCCGTTCCCAAGGTTGAAACCTCGGGCTATGTTTTAAATGTGATGCAAATAAATTCCAAAATAAAAAAATTCCAAATTCCATATGTACGTCTCGTATTGGAATTTGGAATTTTTTTATTTTGGAATTTTAATCTTTTTAATTGTTTTCTTTTACAAGATAAATCCCATCGTCTTTAATTTCAATGAGTTTGTCTTTATATAAAGCTCCAATCGCTTTTTTGAAAGTCTTTTTACTCATTTTCAGAACTGTTTTAATATCTTCCGGGTGCGAAGCGTCATTTAGACGTAAAAAACCGCGATTGGCTCTTAATTCGTCTAGTATCTTCTCTGCGTTTGGTTCAATACTCTGATAACCTTGTACTTGCAAAGCCACATCTATTTTATTGTCAGGACGAATATTTTTTATAAATCCTATCATTCTGTCTCCGGTTCTGATCGCGTCATCGTAAACTTCGTCTTTGTACAACAATCCTTTGTGCTGCTCATTGATAATCACATTGATACCTAATTCGGTAATATGCGAAACGATCAAATCAACTTCTTCTCCTTTTTCAACCGTCAGGTTTTCATTGCTTAAAAATTGATTCAATTTACTTGAAGCTACCAAACGATTGGTTTTTTCGTCCATGTAAAGGTAAACGAGGTAACGTTTTCCTTTTTCCATAGGGCGGGCTTGTTCCTTGAACGGAACGAGAATATCTTTTTCCATTCCCCAGTCCATAAAAGCACCAACCTGATTGGTGTAATTCACTCTTAAAAGAGCAAATTCATTCAATAAAATATAAGGTTCAAGTGTTGTTGCGACCGGGCGTTGTTCGTGGTCCAAATAAACAAAGACGATTAATTCCTCGCCTATTTCAAATTCATTGGGAACGTATTTATTGGGTAATAAAATATCGTGAATCCCTTCCGGATCTTCTTCAGGATTTCCTAAAAATAAACCAACTTTGGTATCACGTAATATAGTAAGGGTATTGTATTTTCCTATTTCAATCATATTCTTGAGATTCTAAGCTAAAAAGTAGCTGAGTTTTTAAAGTGCAAATGTACGAAGTTTGAAAATGGTACGACGAAAAATGTTTTGCATAAATAATGAAGAAAGATCTTTTTTCGGATTTCTCTTTTTTTAATTAAATTTGAGCATCTAAAATTAATTCCAAATCAATGAAAAAACCTCTTTTTTATTCTGTTTTTGCTTTTCTGTTTTTTACTCAGATTGCCCTTTCTCAAGTTGCCGAAGATCCGGAGATAAAAAAAATGATAACCGAAATTAAAGCCGAAAATCTGGAAGCGACTGTTCGTAAGCTAGTCTCTTTTGGAACAAGGCATACACTAAGTGATACTAAAAGTAAAACTAAAGGAATTGGCGCCGCACAGCAATGGGTGAAATCTGAGTTTGACAAATATGCTTTAGAGTCTAACGGAAGATTAACTGCTACAATTGATTATTTTACTGTAAAAGCAGATGGAAAACGTATCAATAAAGACAGTGAGCTTGGTAATGTAATGGCAACCTTAAAAGGAACTGATCCAAATGACAATCGTGTCCTTATTATAAGCGGACATCTTGATTCCAGGGTTTCAGACGTTATGAATATAAAATCAGATGCTCCGGGTGCAAATGATGATGCGTCAGGAGTTGCTGCTGTAATGGAACTGGCTAAAGTAATGAGTAAAAGAGCATTTTCTGCTACGATTATCTTTGTTGCTGTAGTCGGTGAAGAACAAGGTCTTATTGGTGCTCGTCATCTTGCAGAAACAGCCAAAGCAGCAAATTGGAATGTCATTGCAATGCTAAACAATGATATGATTGGAAATAGTCTGTCAAGCGGAACAAATTTGAGAGATAACACGCAAATAAGAGTTTTTAGTGAGACAATTCCGTTCATAGAGACTGAAGAGGAGGCTAAAATGCGTAAAGCAACAAATCGTGATAATGATAGTCCGTCGAGATTATTGGCGCGTTATATCAAAACTGCTACAGAACAATATGTAGATCAATTGACTGTGAAATTAGTATATAGAAATGACCGTTTTTTGCGTGGTGGCGATCATACACCATTCAGCCAGAATGGTTTCACAGCGGTTCGTTTTTGTGAAATGAATGAAAATTTCGATCATCAGCATCAGGATCTAAGAACAGAAAACGGCATTAAATATGGTGATCTCGTTGAATTTATGGATTTTGATTATCTAAGAAAAAACACCTGTTCTAATTTAGCCACTTTAGCCAACTTAGCATCGTCACCAAAAGCACCGATTAATGTAGGTATAGAAGTTAAAAACCTTTCTAATTCTTCGACTCTGTCCTGGAATGCTCCTGATGAAAAAGCACAATTTGGCTATCAAATTTTGATGAGAGAAACGGCATCGTCTCATTGGGAAAAAACTTTTTTTGTAAAAGATACAAAGGCAGAAATACCCTATTCTAAAGATAATTACTTTTTTGCTGTTCAAGCGGTTGATGCTTTAGGACACGCAAGTTTACCTGTATTCCCTATTCCAATTCGTTAAGTATAAAATATAAAAGCGCCAATAGGCGCTTTTTTTATTATAGAAATATACTCTGATATTTTCTGTATTGTAATATAAAATCTTACGTTAGCTCTTTAAAATATTGTTTTAGAACAACATCATTTTCAAAAGTTGGTGTAAAAATTTCTAAGATACACGGTTTATCATTCGCTTCGTATAACGCTTCGATATTCCTGGTTAGAGAATCTTCATTAGTTGCCGAAAAATAATTCATCTGATACATCTTAGCCAAATGTTCAGCTGTTAAGTTATGAGAAGTTTCGAAAAAAGTATTAAAAACGGGCTTCTCTTCATGTCCCGGAAGAATTCTAAAAATGCCTCCTCCTCCATTATTAATTAAAATAATTTTGAAATTTTCAGGAATATAAGAATTCCACAAGGCATTGCTGTCGTAGAGAAAACCAATATCTCCGGTAATAAATACAGTTTGTTTTCCACTTCCAACAGCAGAACCGATAGCCGTTGATGTACTTCCGTCAATACCACTTGTTCCTCTGTTGCAAAAAACTTCTATAGACGGATCGATATCTATTAATTGAGCATAACGAATTGCAGAACTATTACTAATTTGCAATTGACTTTGTATAGGTAAACTCTCAATTACTTTTTCGAAAACTTTGAAATCTGAAAACTGAATTTTACTAAGATATTCGTTTCTTCGAATTTTTCTTAACTCATAAATTTTATCTGTTTCGGCAAAATAAGTACTTTCTGTAAAAGCGGTTTTAGCAAGCAATTCTTTGAAAAAATCATTGGGCTGCATCACAAAATGCTGCGTTAAAGCACTAAAAGTGTCATATGCGCGCAAAGTATCAATATGCCAATGTTCTTTTGGTTTGTATTTTCGTAAAAATGCCTTGATTCGTTTAGAAACGATCATTCCGCCAAAAGTAATTAAAATTTCCGGCTGAAAAGCTTTAAAATCAGCATCATCAAATGGCGTAATTAAAGTATCTATACTATTAATAAAACTTGGATGATGCAAATTTGATGTTGTTTCTGTCAATACAACAATTGACGGATCATGGGCTAAGTTATCTATTGTTTCCTGATCAATACTATTTGCTTCATCAACGCCAACAAGAACAAGCTTTCTTTTGGCTGAATTCCAAAGTGAAGTAAAATCTTCTAAATTTTCGATAATTTTTGTACCTATAATTTCCTCCGAATGTGTGATTTTTGATTGTACAGAAAGTCTATCAACCATTTCGTATAATGGTTCTTCGAATGGAGCATTAATATGAACCGGACCTTTTTGAAGAATAGCGGTTTCGATTGCTTTATTGATTTTTAAATCATTTTCAACAGAAGCATCTTCGGTCAAATTAGCATTGAAAACAGAATGGTTCTGAAAAACATTCTCCTGACGAATCGTTTGCCCGTCGCCAATATCAATCTTGCTTTGAGGACGATCTGCAGAAATCACGATTAATGGTATCTGGCTGTAAAATGCTTCTGCTACAGCAGGATAATAGTTCAACAATGCAGATCCTGAGGTACAAACAATTGCAGTTGGCAATTTGGTTTGTTGTGCAATTCCCAGTGCAAAAAAAGCTGCACAGCGTTCGTCAGCGATGCTGTAACATTTAAAATCAGGATTTTGAGCAAATCCTATCGTTAAAGGTGCGTTTCTTGATCCCGGAGAAATTATAATATTGGTGATTCCTTTTGCTGAACAAATTTCGATAATGCTTTGAGCAAGCGCTATTTTGGGGTAAATCATTATTATGTCGTATTACTATTGTAAAGAAATCTAAAAGTCAAAGATTTCTTTTTGATACTACAAAGTTACAAACTTCGCGGTGGATTTAACTTATAAATAGGAAGATATTAAGGCTGTTTTTAGAAAAAGGGGATATATTTGTAAAACAGATTTTTTAATAAAATAAACTCGATATGCGTTTCTTCTACCTATTTTTTCTTTGTCTTTCCTTGCAAATCGCAAACTCTCAAAATCAGTTTGTTCCAGTTGATGTACCGTATAAAACAGCGATAGAAAATGCAAAAATTCAGGGAAAACCTCTTTTTGTAATGCTTTATGCTGATTGGTGCCCACATTGTAACCAAATGAAAAAAGAAGTATTTAGTGATCCTTCAGTAATGGATTTTTTAAATAAAAATTACGTTTGCGTTTGGAAAAATGTAGAAAAAGAAGAAGGAATTGCGCTAAAAGATAAGTACAATACTAAATCATTGCCTACATTTTTATTTATAGATCCAAAAACTGAAACGCTTTTATATGCTTTAAAAGGAGAATCAAAAAAAGCAGATTTTCTGACCGAAGCTAATTATGCTTTGAATTCAAGAATGCAATTGCCTTATTTAGAAAAAGAGTTTCTTGCAGATCCAGGTAATTCAAACAAATTTTTCGCCTATTTAAATACATTGAAAAAAGGAAAAGATCGTACTGATTTGTCTATTCCGACTCATATTTACCTAAATACACAATCAGATGCTCAGTTGGTTAGCGAATTGAACTGGCGCGTGATTGCAAACGGAGTCACGGATATTAAATCAAGAGAATTTCAATATGTTTTGAATCACCAAAAGGATTTTGCGGCGGTAGCTTCTCAAAATCGTATTGATCGCAAAATCGAAAGTATCGTTAATGAGTCTCTCCGTCCTTATGTTGATAATTTAGATACGATAAACTATTATAAACAAAGAGAAATAGTAAAATCTATTCGCTTGCAAAAAACAGATTCTCTCGTTTTTAAGTTTGATTTGACTTTAGCAGAAAGAACTGAAAAATGGGACTTTTATAAAAAAGTGACGCTGGAAAATACAGAAAAGTTAGTTTGGAATGATGCCAGTTTTCTTAAGGATATCGGACAAACGTATTTGAAACATATTTCAGATGCTGAAGCATTGAAAAAGGCTATTTCGTGGGTAAAACACTCTATAGAGTTAAACGATTCTTATGATGGGAATTTACTTTTGGCAAGACTTTACAATAAGATAAAAGATAAAAAATCAGCTTTAAAGTATGCCAAAGATGCTAAGGTTATTGGTACCGAAATGGGCTGGGGCACTAAAGATGCAGATGATTTATTAGCAGAACTCAATAAGAAATAGGATTGAATTTCAATAATTATCCCAAAGCGTACTGTGCCAAGTAAAATTTAAAAAAAACAACAATTAAAATAGCTATGAATACACGAATTAATTTTGCTAACTAATTTGTGTATTGGCAGCAAAAAACTATCAAAAAAACCATGAACGTAATACTTAGACCGGCAACAACTAACGACTTAGAAAAAATCTTAGAAATTGTAAATCATTCAATTATACATACAACTGCAAATTATAATTATGACATTCAAACTCTTGATATACAAACAAAATGGTTTGAAGATAAAACAGCTAAAAATCTTCCCGTTGTCGTTGCTGAGTTAGATAAAGAAGTGGTTGGTTTTGGGAGTTATGGTCAATTTCGTGAAAAAATTGGTTATCAATACACAATCGAACATTCCGTTTATGTAGTTGATAATATCATAGGAAAAGGTATTGGGTCGAAACTATTGACGGAATTGATTCGTCTGGCAAAAGAACAAGGTTATCACGTAATGATTGGCGCTATCGACGCTGATAATGCAGGCAGTATCGCTTTTCACGAAAGATTTGGTTTTGTTGCAACAGGAACTATTCGTGAGGTTGGTTATAAATTTGATCACTGGCTTGACTTAGTCTTCATGCAATTGATATTGAGATAGTAGGATGGCACGCGGATGATACGGATTCGCTTATACGAAAATACTGATGGACGCGGGTTTTATTCTCATTTTTAATACAAGAAACTCTATCTCCAAAAACGCTAATCTTTATCGATCAGCTAGTATGATTTACTGCGTCTGTTCGCTATCACGCAGGTCTCCTTCGTAGAAATGACAAGATTATGATAAAATCTATATAAATACATTATTGTAAATGCGCAATGGAGTTCGCAAAACTAAGTTAATACAAAGCTTTGTGAACTTTACAATTTTATAAAAGCCCAGAGTAAAAAAACTTAGCGTTCTTTGCGGTAAATTTTTTCCTCTCCACAGGTTTTCATATTGATTCATCTTAAATATGCTAAAAAATTAGCATAACTAAAAAAAATCCACAAACTTGAAAATTCAAATTTGTGGATTTTTTGGTTGAGATAGTTATTAATTAACTTTTTATCCAATTGATTACTTCAGGTTCTGTAACTAAAGTTCTTGGTTTAATTACTTTAACCAATTCGCCCTTTTCGTTGATTAGGTATTTCTGAAAGTTCCATTCAACTTCAGAATCCTGTAAACCATTTTTAGATTTTTGCGTCAGGAATTTATATACTTCGCACATATCATCTCCTTTTACAGAAACTTTATCCATCATTGGGAATGTTACACCGTAATTTTGCTGGCAGAATGTTTCGATTTCTTTGTTTGTTCCCGGTTCTTGCGAGGCAAAATTATTAGCAGGAAAACCTACAATTACAAAACCTTTGTCCTTGTATTCTTTGTAAATTGCTTCAAGATCTTTGTATTGAGGTGTTAAACCGCATTTTGAAGCTGTGTTTACAATCATTACTTTTTTACCTTTTAAAGAAGCGAAATCGAATGTATCTCCTGATAAATCCTGAACCTTAAATTGGTAGATGTTTTCTTTTGCCATGACCTTATCTGTTTTAGATACTTTATTTTTACTCGTTTGAGCCTGAAGTTGCGAGCTTAACAATAAGACTGCCCCAAAAGCTATTAATGCTATTTTTTTCATCGTTTAATTTTTTATAAAATTAGTTAAAATCCGTTTTCTTTAAATACTTTGATTGCTTTATTTTTATTAAACAAAAGTTAAATAAAAAATTGAAGCCTAGCGTTAATCAGACGCTAGGCTTCCCCCCATACAAACAAATCAAACCATGAATTAATTGTTGTTTTTTATTTTATTCTGTTAGTTAAAATTATAGTTGATGTCTCTCTGTTTATACTGAAAATTATTTTTAGAATCATATAACCTTAATATATATCTTATCTAATCTTTTTTATTGGCGTTTATTATTATGAGTGTAAATTGGGCATTTAATATTCTATTCATTTTCAGTTTGGAAGTCCGGAGACACCAACTATTTTTTTATTTTAACCTACCTGATTAAAATTTGAATATTTATTTTTTACAATATTATTTTTGAAATCATTACCAGTAAAGCTTGTTAATGCAAGAACGGTCGTTAAACCAACAACCAATATTTTTAAATTATTTATCTTAGTCATGACGCTGAAATTTTATTTATTGAGATTTGTTTTACTTTTTTATTATCTGATTGATAATAAATTTTATGCTCTCTCATCATGATAAACACCTCCATATTTTAAAATTTGAGGTTGTTTTCTTTCCTTCTGCTATTTTTCAAAATTATTATGTGATGTTATAATAGCATTTACGTAACTGGACTACTTTTGGTTTTCAAAAAATGAAAAAAAAAGCAATATTTATTTTAAATGCTTTATTTTCCTAGGTTTAAGCCTGTTAAAAAAATTCTATTTTTCAAGAAAAAATAAATTATCTTTATCTCAGGTTACACATTATATACTTGAAAATTTTGTTTAAGCTTAAAAATCCACATCTATGAGTCAGGAAGAATTATTAGTTTTAATTTACAAGAAAGACGAAAGAGCTTTTACCCATTTGTACGATATGTACTCAAAAAGTTTGTTTTCGGTCATCAATGTTCTTATAAAAAACCGTGAAGAGGCAGAAGATGTTTTGCAGGAAGTTTTTGTCAAAATCTGGAAAAACATTGATTCTTATAACGAGAGTAAAGGTCGATTTTATACCTGGATCCTTAATATTGCCCGAAATACGTCTATCGATAAATTAAGATCTAAAAATTTTAATAACAGTCAAAAAAACCTTTCTTCAGATAATTTCGTAAATCTGTTAGACGACAGTAATAAACTTACTAATAGAATTGATACAATTGGAATTCAGGAATTTGTAAAAAAATTGAAACCAAAATGTATTGAGATTATTGATTTATTATTTTTTAAAGGATATACCCAACAAGAAGCTTCAGAAGAATTGGCAATGCCATTGGGAACTATCAAAACGCAAAACAGAAACTGTATTAACGATTTACGTAATTATTTAAAAATATAATGGAAGCACAAGAATATATAGAATCAGGAATTCTGGAATTATATGTTTACGGTTTATTGACCGAAACTGAAAATCTGGAAATAGCCGAAGTAGCTAAAAAGAATGTTGAAGTTGATCAGGAAATTATTTCGATAGAAAAAGCGATTGTCGCTTTATCGTCAAGTTTTTCGCCTTTTCATTCGGTAGCTAATTTCGAAAAGATAAAAGCTCGTTTAGAACTCAAACATGGCAAGGTTGTCGATATGAAACCAGCATCAAACTGGTCTCAATATGTGGGTTGGGCTGCGGCTGTATTGTTGCTTTTAGGCCTTGGATATCAGACATTAGAGCTTACAAAAACAAAAGAAGTGATCAGTGCTGTTGGTACGGAGAAAAATAAAATCGAGAGAGAATATGCTTTCTTAGACCAGCAAAATAAGGAAACGGAAAAAAACTTAACAATTGTTAGAGACATTAAAAATACTGGCGTAACACTTGGTGGTCAGGCAGTTTCTCCTAATTCATTTGCAAAAGTATATTGGAACAAGGAGACGAAAACCACTTATATTGATGCGGCGGGTTTACCAACACCTCCAAAAGGAATGGTATATCAGGTTTGGTCTTTAAAATTAAGTCCTGTTCTTACGCCAACAAGTATTGGTTTACTGGATAATTTTGAAGGAAATAATCAAAAAATATTTGCAGTAAGCCAAACAGATTCAGCAGAAGCTTTTGGTATTACTCTTGAACCTGCAGGAGGAAGTTTAACTCCTACAATGACGCAATTGTATACATTAGGAAAAGTTTAAAACTAAATTTAGCATAAATATCTGAGCGCATATTAATTTATTTTAATATGCGCTTTTTTATTATTTTTAATACAGATAACTACCACTAAACCAAAACCAGTTAAATCATGAACGGAACTTTGATTTTACGACTTGCAGTTGCTATTATTCTTCTCTCCCACTCTGTTTTGGGGATATTTAATAACGGAATTAATGATTTTGGGAATTTATATCTCAACCAGATTGGTTTTGCTCCTTTTGGTGTTGTTATCGCCTGGCTAATTAAATTGTCGCATATTATAGTGGCAATACTTTTAGTTTTGAATAAATATATTAAGCTTGCCGGATTTGTAACTATTTTTGTACTGATAATGGGAATTATACTCGTTCATTTTCAAGAAGGCTGGTTTGTTGTTGGCGGCGGAAGAAACGGTATGGAATATAATTTTTTACTCATTATTGTTTTACTTGCGATTATGTATCCTCAAGGATTTGCAAAAAGCACAATCAAATAAAATATAACTGAGAATGGAGATCATCTGTAAAAATTGCCATCAAACTTACAAAGGGCATTATTGTAATAATTGTGGCCAGCCTGCAGAAACGCATAAAATAAATGGGCATTTTTTATGGCATGATATACAGCATGGCTTATTGTATTTTGACAAAGGGATTCTTTATTCTTTAAAGCAATTATTTACAAGGCCCGGAGATTCTGTCAGGGAATTTATCGAAGGAAAGAGAGTGAATCACTTTAAACCTTTGTCTCTGGTAGTAATTTTAGCTACACTTTACGGTGTTCTGTATCACTACTTTAATATTAATTCATTATCAAATACAGCAAATAATGATTTTAATTATAATAAATTCAACGAATGGATGTCTACGCATTTTTCATGGATAACAATTGCTATAATTCCTTTGTTTACCATAGGAACTTATATTTGTTTTAGAAAGCAAGGCTATAATTTTGTCGAACTTTTTGTTCTGAATACTTTTAAGGCTTCTCAAAAGCTTTTTTCACATCTCTTATTATTTCCGTTGCTGATCTATTATAATGGAACACCTGAAATTCAAAAGGCTACAAGTTTTATTTATGCAATTGATATTGTCCTGACAATGTGGACTAATATTCAATTTTTTAATAAAATATCAAAAATCAAAGCATTCTTTTTATCGGTATTAAGTCACATCATTTTTTTAATTTGTTTTTTAATAATCATGGCTATTATACTGATAGTGACCGGTAGACTTTTTTAAAATATTCTTAAATAACAAAATTATAACATTTTTTTTCTTTTTTTACTTCAATCTATATCGTAATATTGCAATATAAAAATAAAACGATGGGGGCTACAAAATCAGATCACTTTACAGAGAAACAAAACGAGTTGGCTATTTTGACGAAAGCATTGGGGCATCCGGCAAGAATTGCCATTATAGAATATTTGCTTAAGGTAAATACCTGTATTTGCGGCGATATCGTAAACGAATTACCGCTTTCGCAGCCAACAGTTTCTCAGCATTTAAAAGAATTAAAGAATGCAGGACTCATAAAAGGAAATATTGAAGGAAATGCGATATGTTACTGCATTAACGAAGTTGGCTTTGAAAAAATCAAAGTTTTCTTTACGCAAATAGACCTTCATTTAGAAAAAAGAAAAAACGAATGTTGTTAACCATTAAAATAAATTATTATGAAACTTTCAGAAATTAAAAACATACTTACTACTGTTGAAGCAGTAAATTTTCAATTACCGGATGGAAACTTTGTTCCGGAATATTTTCACGTAACCGAAGTAGGTTTGGTGACCAAAAACTTTATCGATTGTGGCGGAGTTGTACGTAAAGAAACTGTAGTGAACTTTCAGCTTTGGGATGCAAACGATTACGAACATCGTTTAAAACCTAAAAAATTAGTACATATTATAGAACTGTCTGAAAAAGTTTTGGGAATTGAAGATTTTGAAATAGAAGTCGAATATCAGAATAATACCATTGGCAAATATGATCTGGGTTTTAACGGAAAGGATTTTCTGTTATTAAATAAAACTACAGCTTGTCTGGCTATGGATCAATGCGGAATTCCGTCTGAAAAACCAAAACTTAAACTGACTCAATTAAATACGGATGATGCTAATTCCTGCACACCTGGAGGAAGTTGTTGTTAAATTTTAAAAGATTATAAAATGCAGGATCAGAACCCTTTATTTCCAAAAATTCAATCTTTAGTTTTGTCTTTTGATTTTACAGTAATTTCTAAAGATCGTAAAGATACATTGCAGCCACTTGTTGAGTTTGTTCAGTCGAAATTTGACTATCAACAAGAAATCAGGTTGAATTTAATTTGTACACATAATTCGAGAAGAAGCCACTTAGCACAAGTTTGGGCGCAAACCGCGGCTCATTATTACGGAATTGGAAATATTTTTTGCTATTCTGGCGGAACCGAAGCTACTGCGTTATTTCCTAAAGTTACTGAAACATTAGAAAAATCAGGTTTTAAAATTAAGGTGCTTTCTGAAGGAAATAATCCTGTTTACATGATAAAGTTCTCTGAAAATGAAATTCCGGTTATAGTTTTTTCCAAAACTTATGATGATGATTTTAATCCTCAAAATAGATTTGCCGCTATCATGACCTGTTCTCAGGCTGATGGCGGCTGTCCTTTTATAACTGGGGCAGAAAAAAGAATTGCGATTACTTATGAAGATCCAAAAGATTTTGATAATACTATTGAACAAACCGAAAAATATCAGGAACGCAGTTTGCAAATTGCCACTGAAATGTTTTATGTTTTCTCTCAAATAAAAAAATAATATGACTGTTAATCATTGCTATCCTGTAGCGGAAAGAAAAAAATTAAGTTTTCTTGATCGTTTTCTAACGCTTTGGATTTTTATCGCCATGGCTATTGGTGTTTCGATTGGTTACTTTTTTCCATCAAGCGGAAATTTCATTAATTCGTTTTCCAACGGTACAACTAATATTCCGTTGGCTATTGGACTAATTTTGATGATGTATCCTCCAATAGCAAAAGTGAAGTACGAAAAAATGGGAGAAGTTTTTAAAAATACGAAAGTATTGGGTGCTTCTTTATTTTTAAACTGGATTATTGGACCAATTTTAATGTTTGCTTTAGCGCTCTTATTTTTAAAAGATTATCCTGAATATATGATCGGGTTAATCTTGATTGGCTTAGCGCGTTGTATTGCAATGGTTGTAGTCTGGAATGATTTAGCAGATGGAAACCGGGAATATGCTGCCGGCTTAATTGCTTTAAACAGTATTTTTCAGGTTTTACTTTATAGTGTTTACGCTTATATATTTATCACTGTCCTGCCACCCTATTTTGGATATACAGGTTTCAATGTTACTATTAGCATTTTTCAGATCGCAGAAAGTGTTGGAATTTATTTAGGGATTCCGTTTGCACTTGGAATTATAAGCCGTTACGGATTAATAAAACTTAAAGGTGAAAATTGGTTTCAAAATAAATACATTCCATTTATTTCTCCTGTTACTTTAATTGCATTATTATTTACTATTGTTCTCATGTTTAGTTTAAAAGGAGAATTAATTGTTGAGATTCCGATGGACGTGATTCGGATTGCAATTCCATTAATGCTCTATTTTGGATTAATGTTTGTGATTAGCTTTTTTACCGGAAAGTATTTTGGTGCTGATTATTCTAAAAGTACTGCAATTGCTTTTACGGCTACCGGAAATAATTTTGAATTGGCAATTGCCGTTGCTATTGGTGTTTTTGGTATTAATAGTGGTCAGGCATTCGCAGGTGTTATTGGTCCTTTAGTCGAAGTTCCTGCTTTGATAGCTTTGGTAAATGTTGCTTATTGGTTTAGGAAGAGATATTTTTTGTAAGAGATTCTAAGGCTCTGAGAGTTTAAGTTGCTAAGTTTTTTTTTAGATTTTGGTTCTTTCGTATTCAACTATTGCCCAATGTCATTAGGTTAGGCTTTTTAGTAAATAAAATTAATCGCACAAAGGCGCAAAGTTTAAACACAATCTTTCATTCGGCCGATAGAGCCGAGCGATAGTGAACAGACGCAGTAAATCACACTCGTAACTCTATAAAGATTGGCGAATATCTGAAAGCAAATACTAGTGCGATCTCTCCTTGGTCGAGATGACAAACTTTGCTATTACTTCTCTGTCTTTTTACTAATTCCTTAACTTAATGACATTGAACTATAGTCCGAGGTTTCAAAAGGATGCGGATTATGATAATGTAATTTATTATTATGTGTTATTCATATAATACCTTCAAACGGTTAAAACCGTTTGCTATGTTCAAAAGATGGCATTTTTATTTTTAATCAGTATTAGCTACTGGCTTTATTTTACAGGTTTTGTTTTATTTCTTTACTTTTAATATGGTATTATAAAAACGAATATCCTAGCCCTGATAGTAGTGGAAATCCTTTTGCTTTTTTCTTTAAAAAGCAAAAGATTGGAACGAATAGCAGGAAATAGCTCCTAATGTGAAAGTTTCAAATTTCTATTGATAAAAACGACAAAGGTTCAACTTGACAGCTGAACCTTTTATTATTATTAACCCGTTGGGTGTAATTAAAAAAACATATATTTCGACGCGGATTTGACGGATTCGTTATCACGAAGACACGGATTTAAACGGATCTTTTTTAAATTCTATATAAAAATCTGCGTTTTGCAAAGCAAATCTGTTTTATCCGCGTTCTAATTTATACGGTTTGTATTTTTAACTTAATTGCACCCAACGGGTTATTATTATTATTATTTAATCCAGGTCAGAAAAACCAAATTCTTCTTCCATTTCCAATAAATCTGATTTTGTTGGAATAGAAACAAACAAAGGATAATCTTCAGATAAATTTCCCTGATTGTCAGTATAGTACCATATTAATTTTCTGTTATTCTCATAGATAATCCAATTATTATGGTCCACGACTTTTTGCCAGTCTTTTGTTTTTATTTCTTCCAAAAATTCTAATAATTCATCCTGATCCATATCATAGATCGCTCCTGAAAATTCATATCCTCCTTCTGCACATTGGCCGTATAAGATCATTTCTATGAAATGAGAAAGTAAAATTTCCTCAGAGTGCCATTTAGCATCTTCTGCATTTTGAATTTGAAAAACTAAAGGATTCCCGTCCGGGCTTTCTAAACTAATCCCCCAATAACATACCCCTTGATTTTCTTCTAAAAAGACTAATTTTTCATCTTCAAAAAATAAATCTTCAGGTTGAATAAAACGTTGAAATGAAGACATGAAAATATCCAGTTTTCCCACAGCCAGATAAAACTCTTTTAAGGCAACTGGAATTTTTTGCCCTAATTTAATTTCTGTTTTATGGATTGTGTCGCTATCAAAACCATCTTTATTGGTTAGTGAGCGTCCTAATAATTTTTCTGCGATATCTTTTATCATAACTTTAATGACTTTTAAATCATAGGATCAAAAATAACAAATCCTAAATGTTTTCTTATTTTATAAGAGGCAAATTTTAATCTAAAAAAAAGGTTCAACCGTTAAGTTGAACCTTTTTTACGAATTAATAAAACTCCTTATTTACTTATTTTTTCTTTTTATAATACTTGCGGTATTTTGGATAGGTCAGGATTCCAATAAGCGAAATAGTTCCTAATGAATACCAGGTCCAGCTCAATGAATGTGCGTCTCCACTTGCATATGAGTGTAATCCTACCAAGTGAAAGTTTACTCCGTAATAGGTAAACAAAATTGAAACAAAAGCGTACATACTCATTAAATTAAAGAACCATTGTCCTCTTAACGAAGGAACAAAACGAGCGTGAATTACAAAGGCATACACCATAATCGAAATTAAAGCCCATGTTTCTTTTGGATCCCATCCCCAGTAACGTCCCCAACTTTCGTTGGCCCATTGTCCTCCAAGAAAGTTACCAATAGACAACATGATCAGACCAATCGTCAAGGCCATCTCGTTGATGTACGTAATTTCTTTGATATTCAAATCCATTTTGGCTTTGTTTTTCTCGTTGGTAAAGAAGATCAGTATCAACGATACAAAACCTAAAATCATTCCCAATGCAAATGGTCCGTAACTTGCTACAATTACTGCTACGTGAATCATTAACCAATAAGAGTTCAAAACCGGCTGCAGGTTTGCGATTTCAGGATCGATCCAGTTTGCGTTTGCTGCCATGAAGATCATAGAAGTAACAAATGCTGCTGATGCAACGGTAAGTTTTGATTTTCTGTCGAAAGCTAACCCAAAGAACATCGTTGCCCATGCTACATACACAATTGCTTCGTAAGCATTACTCCAAGGTGCGTGACCTGAAATGTACCAGCGGGCTATTAATGCGACTGTATGAAATGCAAATATTATCCCGATTAATACATGAAAACCGTTTACTGTTATGCGTAAAAACTTTTTATCGAAGAAAACATTAAACAAGGTAAAAATCAACATAAAAATTCCGGCAAGAGAATACCAATAGAACATCTTTGGTAAAATGTTATACGTATTATAAGCAATCTCAAGATCGATTTTTTTATCGCTTGGACGTACTTTACTTCCAAATTTCTTCTGAAAACCATTAATACTTTCTACCAAATGATCAGCAGTTTTAAAATCTCTTGAAATAGATCCGTTGTTCAAAGCACTAAAATACATTGGTAAAATCTGCTTGACATAAGTAGAATCCATTCCTTTTAATCCTGCATTTTGCAGTTCTAAATAAGAAATCCATTTATTGTTTGGATCGTTTGGAATCGGGAAAATTTTAAGAATACTTCCGCTTAATGCAGATTCCATTAAATTTACTTTTTTATCAGTTTCGATAAAATCTTTTTCAAAACTGTTTGGATTCCCTGCTTTGTAAGCCGCGTCTAAATAAGGAGATAATTTGTAATTTCCGTTTTCATCAAAGAATTTTACAAATGGTACCAGTTTTGCTTTTCTGTCTACGCCAATGATTTTACGAATACTATCATCTTTTGTATTTAAATAAATAAGCGGAACCTGGATCCAAACCTGAGCGTATTGCGTCATCGACAAGAAAACCTGATCAGAATTCATTCCGTTATACGTATCGCTCTGGCTTACTTTTCTCAACAATTCAGATGAGAAAGTGTTAATAGGTTTCATTCTACCACCGGCATCCTGAATAATCAGGCGGCCAAATTTAGCGGCATGTTCTACCGGAGCTTTGTAAATCGTCAACAGTGAATCTATTTGTTTCTGGCTTGGCGCTGCAGTTACATGATTGGCATGATCGTTAGGATCTGCAGGCGCATGATTATGATTGTGATCATGATCATCACCTGGTGTGTGAACGTGTGGCGCCTGAGCAAAACCACTAAAACTTAGCATTAAAATCAGGATCGTAATTAGTTTCTTCTTTTTTACATTCTCTAATTTGCGTTTTAGATCAGCAAAACGTGAATGTTTGGTAAACATAATCGCCATCAAACCAAAGTATAACATAAAATATCCTAAATAAGTAATAGAAGTTCCCCAGAAATCGTGATTTACAGACAATACTGTTCCTTTTTCGTCCGGATCAAATGAAGATTGAAAAAATCTGTATCCTTTATAATCTAAAACGTGGTTCATATAAATGTCAGCATCAAAAGTTTCGGTTGAATCCTGAACAGTTACTTTACTTTCAAAAGCGGAATAGCTTTTCTCTGTTCCTGGATATTTTGTTGCAATAAAATCATTTAATTTTATTTTAAAAGGCAGGATATATGTTTTACTTCCGTAGAACAAGCTATACTCTACTTTACCAATTTTTACAGTTTGTGGCTCCCCTACACTACCTTTAGAACCTAAAAGTCTTACTTCTTTTTCCTGACCGTCCGCTTTAATTTTTACAATTAAGGCATCGTGATGCGTTTTTGCTTTAAAGTCATTGTTCGATTCATAATCTACAACTCCTCTTACTGCAGGATCCGGGAAAACAATTCTAATATCTCCAATACTATATAAAGAACGCATCATAAGTGGCTGTACATTGTCTTTGGTAACAGCACCTTTTAATTTATCAGCCATTCTCATAAACTCTCCTTCAAAAGGAGTCTGAATAGTATATTTATCACCAGTGGTATTAATGTTGATTGCGCCATCAGTTGGTTTATTCAAAGCAAATAATACATTATGAATATTCTGAACTTCTCCTTCTTTCAGGAAATGCTCTTCACGTCCGCCAGCACCCGCTTCAACAAGTTTAAGGTATAAAGTCCCTTTTGGGTCCGGTTTTATCGTTTCTTTTGCTCCCATAATATAATTAACATAACTCACTTCAAAAGGAGTTTCATCAAATTTACCTGAAAGTGTAAAATTGTTATTTGTTACAGGTGAAAACAATAACGCTTTATCAAAAGATCTGCGTTTCATTTCGCCTTTATATTCTCCGTCTGCAAAAACAGTTAAGAATGTTTTGTCTGAGTACACTTGGTTTTCGGCAGCACCTTCACGAATTGGCATCATGCCTTCGTAGCTGATGTAACGCGTAATAAATGCTCCTAAAAGAATAAAAATAAAGGCAAGATGCAGTATAAGCGTTGCCCATTTTTCTTTTTTATGCAATTGGTAGCGTTTGATGTTTCCGAAGAAATTGATCATAAAAAACACCATTATCGCTTCAAACCACCAGGTATTATAAATTAAAATTCGGGCTGTATCTGTATTGTACTTACTTTCGATAAAAGTACCAACACCCATTGCGATTGCAAATGTTAAAAAAAGAACAGACATTAATCGTGTAGAAAACAAAAAAGAGAATATTTTTTTATCCATTTTTGAGGAATTACATTGTATAAAAGTGGCACAAAAGTACTTAAAAATGTTGAGTTCCAATATTTGAACTTTGTTAATAAAAACTAAAAAACAAATCGGCATTACAGTTAAATTCGCAAAAATGTACGCTTAATTTTACAAACCAATATTGAGTGATATTTATTAGAGACTTTGTTATTAGATGAAGATTTATAAGTTCTTTATAATAGAACGCTGTTTCATCACGTTATGAAATCAAAGCTTAATTACTATCTGGCTCTGTAACAGTGTTTGCATATCGTTAACAAAATAATATCGGGTCAAAATACATTTAATCTGCGCAAACTGTGGCTAAACTTTACTATGACTATTCTCTTTAAAAAAAATAATGCTAATTTTGCGCTATGATTCGAATAACGTTAATTGGTTCCGGGAATGTTGCCCAACATTTGATAAAAACTTTCACTAAAAGTGAACTTGTTGAAATTGTACAGGTATTTTCGAGAAAGAAGGAAACACTGGCTTCCCTGATAGAATTCGATAAAATTGTAAACGATTTTGAAGATCTAAAAGAGGCTGATTTATACATTATTGCTGTTTCTGATAAAGCTATTGCAGACGTTTCGAAACAATTACCTTTTCAAAACCGAATTGTCGTCCATACTTCGGGTGCGGCTTCGCTTGATGTTTTGGATTCAAAAAACAGGAAAGGTGTTTTTTATCCACTTCAGACATTTTCTAAAAGTAAAGAAATTGATTTCTCAACAGTTCCGCTTTGTTTAGAGGCTGAAAACACTTTTGATTTTCGCGTTTTAGAAACTGTTGCAAAAAGTATTTCGAATGCTGTTTTTGCAATTAATTCAGATCAGAGAAAAGCGTTGCACGTTGCGGCGGTTTTTGTCAATAATTTCACGAATCATTTATATCAAATAGGACAGGAAATTTGTGAAGAACATCAGGTTCCGTTTGAAGTTTTGAAACCTTTAATTAAGGAAACTGCAGAGAAAATAAATACACTCGATCCCGTTGATGCTCAAACAGGACCTGCAAAACGTCATGATTCTAATACAATAGAAGCGCATTTGGAGTATTTAACCAAAGAAAATCAAAAAAATATTTATAAAATACTAACACAATCTATACAAGATAATGGCAAAACATTTTAAAGAGATAATGAACGACATCACAACTTTTGTTTTTGATGTTGATGGCGTACTTACAGACAGTTCGGTTTTTGTAACCAACGAAGGAGAAATGCTTCGTACCATGAATATTCGTGATGGTTATGCGATGAAAGCAGCTGTTGAAAGTGGTTTTAACGTATGTATTATTTCCGGAGGAAGCAATGAAGGTGTGCGTGTTAGATTAAAAAACTTAGGAATTACAGACATTCATTTAGGAACTCCTGACAAAGTAAAAACCTTTAAGGAATACACTGATTTATATAACATTAAACCTGAGCAGGTTTTGTATATGGGCGACGATATTCCTGATTTTCATGTAATGAAATTAGTAGGATTGCCAACTTGTCCGCAAGATGCAAGTCCTGAAATCAAGAACATTTGCCGTTATGTATCTCACGTAAAAGGTGGCAGAGGTGCCGCGCGTGACGTAATTGAACAAGTCATGAAAGTACAAGGAAAATGGATGGAATATTTTAACGGGCAGCACGATTAAGTTAATATTGTTTCGGGTTTCAGGTTTGAAATTACACAAACTGTTTGTGGATCAGTAAAACCTTAAGCGAAGAAAACCTAAAAAAAACTTTGTAACTCTGCCTCTTTTAACCTTTTTTATCTTTTAAAAAAAAACTTAGTCCATTACCAACTTAGCCACCCAGAACCTCAAAAAAAATGAAATTCCTAAAACTCATTCGATATAGAAACTTAATACTGCTTGCTTTTATGCAGGCATTATTTCGTTATGCATTTTTAAAAGAGCAAAATATACCTCTTGCTTTAAACGACTGGCAATTCGGATTATTGATTTTGAGTACGGTTTTACTGGCGGCAGCGGGTTATGTTATTAATAGTATTTATTGTGTTGCAGCTGATACGATCAATAAACCCGAAGATGTAGTAATTAACAAAGGTATTTCTGAAACGGCAGCTTATAATATTTACATAGGACTTAATATTACTGGTGTTGCCATTGGTTTTATTTTATCGAACATTATCATGAAGCCCAGCTTCGCTTCTCTTTTTATTCTAATTGCTTCTCTTCTTTATTTTTATGCTACTACCCTAAAGCAAATCATGATTTTAGGTAATTTTGTAGTGGCATTATTGCTTGCATTGAGTATTCTTATCATTGGTGTTTTTGATATTTTTCCGGTAATTAATCATGAAAATCAGGCACAAATGGCAAGTTTATTTTCCATCTTAACTGATTATGCGATATTTGCTTTTCTGATTAATTTTCTTCGCGAAATTATTAAAGATATAGAAGATGTAAATGGCGATTATAATCAAGGAATGAATACGTTGCCAATTGCAATAGGAATTAGCAGAACATCAAAAATTGCTATTGGTCTTGCTGTTATTCCGTTTCTTTTATGTTTGCTTTATATCAATAAATATTTCGTTCAGAACAAGCTTAATATTGCTACATTTTATGCCTTTGCTTTTGTTTTGGCACCACTTTTATATTTTATTGTAAAAATATTTTCAGCAAAATCTAAAAACGATTTTCATCATTTGAGTACCATCCTCAAACTGATTTTGTTTTTCGGAATCTTAACTATTTTAATTGTCCCCCTAAACATCAAGTACAATGCTTAAAGAAAAACTAAAACAATATACCTTAATTCTTGCTTCAGGATCACCTCGCAGACAGCAGTTTTTTAAAGACCTTGATCTTGATTTCGAAATTAGATTAAAAGAAATAGAAGAAATATATCCGCCGGAACTGGAAGCGGTTGAAATAACGGATTATTTAGCAGCGCTAAAAGCCAGTGCTTTTGATGGGGAATTAAAAGAAAATGAAATTTTAATAACCAGCGATACAATTGTCTGGCATCAAAACAAGGCTTTAGGTAAACCAAAAAGTCCCGAAGAAGCTTTTGAAATGATCAAATCTATGTCTGGTGCCACACATGAAGTTTTTACCTCAGTATGCTTTAGAACAAGCTTTACTTCGACTGTTATCAATGACGTTACTAAAGTTACTTTTAATGATTTATCAGACGAATCTATTCTATATTACATAGAAAACTACAAACCTTATGATAAAGCCGGTGCTTATGGTATTCAGGAATGGTTTGGTTTTATGGCAGTTGCAAAAGTCGAAGGCTCTTATACAAATGTTATGGGCTTGCCAACAGCTAAAGTTTACGAATATTTGAGTACTTTAGTTTAAAAAAAATATTTATGTTTTCCTTAAAAGAATATAGTCACGAAATATTAACTACGATAGTGCTACTTTTTGCTTTAGCGGCATTAAGAGTCATTATCGCAAAATTAATTCGTCGTTACGCCAGTACAAGCCAATTATTAGAGCATCGAACAAATCTCGTTATCAAGTATATTCATATCCTGATGAACATATTGGTAACGATTAGCCTGATTGTAATTTGGGGAGTCGAAACAAAAGATATCTTTATAACAGTTTCTTCTATTACAACCGTAATTGGAGTGGCAATGTTTGCACAATGGTCGATTTTAAGCAATATTACTTCAGGAATGATTTTGTTTTTTTCTTTTCCTTTTAGAATTGGTGATACAATTAAAATTCATGATAAGGACTTTCCTATCGAAGCAGAAATTGAGGATATCAGTGCTTTTCACGTTAATCTAAAGACAAAAGAAGGAGAAAAAATCATTTTTCCAAACAACCTGCTGCTTCAAAAAGGTATTTCGATAATGCCAGCGCATTACGAGGACAAAGAGTTTTATGATTAAATCATAATGGGAATTTTATAAACTAATACCAAAAAGCTAAAACGATATTTTTTAAATAAAATATAATATTTGTTTTACCAATTACTAGTTTATTAAATCACCCAACAAAATGATTCATTCCATAAAATTACCATTTTATGCTAAACTTGCCTTAGTTTTAGTTAGCTTAATCAGTTTCGCTTTTATTTTTTGTATCGGAAAAGATATTATTACCCCCGTGCTAATGGCATTTTTATTTGCTGTATTATTAGTACCGATTTTTACTTTTTTGCATACCAGATTAAAATTTCCAAGACATCTTGCAGCTGCTTGCTGTATCTTGATTTTTGCCCTTTTTATTATTGGCATATTAGTTTTTATATCCTATCAGGTAAGCGATATTGCAAACGATTTTGAAACAATAAAGAAAAATGCCAATTCTTTTATAACAGACATCCATAATTTTATAAAAGATAAATTTCATGTCAGCATTGGAGAACAGAAAAAATATCTTGACACCGTAACCAAAGATTCCGTACAGAACGGAAAAGCCACAATTGGCTCTGCAATATTATCTATCAGCGATCTGCTTTTAGATTGCACTATTATCCCAATTTATACTTTCTTATTCCTTTTATATAAAGATCATTTTATATTATTTCTGGCTAAACTGATTAATAAAGAAGATCATTCTGCTTTAAAAGATATTTTGTCTCAGATAAAAGTTTCAATCAACAATTATATTCTAAGTTTAATTTTTGAAATGATCGTAGTTTCCATTTTAACCGGTTTAGGGCTTTGGATTATTGGCGTAAAATACTTTGTTTTATTAGGGTTGATTACCGGAATCCTGAATATGATTCCGTACATTGGTATTTTAATTGCAGGAATCATTACAGTCATGGCTTCTCTTACAGGAACTCCGGAAACATCTATTATCCTGGGTATTCTAATTGTAAATATTATTGTTCAGTTTATAGATAATAATATCCTTGTACCATTAATTATAAATTCTAAAGTAGAAATTAATGCTTTTGTTTCTATTATGGGAATTATCGTTGGAGGAGCGGCTGCCGGAATTTCAGGAATGTTTTTAGCCATTCCGCTTTTAGCCATTCTAAAAATTATATTTGACAGAATTGAATCTTTAGAGCCTTGGGGATATCTTATGGGTAACCATATGCCTAAAAGATTTACATGGAGAATCCGAAAACTAAAAGCTGAAAACTAAATAGTGGTTAAATATTAAAAATAATCCCACAAATTTCATATATTCATATCAAAATCAACTTTTAAGCCATCATCAATTATCTAATGTCTGTAAACAAAAAAATAGTAGTTTTCATTTTATTATGCTTCTGCTTACAAAATGCCTATGCCCAGACAGATAAGGTAAGAGATGCTCATGATAAAAAAGATAGTATTCAAGTATATAACAAGATTAAGAATTATTCTAAAAAAAATAAATTCACACAAACTCTGCATAAATTATTTTTTCGCGGAAGCAAAACCAGAAAAAAAGAAATCCTGGTACAAAATGACACTACAGATTTTAGCGGAAAAATTATTCGTAATATCAATATTGTAACCCTGGACCCCTTTGGACATTCTGTTAATGACACCACTCAAATGCCGAGAAACTGGGGAGAAAGAACAGGAAACAGGTTACACTTAAAAACAAAAAAGATTGCAATACTTAATTTGTTATTGTTTAAAAGAAATGCTGTTTACGACACATATAAAGTACAGGAATCTGAACGTTTAATTCGTTCTCAGAAATATGTAACAGCAGTGAGAATAACCAATAAAGTTGTTGGTGTAGCCTCAGATTCTGTCGACGTGACCATTCGGGTTTTAGATTCATGGAGTACTATTCCTAAATTTTCAATTTCCAGTAATCAGGTTTCTCTGGGGGTAAAAGAAAAAGACTTCTTTGGTTCAGGCCAGCAACTAGAATATCAATTTACGAATAGGTTTGATGATGGACGAAATGCTAATGAAGTTACCTATACTATACCTAATATCAAGAATACTTATATTGCAACTACTTTATTTTATAAAATGGATCTCGACAATAATTATACTAAAAGTATAAACGTCGAACGCCTTTTTTACTCTCCTTTAACCAAATGGGCTGGTGGTGTATATGTAGGTCAGAATTTTAGGAGAGATACTTTGCAGGCGCCGGATATGTCTTATGCGTATCAGCCTTTCAAAAACAACTTTCAGGATTTATGGGCAGGACATGCTTCAAAAGTATTTGAAGATGAAAGCGGTATAACAAATTTAGTAGCAAGCGCACGTTTTCTGAATATAAATTATAGTGAATCTCCATCTGATCTCTACGACCCTACGCGATTCTACTCTGACGAGAAATTTATCTTGTCCGGAATTGGACTTAACAGGCGTAAATTTATCAAAGACAGCTACATTTTTAGAAACGGACAAACTGAAGATGTACCTATTGGACGCATTTACGGAATTACATTAGGATATCAATATAAAAATACGTTTTGGCGGCCTTATGTTGGTGCACAATTCTCTTTTGGAAATTACTATCGATTAGGTTTTTTGAGTATGAATTTTGAAGCCGGAACATTTTTCCATCAGGGTAAAACTTATCAGACGGCATTTTCGATGGAAACCAATTATTTTACAAAACTTTACAGCATAGGAACATGGAAACTAAGACAGTTCGTGAACCCACAAGTTGTTATTGGTATAAATCGTGAAGATATTATTGGTGATCAACTGAATATAAATAATCAGAATGGTTTGGCAGGTTTTAATAGTGCTGTTTACGGTACCAATAAAATGCTTTTATCACTACAAACACAAACATACTCACCTCATGCCCTTTGGGGATTTCGTATGAATCCGTTTTTTAATTATGCAGTAGCAGTATTAGGAGCTCCAAAGAATGCGATGGGAAGAAACAAAGCATATCAAAAAGTGACTTTAGGCTTATTGATCAGTAATGACTATTTAGTATTCAGTTCATTTCAACTTTCAATTTCATATTATCCCACAATCCCTTATCAGGGAGACAATGTATTTAAAACAAATACTTTTGAAACTACTGATTTTGGTTTACAAAGTTTTGAGTTGGCAAAACCAAGAACTGTCGAATATAAATAATAAAAAAATACGATTCTTAACCAAATCTTAAGACGACAGAATCTTTTAAAAATCAAAACTTTACAATACAACCAGCAATATTCAATCGTTAAAATGCATACTTTCTCCGACGAAATACACTGAGTTTTCATTTTTTGGCACAGTATATGAATATTCATAAACAGAATAACATTAATATTAAAACTAAACAAAATGAAAACAATAAAAATAGCAATTGCGGGATTATTCCTTTTGGTTGCAAGTACCACACAAGCTCAGGTATCAATAAATGTTAACATAGGATCACCGCCTGCCTGGGGACCTGCAGGATATGCTCAAATGGAATATTATTACTTGCCGGATATCGAAGCTTATTATGATGTTAGAGCTTCTCAGTTTATTTATTTTGGAGGAGGAAGATGGGTAAGAGCGAGTCGCCTGCCAAGACAATACAGTAATTATGATTTGTACGGAGGTTATAAAGTAGTTCTTAACGATTACCACGGAAGAACACCATATACATACTTCGATCGTCACAAAGTAAGATATTATAAAGGATATCACGGAGCTCCTCAAAGACCCTACAGACCAAGAGAAGTTTATGGTTACAACGATCGTCGTAATGATCACAGAGATTATAAGCATTATGATAACAAACACTACGACAAACACGACAAACACGATAAACACGACAGACGTGATGATGATCACAGACATGGTTCAGGAAGAAGATAATCAATATCTAAATAAATTTTCGACACAAAAAGAGTATCAAATAAATTGATGCTCTTTTTTTTTGAATCAAATTTTCTTAAAAAAGAAAATCAATAACCAAACATTAACATTTCATTTAAATACGGTTCAAAGATATAATTAGTATTTTTGAAGCAGTTTCAAAACACTAAAAGACATTATGCGAAAAATCCAGATACGAATTCTTCTTGTTTTTTTAACAGGGATTTCCCTTTCTTTTGCACAACAACCACAAAAATTAAACTCTGTAGAAATTTATAATCAAATAAAAAAATTGAACTTTTTAGGTTCCGTTTTGTATTTGGCAGCACATCCGGACGACGAAAACACCCGTTTAATTTCTTATATTGCAAATGAGATGAATGCGCGAACAGGATACTTATCCTTAACTCGTGGCGATGGAGGTCAGAATTTAATTGGTCCGCAATTGCGTGAATTATTAGGAGTTATAAGAACTCAGGAGCTAATCGAAGCCCGAAAAATCGATGGTGGCGAACAGTTTTTTTCACGTGCCAATGATTTTGGTTATTCAAAAAACCCTGACGAAACTTTAGAAATCTGGGATAAAGATAAAGTACTTGCTGACGTGGTATGGACTATTAGAAAATTTCAGCCAGATGTAATCATAAATCGATTCGATCACCGCTCACCCGGAACAACACATGGACATCATACATCATCAGCGATGTTAAGTGTTGAAAGTTTCAAGCTTACAAATGACCCAAAAATATATCCTGAACAACTAAAACATGTAAAACCGTGGCAGGTAAAACGATTGTTTTTTAATCCTTCGTGGTGGTTTTACGGAAGTCAGGAAAAATTTGATGCCGCCAATAAATCAAAATTCACTAAACTGGAAACCGGTGTATATTATACAGGAATTGGAAAATCGAATCAGGAAATTGCGGCGTTAAGCCGAAGCAGACACCAATCACAAGGTTTTGGAAGCACAGGTGTTCGTGGCGAAGAAACTGAATATCTGGAACTTATAAACGGTGACAATTCTAAAGAACGTGATAATATATTCGAGGGAATTGATACTTCATGGAATCGTGTTAAAAACGGAAAACCAGTTGGCGATTTGATCACTGCTATTATTGCAAAATATGATTTTAGCAATCCATCAGCAAGCGTTCCGGATTTAGTTAAAGCCTACACTATGATCGAAGCACTAGAAGATGATCATTGGAAAACTATAAAATCAGCGGCAATAAAAAATATAATTGCATCGTGCTCAGGATTGTATTTAGAAGCAGTTGCCAGTGAGCAGGAAGCAACGCCGGGAAGTGCGATAAGATTAAGCCTCGAAGCGATTAACAGATCTTCTGTAGAAATGCAATTGATGAGCGTTACTTCATTACCGGATAATAAAAGTACGATTCAGAATATTCAATTAAAAAATAACGACGATCAGAAAATAAACTTACAAATTCAGCTTCCAGACAATATTGAATACACACAACCTTACTGGCTTAAAGAAAAGGCAAGTGTTGGAATGTACACGGTTTCTAATCAGGAAAACATAGGTATTCCGGACATTATCAGACAGGTAAAAGTCGTTTTTAATATTAAAATAAATAGTATTGAAATTCCGTTTGAACGCACTGTTGTATATAAATATAATGATGGCGTAAAAGGCGAAATGTATAACTTTCTGGATATTGTTCCCGAAGTTACGACTTCGATACTGGAAAAAGTGCTGATTTTTGGAAGTACCGCCAGTAAAATGATCCCTGTAAAAGTACGAGCAGGAAAAGATGGCATCAAGGGAAACTTACAATTAGAATTGCCTAAAAGCTGGAATATTTCTCCAAAAGAAATCCCTTTTACTTTAGATAAAAAAGGAAACGAGCAAATCTTTTATTTTGAAGTTACCCCGCCCGTAAATCCGGAAGAAGCAATTGCTAAAAGTGTTGCAATTGTTGATAATAAACGTTTTGATAAAGATCAGACTATTATTGATTATAGTCATATTACCAAACAAATGGTTTTAAAACCGGCTGAATCAAAATGCATTCGAATTGACTTAAAAACAAACGGCGATGCGATAGCTTATATTATGGGAGCCGGTGATGAAGTACCTGAAAGTTTAGCTCAAATGGGATATAAAGTGAGCATAATAAAACCGGAAGAAATCACACCGGAAAAACTGGATTCATTTAATGTTGTAATCACCGGAGTTCGTGCTTATAATACCGTAAATGCTTTAGCTAACAAACAAAATATCCTTTTCAATTTTGTAAAAAGCGGTAAAAATATGATCGTACAGTACAATACTTATGGAAAAACTGTAACAGATCAGATTGCGCCATATCCTTTAAAAATATCAAATGACCGTGTGACTGAGGAAAATGCCAAAGTAACTTTTCTGGCGCCCAATCATCCTGTATTAAATACGCCAAATAAAATCAGTTCTAAAGATTTTGAAGGCTGGACACAAGAGCAGGGTTTATATTATCCTAATCAATACGATCCCGCCTTTACTCCTATTTTATCGTCTCACGACAAAGGCGAATCGCCTAAAGATGGCGCCTTATTGGTGGCACCGTACGGAAAAGGATATTATATTTACACAGGATTAAGCTTTTTTAGAGAATTACCTGAAGGTGTGGCCGGTGCATATCGATTATTATCGAATATGATTTCGTTAAAACAGCCAGTAGAAGCTCCAAAACAAGAATTAAAGCAATAAAACATTCAAAAATGGAAGCTAAAAAAACAAAAAAATGGAAGAAAAGCTACACCTATGTTTTGGTAGCGAATGCAATTTACATTCTTATTTTTTTCTTAATCATGCAATTATACTCATAACCTATGCAACTATTTGACTGGATCGTACTTATTGTTACACTTTTATTTATTGTTGGTTATGGATCCTGGAAAACCAAAGGAAGTAAAAATGTAGAGGATTTTATTCTGGGCAATAACGAAACACCCTGGTATACAGTAGGACTTTCTGTAATGGCGACGCAAGCCAGCGCTATTACGTTTTTATCTACTCCGGGACAAGCGTATCATGACGGAATGGGTTTTATACAATTCTATTTTGGGTTGCCAATTGCTATGATTGTTATTTGTGTAACCTTTATTCCGTTATATCATAAGAACAAAGTATTTACCGCTTATGAGTTTTTAGAGAAACGATTCGATTTAAAAACCCGTTCACTTGCTGCTATTCTGTTTTTAGTTCAAAGAGGTTTAGGAACAGGTCTTACCATTTATGCACCAGCCATTATTTTGTCAGCTCTTTTGGGGTGGAATTTAACATTGATGAACATCATGATTGGTGTTCTCGTAATTATTTATACTTTTTCAGGAGGGACAAAAGCGGTAAACGTAACACAGAAACAACAAATGTTCGTGATTATGTCCGGGATGTTTATTACGTTTTTCCTGATTTTGCATTATTTGCCAAACGACATGACTTTTACAAGTGCATTGCATATTGCAGGTGCAAATGATAAAATGAATATCGTAGATTTCTCGTTTAATCCTGAGGAAAAATATACTTTCTGGAGCGGAATAACAGGTGGTTTTTTTCTGGCTCTTGCCTATTTTGGAACTGATCAGTCACAGGTAGGACGTTACTTGTCTGGAAAATCGGTTCGCGAAAGTCAAATGGGATTGATTATGAATGGTCTTTTAAAAGTACCAATGCAATTTTTTATTCTGCTGACAGGAGTTATGGTTTTTGTGTTTTTTCAATTCAATCCCGTTCCTTTAAATTTTAATCCGAATAATAAAATTGTAATCGAAAAATCAGCATATAAAGAGGAATATCATGGTTTAGAGAAAAAATTAAGCACACTTTCTGAAGATAAAAAAGTAATTAATTTATTGTACATCGATCAGTTGAATCAGGATTTTGACAATCCAATTTTGCGAAAGGAATTAGTGACTATATCCAATAAAGAAAAAGACCTCAGGGATCGTGCCAAAGAAATCATCTTGAGAGCAGACCCAAATAGTGAAACCAATGATAAAGACTATGTGTTTTTTCACTTTATCCTGCATTATTTACCTAAAGGTCTTATCGGTTTATTACTAGCTGTAATTCTTTCAGCAGCAATGTCGTCAACGGCCTCAGGATTAAATGCTTTGGCATCTACAACGGCAATTGATATTTATAAACGTAATCTGAAAACCGAAAAATCGGATAAGCATTATTTATATGCAACAAAGTTCTTCACTTTATTCTGGGGAATTGTAGCGATACTTTTTGCCTGCGTTGGTACTTTGTTTGAGAATTTAATTCAATTGGTAAATATCATTGGTTCTATTTTCTACGGAACTGTTTTAGGAATCTTTTTAGTTGGATTTTATTTAAACAGAGTAAAAGCAAAAGCAATGTTTATTAGTGCTATTATCAGTCAAATTACTATATTCATCATTTACTATTTTATGATCGCAATTTACCCAAGTGGTCAGGAAAAGTTAGGCTATTTATGGCTGAATTTTATTGGAGCAATGTTGACGATAATATTATCTCTTGTGCTTCAGTTTCTGTTTTTCAGAAAAGAACCCGATAATGAGGAAGTGGTTTTGGAATAAGAAATTTTTTATTGAATTATGATCGAAAAATTTCTTTCCCTACTATTACTAATTTTATGCTCTCAGGTAAAAAGTCAAAATGCTACTGCTCAGAGTCGCGAAATTGAAGACAATTCGATCTCATATCAACTTTTTACAAAATGTTTTGATAATTTGAATCAGGGTTCTGAGATTTTAGAGAAGTATCCTGCTCTTAAAGATGCAAAACTTTGTTCTCTTTTGTATTGCATGCATCTTTTAGCATATCCTGAGAAAGATATACAATTTGCAGCTGAAAATAGACTAATAGGAATTGCAACACAACTTTATAATGAAAATACTCCCGCTATATTGATTATGGGTTTGGATAGTTCCAGAACTGCTAAGGAGAGAAATAAAAATCTGGAGGACGATAACAATATTGTTTACATCAGTTACGGAGAATGTACAAATCCGGCGTTTTTAAGAGAAGGTGCTGACATTGTAAACAAGCAGACAATGCAATTGATTAATAAAAACTCTCTTAGATAAATTTTCTTTTAAAAAGAGATTCCCTAGCCCAGATAGAAGCGGTATCCTTTTTCTTGCTCCTTTAGCAAGGAAAAGATACAAGTGAATAGCTGGAAATTGCTCCCGAAAATTATAATCCTAAAATACCATACTCTGTTTATTGACGTTCAACATATCTTCGCTAAACTTTAAAACTTTACCAAAGATTGTAAAAGCTAAAACATTTTGATTCTACCCCAAAAATTATATCTTTGAGAAACTAAGTATTTACAAATTAGCAAAAACACATCACTATGAAGGACCTGAAGAGATATAGCAATAAAACTAAGGCCGCTTTTATTTTACTTATTGTGATGCTGATCATTTTGCTGGGGAATTTTAATACACTGCAAAATTCAAAAAACGTAAACAAAAATATTAATGAAATTTATAACGACCGATTGGTTGTAGCGCACTATATTTTTCAATATTCAAAAGAGCTTCATTTCATAAAAGCCGAAGCGGAAAAACTCGATTTAAGCGATAATATCAAAAAGGACGAGATCATTCATACTTTGAGTATTATTCATAATATTGATGATTTATACGCAAAGACTGTACTGACCAATAAAGAAAAACAATATTTCGATATTCTCTTAAGTACGTGTAAAGAAATTGACAAACAAGTGGTTAACAAAGACTGGAGCAAGATTGCCAACCTAAGTCATTATGCTTTAACGACTTTAGAATCTTTATCGCAAATCCAGATCCAGGAAGGAAAGGCAAAATTGGCAAGCGCTAATGCTATGTATAGTAAAAATAACAGTCTGGGTCAATTGCAAATTGCGTTGCTTATAATTTTGGGCGGAATCACTTTTTATCTGTTAATCGTAAAAAAAATTAAGAGAAGTATCAAAATTCCGGAGCCGCCAAGTATGAACTAATTCACTTTTTTCGGTTTTGTATCTTCTCCCTTAATTACAAGATCGTTTATACTGGAAAATCACCAAAAAAAAATCCAAATTCCAAACTTCAACAAGTTTAGAATTTGGATTTTTAATATTTAGATTTTAATAATTCAAAGAATTATTATCTGCTCCATTCAGCAATACTGTCTTTATTCAATTTTACGTAATCCTGATTATTAGCAGCTTCAGCAGCAGCAAGAGAAGCTTTTGCAGTTTCAACAGCTCCTTTTTTATCACCTTGTTTTGCCTGGATCTGTGCTTTTAATCTTAGTATAAAGTATGGTTTCTCAGTACTCATATCTAATGATTTATCTACGTAAGTTCTGGCTGTTTCGATGTTTCCATTAGATTGAAACAAATATGTCGCTGCAGCAAAATAGTCGTTAGATGTTGGTCCTGCTAATGTTTTTTCGATACTTGCCGTTGCAATTTTTGCAGTAGGAACTTCAAATTTTAAGGCTACATGAGAGTTTTCCCAAGCCATGTCCAGATATCCAAAGTTTGGATCTAAACCATTAATTCCAATCGTAAAAGTCTCAAGAGGTGTTGATAAAGCATCTTCTTTTACCGTAGTTCTCAAAGCTACATACGAATCGCTCCAATTTTCAGGCAATCCCCAGTTGTCAGTAGAAAGGTAAAAAATCACTTCCCAGCTTTCTATTTTCGGAATTGTATAAATTGCATATTTTCCTTTCTTCAATGTTTTGCCATCGATCACAACATCATCACTAAAATTAATGATTGTGTTTTCGTTAGCTCCGGTTCTCCATAATTTACCAAACGGAACTAAATTTCCAAATACCGCTCTACCTCTGGCGCCTGGTCTGGAATATGTAACTTCGACATCAGTTAATCCTACAGTTTGCTTAATATAACCTTTCGGACTCGCTTGTGGTGTTTTTATTTGTGCTTCTGTAGCAAATGGAGCCAAAACAATGGCCAATGCAATAAGTAGTTTTTTCATGTTTGAGTATATTTTGTTTGTTCAAATTTACAACTTCAAATACTGAACAAATGTTAAATTTTCTATAATTCAGCCCTGTAACTGTGATATTTTTTGAGCATTTAACTCGTTAAAATTATTTATAATTATATCTGCCTCAGATAGATCCTGCAATTTAGAATGATGGCTGTTATAACCAACACAAAAGATACCTGCCGCTTTTGCCGCTTTTACCCCATTTGTACTGTCCTCAATGATGATACACTCTTCTTTTGGAGCTATTGATAATGAAGCGGCGTGCAAAAAAATGGCCGGATTTGGTTTTGACTGCGGAAAATCTTCCCCACTCACAATATCCGTAAAATACTGATGTAAATTGAATCTCGTAAAAACACGTTCAATGGTTACTTTTGAAGCTGATGAAGCTAAAATCAATTGTATTCCGCTCGCATATAAATCTTTAATAAGATTTTCGACACCTTCTAATAAATACAAATCTTCTTTAGTATCAAAAGCATCATTAAATATGCTTCTCTTTCTTTGTATCAGATCTTCTACCTCGTGCTGTATCGTTGGAAAAAATCCTTTTAGGGTCTGAAACGTATTACGAGTCGAAAATCCGGTAAACGAAGTATACATTTCTTCGGTTACTTCTATTTCTAATTCAGAAAATTGTTTGTAATAGGCATAACGGTGAACAGGCTCAGTGTCAACAATTACACCATCCATATCAAAAATTACTGTTTTTATCATTTTTTTTAAGTTACTAAGGTTCTGAGTTGCGAAGGCTCTAAGTTTTTTTGTTTCAGGTTTCTCCCTTGTGATATCCTTGTTAAAGTTTAAAACTTTGACAAAAATTGCCGTGTTCAGAACTTGAAACAAATAAAACCTGAAACCTAAAATAAATCTATTCTTTCTTCAACAAATATCTGATCACAGTTTCGGCAGCATACAGGCCAAATAATCCTGGCATATAACTGTTGGTTCCATAAAACGATTTTTTAAAGTTTTTCCCGTCAGTCAGTTTTAGGCTTTTTTCGTCTTGGATTTCAGAAGAGAAAACCACTTTCAATTTATTAATATTTTCTCCTTTTAATCGTTTTCTAATGGCTTTAGAAAGAAAGCAATTCATAGTTTTAGAAATATCACTCACTTTTACTTTAGACGCTAACATTTTTCCACCAGCGCCCATACTGCTAATGATTTTAACCCTTTTACGTTTTGCTCCAATGATTAAATTCAATTTTGGAGTTACACTGTCAATACAATCCAGTACATAATCAAAATCAGGTGAAATGATTTCAAAAGCTCTTTCCGGAGATAAAAATTCCTGCACGCGTGTTAGTTTCAATTCAGGATTAATATCCATCAAACGGTCTCCAACAATGGTTATTTTAGGTTGCCCAACTGTAGAATTTAGTGCCGGTAATTGTCGGTTAATATTCGTGATATCCACTACATCTCCATCTACAATAGTCATGCTCCCTACTCCTGCTCTTGCCAAAAATTCAGCAGCAAATGATCCAACTCCTCCTAATCCGACTACCAAAACATTCGAGTTTTGCAAGTTATGTAATCCCTCTTTTGTAAATAAAAGCTCGGCTCTTTCTGTCCACTCTGCCATATGTTATTTTGTTATTTTTTACTTGTTTTAAAATTTTGCTTCAAGTTAAGATTCGCCAGCTTTCAACAAACCCAACAGCTAATCTTGCTTCTTTCTTCTATTCTCTATTCTCTTTTCTTTATATTCTATTCTCTATTCTCTATATTCTCCTTGTCAAACACTTTTCTATATTTAGACTCGCCAGCTTTCAACAAACCCAACAGCTAATCTTGCTTCTTTCTTCTATTCTCTATTATCTATTCTCTTTTCTCTATATTCTCCTTCTCAAACACTTTTCTATATTTAGATTCGCCAACTTTCAACAAACCCAATAGCTAATCTTGCTTCTTTCTTCTATTCTTTATTATCTTTTCTCTATATTCTCCTTCTCAAACACTTTTCTATAATTACTTGAGATAATCTCTTGTAATTCATTAATTGTTATATTTTTATATTCTGATGCTACATTATAAACTTCGCTAATTCCTTCTTCGATCGTATCCGTTTCAAGAAAAAACCGATCGTTTGGAATATCCTGAAAAACAGTTTTTAAATCTGGTTTTTTAAGTAAATATTTCCCAAACGAAATATAAAAGCCATCTTTAATGAGTTGATTCGCAATTTGACTATTTTTAGAAAAACCATGAATAATCATCGGAACAGAGATATTCAGCTTCTTTTTAATCGCAATTACTTCCTGAAAGGCAGCGACACAATGTATTACTACAGGTTTACTATATTTTTCAGCCAAAGCTAATTGCTTTTCGAAAACTATAATTTGTTTCTCTAACGGAATTTCAATTCGTTTGTCTAAACCACATTCACCAATTGCCAGACAATTTTCAGTTTGTAATTTTTCTTCTATAATTCTCAAATCCTCATCAATTCTCTCATCTTTAATATACCACGGATGAATTCCTATGGAATAAAAAGGAATCGAAACATCAAACTCATTTGGATATTGATTTACTAATTCCAAAATATGAGCTTCATTCGTGAATTGATGTGTATGACAATTAAAAAATTCCATTAGTGAAATGTTTTTACACCTGCATTAATTGCTACACTCAAATCATTTTCTAAAGGAACTAAAGGACATGAATATTTATGATTATAAGCACAATACGGATTGTACGCCTGATTAAAATCGACTGCGATCGTATTCCCTTTCGGTATTTTCAAATCGATATATCTTCCTCCAATATAACTTTCCTTACCACTGGTTAAATCTGAGAAAGGAAGGAACAAATGATCTTTATATTCTTTCTTTTTCGAAAGCTCAATATTTCTATAGACATTCAGTTTAAGAGCAACACCATCTATCGTAAAATACAAAGTTCCGTATTTTATATATTTTGGTGTTCTCGTTCCTGTAGTTTTCATTTCAAAAACCTTTTCGTCCTTTGCCTTTTCAAATTTTGCATTCACGAAGTAGTTGGAATTTACAGGAAAAAAATCCAGCGATTTAAAAGTTTTTAAATCTTCTTCCATTAACGGACTTTCTTTAGGATCAGCATATTCTGAGTTTATCTTCTTTTGAAATTTTTCAATTTCTTTCTGATCAAATTTATTCTGGCCAAAACAGAAATTTACAAGTAACAATACAAGAAAAGCAATAACATTTTTCATCTTCGAAATTTTGAGCAAAAATAGTTTAAAAGTAACAAAGCAGCAACGGATGATCTCTACAAAGTTTCTTAACTTTGTTGCAAATAACATATTTGTAATGCTCAAAACCGCTTTTAGTCACTATATCAATAATTTTAAAGGATTTTCAAGAGAAATTTGGATACTCGCAATTGTTACATTTATAAATCGTGCCGGAACGATGGTACTTCCTTTTCTGTCAAAATATTTAAAAGAAGACCTTCATTTTACTTATAATCAAGTTGGTTGGATTATGGTTGCGTTTGGTCTTGGGTCAATGTTAGGTTCGTGGCTGGGTGGAAAATTATCTGATAAAATTGGTTTTTATAAAATCATGATTTTTAGTTTGTTTACGAGCGGAGTTTCACTTTTCTTTATTCAATATATCACTACTTTTTGGACTTTATGTTTCGCAATGTTTTGTTTAATGACTATTGCAGATATGTTCAGGCCGGCGATGTTTGTTTCTTTGGGTGCGTATGCAAAACCCGAAAACAGAACCCGTGCTTTGACTTTGGTACGTTTAGCGGTAAATCTGGGTTTTGCTGCAGGACCTGCTTTAGGAGGTTTAATTATTATGGGAATTGGATATTCAGGATTGTTCTGGATTGATGGTGCATCGTGTATTGTTTCGATTTCGATTTTTGCCTTATTAGTTAAGGAGAAGAAAAAAACGGTGCATGAAGATAAAGCGGAAAGTGCAGCAGATATAAAATCAGTTTTTCATGATAAAATCTTTTGGGTTTTCTTATTCGTGAGTTTTGTGACGGCTATGATTTTCTTTCAGCTTTTTACTACGTTACCTTTATATCACAATGAAAAATTTGGCTTAACCGAATTTCAAACGGGTTTATTGATGACTTTAAACGGACTTTTAATATTTGCTCTCGAAATGCCAACAGTTGGTTATATGGAGAGAAAAGGTTTTCCTAAAATAAGAATAATTATTCTGGGGTCTTTTGTTATGGCTTCGAGCTTCTTTTTATTATTAATAAATGTTTGGGCCGGAATTCTTGTTATTAGTATGATTTGTATCTCGATTGGAGAGATCCTGACTTTTCCGTTTTCTAATGCTTTTGCATTAAGCCGTGCGCCACGTGGACAGGAAGGACGTTATATGGCGCTTTATACAATGAGTTTTAGTTTAGCACATATTATTAGTTCTAAAGTTGGTTTCGAGATTATCTCTCGATTAGGTTACCAAATCAATTGGCTTTTTATGGCCTGCATTGGAGTTATTGCAACGCTGTGTTGCTTTTGGATCAAAAAAGAATTGCTCAGAGAAAAAATCTCTTAAAACTAAATTTTACCACACAGGTCTATAAGATTTTATCCGGAATAATCTTGACAGCTCAAAGTTTGCAAAGCTTTTATCAAATGTAGCTTTGCGAACTTTGCGTTTTTATAAAACTACTTAATTTTAAAATCTTCGCGCGTTTTGCGGTTATTTTTTTCACTCCTATTTCAACCTCCGGATTTACAAGGCTAAAGCACTATTTTCTATACTTTAAAATCAGACCAAACGTCTTTTTTAGTTAAATAACTATATTTATAGTTGCGTAACTATAAATATAGTTGTACGTTTGAATTAAAATTAGAAAACATGCAAAAGTTAACAAACAAAGAAGAGGAAATCATGCAGATTTTATGGAAGCTCAAAAAAGCATTCGTAAAAGAAATTCAGGCAGAAATCACTGAAGACCAGCCACATTATAATACACTTTCGACTATTGTGCGTAATCTTGAAGAAAAAGGTTTTGTTGCTCATAACGCTTTTGGAAACACGCACCAGTATTATCCTGTAATAACATTGGAGGCTTACAGCAAAAAATATATGAATACTGCCATTGATAACTATTTTAATAGCTCATATAAAAACATGGTTTCATTTTTTGCTAAAGAAGAAAAAATTTCAGCAGCCGAATTACGTGAAATCCTGGCCATGATTGAAAATCCTAACGAAGAAAAATAATCCCTTATGGAAACACTTTTCATATTTATCGGAAAATCAAGTGCATTACTGGCTTTGTTTTATTGCGCTTATTATTTTTTATTGCGCAAAGAGACTTTTTTCAATAATAACAGATGGTTTTTATTGTCCGGTTTATTTACTTCGATAATCTTACCATTCATAGTTTATACTAAAATTGTCTGGGTTGCTCCTGCTCCAATTTCCAATATAAACTTTTCTGAAATTAATGAAGTGCAAAATATTGAAAATAGTGTTTTGCAAATTAATCTCAATGTAGTTTTGCTTTCCCTTTACAGTATTGGATTCCTCGCGTTATTAATAAAATTCGCTATCGATTTCTATAGTTTAAATACTGTTTTAAAAGGTAAAAAAGTAAAACAACAAGCTGATTTTAAATTCATTGATACAAATCAAAATATTGCGCCTTTTTCTTATTTCGACTATATCGTGTACAACTCATCACTGTATACTGCAATAGAATTAGAAAGTATTATTGAACATGAAAAAGTGCATAGTGAGCAAAATCATACTATCGACGTGTTAATATCAAGAATCTTTTGTGTCTTATTCTGGTTTAATCCTATAGTTTGGCTTTACAAAAAAGCGATCCTGCAAAATCTTGAATTCATTGCAGATAATGAAGCTGCACAAAAAATATCCGATAAAAAAGCATATCAATACACGCTTTTAAAAATAACAACACATGAAAACTGTGTTGCCATTACCAATCATTTTTATCAATCATTAATCAAAAAACGAATCATTATGTTAAACAAAAATCAATCAAAAAAGAGAAATTCATGGAAATTTTGTGTTGTAATTCCAGCACTTGCAGCTTTTGTACTTTTATTTCAAATTGAAGTTATTGCAAAAGAGAGACAGCAAATTATAAAAGAGCTTTCTGGAAAAATTAAATCTGTGGACGTTTATAAAATCAAAAAGAATTCTACCGATGCTGAATTAAAAGAAATCAAAGAGAAATTAAAAACAATTCATAATGTTGACTTTGAAGCTTCTGAAATTAAGAGAAATTCTTTAAGCGATTTAACATCACTTAAAATTGATATCAAAAACGGAAATCAGCAAACACAATCTATTCAGACTGGAGGAAATAAAACGATCCAGGATTTTGGAATAATTGTTACAACAGACAACGATGGCAGCAAAAAAGTAGGTATTCGTACGGCTGATGAAACAGATAAAGATCAAAAAATTGTTGCTCGCAAAAACCTGAAAAATGTTGTAAACACAAGCGATAACACTAATTCAACCACTACAAAAACCAATTCTAATTCTGATAACAATGTTAAAGCTAATTCTAATACTAATAAAAATGTTAGTGCAAACACTAGTACAACTAATGTAAATACTGATGCAAGTACAAATGTCGATAGTTCAGTCACTGTAAATGTGAATGATGATGCTAAATCAGGAACTACAGTTAAGATATCTTCTAAAAAATCAGGGTCTCAGAAAAATTTAGATCAATTAGTAATTGTAGATGGTGTCGTTATTAATGAAAAAGTAACAACTGACGATCTTCAGGAGCTAAATATAAAAAGCATGGAAATTTATAAAGGAATTGACGCAATTGTAAAGTATGGCGAACAAGGAAAAAATGGCGTTATTATAATTGAAACCAGAAAATAGTTTCAGTTTAAAAAAATCCGGATCACACGGTAAATAACCAATTATAGAAGAAGAAATAATCCAATTTTTATGGAAGCACTTTTTATTTTTATCATAAAATCGAGCGCGCTATTAGTGTTGTTTTATTGTGCTTACTATTTTTTATTAGACAAAGAAACCTTCTTCAATAGCAACAGGTGGTTTTTATTAGCCGGCTTATTCACATCATTGATTTTACCTTTTGTAGTTTTCACTAAAATAGTCTGGATCGATCCGGCGCCTGTTTCGATTTTAAATACAAATGCAATTTCAGTTCTAAACAAATCTCAGATTTCTTTCTATCGCAGTGCCCAAATAGAATCTTTCGATATTAATTGGAGTTACATTTTACTAGCCATTTACAGCATAGGATTTTTAACCTTATTAGTAAAATTTGCTATTGATTTCTATAGTTTAAATTCTGTTTTAAAAGATAAAAAAGTACAACAACAGGCAGATTTTAAATTCGTAGATATTAAAGAAAATATCGCTCCATTTTCTTATTTTGATTATATCGTGTACAACTCATCAATGTTTACGGCCTCAGAATTAGAAAATATTATCGAACACGAAAAAGTACATAGCGATCAAAATCATACTGTAGATGTTTTAGTTTCAAGAATATTCTGTATACTATTTTGGTTCAACCCGATAATTTGGATGTACAAAAAAGCGATTTTACAAAATCTTGAGTTCATTGCAGATAATGAAGCTGCGAAGAAAATATCAGACAAAAAAGCGTACCAATACACGCTTTTAAAAATAACAACACATGAAAGTTGTGTTGCAATCACCAATCATTTTTATCAATCATTAATCAAAAAACGAATCGTCATGTTAAACAAAAATCAATCAAAAAAACGAAATTGCTGGAAATACTATACTATTATTCCAGTACTTATAGCTTTTGTGCTTTTATTTCAAATCAGGACAATAGCACAAGAAAAAGAGAGAAAAGATCTTAAAGAGAATACTCAAAATGAGACTCCGGTTTATGTTTTAAAAATTCGAAAAAACACGACCGATCAAGAACTAAAGGAGATGGCCGAAAAATTAAAGAAAGATCATAATATTGATATGGTGGTATCAAATGTAAAACGAAACACTCAAAATGAGCTAACAGCTATTAAAGTTGATATCAATAAAGAGACAGAAAATGCTCAGAGCATTGAGGTAGAAGGAGATGAAGCGATTAAAAATTGTGGAATTATAGTTACAACTAAAGATGGTTTAAAAAATATTAATTTGCTTACTGATGGTTTAATTGATGAACCAGCGACTATTAGAAAACGTATTGCAGAAATAAGCCAGACGAATGGTTCTAATCTTCTTCCAGCTTCTCCTGTGTCCCCAACTCCTCCAGCTCTTCCTGCTTTCCCTACCGAACCAATACCTCAAGCTCCAAATGCTGATATATCTAAAATGCCAAATCCCCCAATAGCGCCTGCAGATCGTAAAGATAAAGTAGCAATGGCTAAATTTGAAATAGAAATGGCTGAGTTTGAGAAAAAGATGGAAACTTTTCAGCCTGATATGTCAGCTTACGAAAAACAAGTAGAAGAAATCATGTCGCAAAGAGAAGCTGCGTACGAAAAAGAAATGGCAAAATACAATCTTGCCATGGACAAGTTTAGTAGTGATATGGACAAGCTCAATATTGAGATGGAACAAAAATATGGAAAGGATTCTAAAATATACGAAACCAGCATGAAACAACGGAACCTGGAAATGAGGAGACTGGAGATAAACAAAAGACAACACGAGAAAGATGTCCTGCTTTATGAAAGGGAACTTCAGAAAATAGAAAGACAAAATAATAGATTTTAATTTTAAACCCTCATAAATCTTAATTAAATACTCAAAAAACAGAATAAATTCCTGCGTAACATACTAGGAAAAACTCCAAGAAAGACTTTGCCCAACCGCAAAGTCTTTTTTTATATCTTTGAGGAAAATTAACCTTCCATGTATAAAATTTTAGCCAAAATAAATAAAATCCTTCTGCCCAGTTTTACCAAACAAGGTCTGGACATCTCTAAAGCCAAAAAATGGCAAATGGCTATTATTGGTTATCGTGCTTATGTTACAAAACGTGCTTTAGAATAATACAAACCTTATAGGTAAACAGTTGATTTTAAGCTCAAAAAACACTTTTTTAAGAAATAAGAAATAGCTTACTCTAAATACATTTCTTATTTCATTACATCTTTCTCATGAAAAATAAAGAATTCAATATCCCTCCTATTTACGCCGTACTTTTAGCTATTGTCAGTGTGCAATGTGGAGCCGCAATTGCTAAAAGCCTTTTTCCTGCAATTGGTGCTGCGGGAACAGCATCAATTCGAATTGGGGTTTCGGCAATAATTTTATTAATAGCCTATAGACCAAACCTAAAAGCCATTACGCCAAAACAATGGAAAATTGTAGTTCCGTACGGTTTGTCTTTAGGCGCCATGAATTTGATCTTTTATCTCGCAATAGAAAGAATTCCAATTGGTTTAGCCGTTACATTAGAATTTATAGGTCCTTTGTTAGTAGCCATTATTGGATCAAGGCGTTTAATAGATTATTGTTGGGTTTTGCTTGCAGCAACTGGAATTGTCTTAATAGCCCCCTGGTCAAATGATCGGGTCGATATATTAGGGGTTGCTTTTGCACTCTTAGCCGGTGCTTTTTGGGCAGCATATATTATTTTAGGAGGTAAAGTTTCTCAGATTATGAATGGAGGACAAGCAGTATCAACCGGAATGTTGTTTGCTGCTATTTTAATTCTTCCTGTTGGTTTTTATGAAAACGGATTGGTCAATCTTACTCCAAAACTTTTTGGTATGGGCGTTGCATTGGCATTGCTGTCAAGCGCTATTCCGTTTACGCTTGAAATGAAAGCCCTGGGTCAACTTCCTCCACGAACTTTTAGTATTTTAATGAGCTTAGAGCCTGCAGCGGCTTCTATTTGTGCCTTTTTATTTCTACAGGAAAAACTGGACCTTTATGAAGTTCTGGCTGTGTTTTGTGTGGTTGTAGCTTCTGCCGGATCAACATTGACAGCTAAAAGATAAAACTTAAAAAGATTAAAAATCAAAAATTCCAAATTCCAATTTAAAAGTTGGGATTTGGAATTTTTAATTATTGCAATTTTTATTAATACAGCTATTATTTTTTTGGCAATAATACAGTATCAACTACATGAATTACACCGTTAGACTGATTTACATCTGCAATCGTAACTTTAGCATTATTTCCGCTTTCGTCAGTGATGTATAAATCTTTTCCTTTCATCCAGGCAGTAAGAGTTCCACCGCTAACAGTTTTGAAAGTAGCTTTTCCTTTTCCTGCTTTAATTGCTTTTGCAATATCAGAAGCATTCATTTTTCCTGCAACAACATGATAGGTCAGGATTGTTTGCAACATTTTTTTGTTTTCAGGTTTCAATAATGTTTCAACAGTACCTTTTGGTAATTTATCAAACGCTGCATTTGTTGGGGCAAAAACGGTGAATGGTCCTTTGCCTTCTAGTGTTTCAACTAATCCGGCAGCTTTTACAGCAGCTACTAATGTCGTGTGGTCTTTTGAGTTTACGGCATTTTCAATAATATTTTTGTTTGGGTACATTGCAGCTCCGCCAACCATTACAGTTTTCTGTGCAAATGAAGTAAATCCAAATCCTAATGCTAAAATTGCTACGGCTAAAAATTTTCTAGTTTTCATGATTAAATATTTTAAGTTATAAGCTCATTTACGGGGTAATAATTGTTTTGGTTTTATTAAATATCTAAAAAAGATTAAAAAAAGTTGAAAAATTCACAAAGAAGGCTGTAAAACAAGCCTTTAATCCCTAAAATTATTTTTGATTATTTTTAAATTCAGAAGGGCTTTCGTCTTTTTATTATTACTAATTTTAAGTATAAAATTTAATTTTAATGGAAAATCAAAACCAATCCGATCACGGAACTAAACATATTATACAAAGTTTACTCGTAAATGTTGCCATTGCAGTATCAAAAGGATTTGCTGCATTTATGACCGGATCCGGTGCAATGCTTGCTGAAACTATTCACTCTACCGCAGATTGTGCTAATCAGCTTTTACTATTGCTTGGGGTAAAACAAGCTAAAAAAGATGCCGACTCTGAACATCCGTTCGGATATGGAAAATCAGTTTATTTTTGGTCTTTTATGGTAGCCATGCTGTTATTTTCTATTGGTGGAATGTTTTCTGTCTATGAAGGTGTGCATAAATACAACAATCCCGAACCGGTACACAATATTGGCTGGGCGATTGGAATTATTATTTTTTCAATTTTAATGGAAGGTTATGCTTTAATTTCTAACATTAAAGAAATCCAAAAACGCAAAAAAGCAATTTCATTTTTTCGTTATCTCCATGTTACAAAAGACAGCGATTTGATTATTATATTTGGAGAAAATGCGGCAGCTGTTTTAGGATTATTCCTCGCTTTAATTGCACTTTTGGTATCACATTATACAGGTGACAGCCGCTATGATGCTATTGGCTCTCTTTGTATTGGCCTTGTATTGATTGCCGTTGCAATCTTTCTCGCAAGTGAAGTAAAGTCATTATTGATTGGAGAAAGTGCTGATCCTGAAATCTTAGAAATGATACATGAAATAGCCAAGGCAGAAAATAATATCACCGAAGTATTAAATTGCAGAACGGTTCAGCAAGGCCCGGGAGAAGTTTTGGTATGCATTAAAATAAAAATTGTTCCGGATCTCAATACTCAAAGTATTAGCTTACTAATTAATGATTTCGAAGAAAAGTTACGAACAAAACGACCTGATGTAAAATGGCTCTATATTGAACCTGATTTTCAGGAATGGAAAACAATTTGAAATTAAATGTCATTTCTATATTAAAATTATTATATTTATTTAACATTTTTAGTAAAAACAGTTCTGTTCTTAATTTATTTAAAATTTGATTTATTATGATACCAAATAAAGTTAGAAGTAAAAAGTTAAGTACAAGGGTTGATTTAACCGCAATGGTCAGCGTTTCTTTTTTGTTGATTATATTTTTTATGGTTGCAACTGAATTAAGGAAACCTAAAACCGCTGATTTAAGTTTGCCTCCAAAAGATTTGGATGAAGAATGGAGTCGTGTAATTAGTTGTGGTGGAGATGCAAGCCGCATTATAACAGTTTTACTAGATGATAATGATAAAGTAATTAGTTATTCCGGACTTTTATTTACTCCAATAACAGGTCCAAAAGAATTAAGTTATGGAAAGAATGGAATCCGTAAAGAACTTTTTAGCAGAAGTAAAACTATTCATGAATATTCGGCAGCACTTGGAAAACCAAGAAACGGTCCGATTGTAATTATAAAACCAAGCAAAAAATCAAACTTTAAAAATTTAGTTGATATTCTTGACGAAATGGCGATTGCTAAAATTGAAACTTATGCGATTGTAAATGATTACACTCCTGAAGAATCAAAATTATTGGCTTCAAAATAAATATCTTTTGAAAACAAATGCCCTAGCCCTGATTGAAGTGGAAATCCTTTTTATTTTTTCCTTTAAAAAATAAAAAGATTGAAGCGCAAAGCAGGAAACAGCTCCTGATTAAACAAAAATTAATTCCTAAATTTCTAATCTCAATGCTTAAATATTGCTTTCTAATAGAAATGCACTTCTCCCGAAGCCTCGGGACACTGAGCGTGACAACTTGAAACTTAAAACAAACAAAACCTGAAACAAAATAACATAAAAAAAGTCCCACATTGCTGTGGGACTTTCTATTTAGAGGAAACTAAGAATTATTTTTTCTCAGTTTTTTCCATTTTAGCTTTCAATGCAGCTAATACATCATTGTTATCTCCTAAAGTTGCAGCTGGTGCATTTGTAGATGAGTTAGATGAAGTATTTTCAGTTTGAGTTTTTACATTTTTCTCTTCTTCTTCACGGAAGATAGCAGTGTGAGATGCAACTACTCTTTTGAATTCTTTGTTAAATTCGATTACTTTGAAATCAGCAGTATCACCTTTTTTCAATTTCTTTCCGTCTTCTTTTTCAAGGTGACGAGTAGGAATGAAAGCAACGATATCATCTCCGAATTCTACAGTAGCTCCTTTGTCAACGATTTCAGAAATTTCACCATTGTGGATAGTTCCTACAGCGAAAGAATCTTCGTATTGATCCCAAGGATTAGCAGTAGTTTGTTTGTGACCTAAAGATAATTTACGTCCTTCAACATCTAATTCTAATACTACTACATCAAGTTTCTCACCAACATTTACAAATTCAGATGGGTGTTTGATTTTCTTAGTCCAAGATAAGTCAGAGATGTAAATTAATCCATCAATTCCTTCTTCTAATTCTACGAAAATACCAAAGTTTGTAAAGTTTCTAACGATACCTGTATGTTTAGAACCTACTGGGTATTTAGAAGTAATGTCAGTCCATGGATCCTGAGTCAATTGTTTGATACCTAATGACATTTTACGGTCATCTCTATCTAATGTTAAGATAACAGCTTCAACAACATCTCCAACTTTTACGAAATCCTGAGCAGAACGTAAATGAGTTGACCATGACATTTCAGAAACGTGGATTAAACCTTCAACACCTTCAGCAACTTCGATAAATGCACCGTAATCAGCGATTACAACTACTTTACCTTTTACTTTATCACCAATGTTTAAGTTAGCATCTAAAGCGTCCCATGGGTGAGCGTTTAATTGTTTCAATCCTAATTGAATTCTTGTTTTCTCATCATCGAAATCAAGGATTACAACGTTTAATTTTTGGTCTAATTCAAGAACTTCACTTGGGTGGTTGATTCTACTCCAAGAAAGGTCAGTAATGTGAATTAATCCATCAACACCACCTAAGTCAATAAACACACCATAAGAAGTAATGTTTTTAACAACACCTTCTAATACTTGTCCTTTTTGTAATTGACCGATGATTTCTTTTTTCTGTACTTCGATATCAGCTTCGATAAGCGCTTTATGAGATACAACAACGTTTTTGAATTCGTGGTTAATTTTTACCACTTTGAATTCCATCATTTTGTTTACGTATACATCGTAGTCTCTAATTGGCTTAACGTCAATTTGAGAACCAGGTAAGAAAGCTTCAATTCCAAAAACGTCAACGATCATACCACCTTTAGTTCTGCATTTTACAAAACCATTAACGATTTCTCCTGTTTCGTTTGCAGAAATAACTCTATCCCAAGATTTGATAGTACGTGCTTTTCTGTGAGATAATACTAATTGACCAGTTTTATCCTCACGGATGTCGATTAATACTTCTACTTTGTCACCTACTTTTAGGTTTGGGTTGTAACGGAATTCGTTTAAAGAAATAACACCTTCCGATTTTGCATTGATATCAACGATAACGTCTCTATCTGTAATTCTAACAACTACACCTTCTACTACTTCTTCTTGATCTGTAGCGATGAAAGTTTTTGATACTAAGTCTTCGAATTCTTGTAAGTTTTTCTCATCTACTGCATCGATACCTTCTTCGAAGTTATGCCAGTTAAAATTTGCTAAAAACTCTTCTTGTGATTTTAATTGTTCAGACATGCTGATAAAAAATTTGTATTCTGCTTTTCTTGAGTTTCATAAAGCGATAGAAAAAACAGAAGTTGTTTTACATAAATAGTTGATACCTAATGGAAACTCTTCTCTGCCAAAAGGTTTGCAAAATTAATACATTTTTCTGTAATAGCAAAACAATTCTAAATGATTATCACTCTATTGTTCAGGAGCAGCAAATTTAAGGGTTTTCAAGGCCTGAAGTCCCGCTCTCGCTCCTATCTTTTTCTGTCTAAAGAAGCCAGAAAAAGGATACCCGCTCTATCGGGGCTAGATTAGAGGTTTTGTGGTTTTAAGAAACTATAAATTATTAGGAATTTAAACTATTTAATAACGCAAAAATAAAAATATTATAATTTACTCCCTTGTCTCCCATTCTTACTAATTTGCTTCCAAACTTCTGCGTTTGAAAATACTTGCTTCTTAAAAAACAATTGTACATTAGGAAACTCATCATAAAAACGCTCAGTCCCCATATCAAAACTTATTGTAAAATAAGATGATGAAAAAGCTTTATCGTAATCTGATGACCAAGATAAAGTGAGTGTTGAAAAATGAATTCCTTTAATTTTTTTCAAAATATTTTTTTCTACAAACACTCTTTTATTTTTGCACATTATATCAATTGAAGTGCAATTTTCCCCATCAAATTTAACATTTACTACTTCTCCTGTTTTATAAGTTACATACACTTCAGTTAATTTCCTTTTTCCGGAAATTATTTCATCACAAATATTTCCTAATCTCGAATCATCGTAATTCAAGACTAAAGGCTCTTTGTCATCAAAAATAAATTTAACGCTTTTTGGATACTCTCCTCTATCCTTATGAGCATATATAGAAGCAAAAGCCAACAATGAAAAAATCAAAAAAAACACTTTTAAATTTCTCATAAATATTTTTATTTTTTACAATTCTTTATTCATCAAAGTAAGTAGGCTAATTTATGCAATAAGTTTTAATTACTTACTTTTACTTTATGACCATGACACTCGACCAAATAAAACTAAAAATTGAAACTTTCCATCAAAACGGACAAGTCATCAACGCCGTTTATTGGCTTTTAAAAAAGTACAACCTCAAAAACAAGAATTTAAAAAGATTTGAGTTTAGAGAAAAAGCAAAACCTGACTTTATCCTAATGACAACTGAAGGTGAATTTGGCGAACCACAAATTATCAGAATCCCAGAAAACACTTTTGAGTTTCCACTAGAACTAATGCTGATTCTTATTGTGCATGAAATGGTTCATGTCAATCAAAAAACAGCAAAACCATACGTATTGGATAAAAACGAGCGGGAGTGGCAAGCGTATTATGAAATGAACTTTCGCAATTTATTTCCGCAAGTTCCTCAAATATCTAACTTTCATAAGAAATTCTTCGCTCAAAAAGGCTTAGAATATTACAACCGAATGGGCGAAGGTTCTGAACTACAAAAAAAATACGCCATACAGAAAAAACAAGTCGAAGATTTGATTGAGTCATTGCCATAATTTTTTTAGACGCCAAACTTCAACAGGTTTTAAAAATCAATAGAACTCACTATATGTAAAGATCTGTTAATAAATAAGTTTAAAACCAAATAGAGTTAATTACATAAGAATTTTATGTCTTATTTTGATAGTTTTGAGATTATTTAAACCGTTTCGGGACAAATGCGTGATAAATAAAATTATATTTTGCCTCCTATTTAAATATAAAAGCAAAAACAATGAAAAAAAACATTTTTCTCCACTCTATTCACAATGATTATCTTATCAGTTAATGCACAAAAATCAACAGTGAAAATCCTAAAATATTCGGATCATGAACCACTCGGCGGAATGCGAACCCGATTCATAAAAGAAGTTTTCTTTCCTGCAATTGAAAAAGAATCAAAAGGACGCTTAAAAATAGATGATCATTGGGGAAGCGAAATTGCAACTGGCTACGATGCTTTACAAGCAACGGGGAAAGATAATACTACAGACATGTCTATTGTCGTTCCTGAATATGTAGCAAATAATCTGCCCTTACATCAAATCTTTAAAAGTTTTCCAAAAGGTCCAACCGGAGATAATCAAGTAAAATTCTTTCGTCAAGTATATGAGAAAATTCCAGCTTTTCCGGAAGAATTAGAAAAACAAAACGTAGTCAACGTATTTTTTGCAACTGGATTTCCAGTAGCTTTCTTAAGTACAAAACCATTAAATAATCTCCAGGACATTAAGGGCGAAAAGTGGCGATCTGCCAGTTTTTGGCACAAAGATTTTCTACAAAATGCAGGAGCTATTCCTGTTACGATGCCATGGGCAAAGGAGTTTATGGTGCTTTGAAAGAAGGCACTTTAGACGGGCTTATGGTAAACATTGATAGCGGACATGATATAAATGCTCATGAAGTCGCTCCTAATGTTGTCGCTTCAAAAGAATTATGGCTAGGACACGTTTATCTTCTGGTCATGAATAAAGATACATGGAACAGTCTTGCAAAAGAAGACCAACAAGCCATTCAACGCGCTGCTGAAAGTGCATATAAAACTTTAGGTGCTGTAATGGATAAAATCTTTACTGCTATGATAAAAAGCATGAAAAATGATGGTGTAAATATCCGAATTTTAAAATCTAAAGAAGTTAAAGAATGGCAAGACATGACTCGTTATAAAGAAGTCCAACGCAATTGGGCAAAAGAGCAAGAATCAAAAAACATTAAAGACGCCAGTACTATTGTCGAAAAAGTCAGCGTTATTTTAAATGATTTCACTAAGTAAAATTTCCAAAAAACAAAAATCCCGTTTTCAATAAATCGAAAACGGGATTTTTATATATTATAAAGTCATTAATGACTTAAATTTTCTATTTCCTTTGGGTCATGTTTATGCTTGAATAAAACAGCAAAAGCAATTGCGATCACCAAAGCATAAGCCGCAAACGACAACCAGATTGTATGCCAGTCTTTCATTAAGATTGGATTTGTGAAAATTCCGTCTGTCGAAATTGAGTTTCCTTGTCCTTTTACAAATTCCAGCATTTTAGAATTCGTGCTGTCTGTTTGTAAAAAACCTGCTAATTCAGTTGTATTAGTAAATGATTTTGTAAAGAAACGATCAATAGCCCAACCTGAAGTTAAACTTCCTAAAACCGCTCCTACTCCATTGGTCATCATCATAAATAACCCTTGTGCTGATGAACGTATTTTAGAATCGGTATTACTTTCTACGAATAATGAACCGGAGATATTAAAGAAATCAAATGCCATACCGTAGACAATACAAGACATAATAATCATCCACAAACCACCTACAGGATCTCCAAAAGCGAATAATCCGAAACGCAAGACCCACGCCAGCATACTAATTAGCATTACTTGTTTGATACCAAAACGTCTTAAGAAAAACGGAATTGCCAAAATAAACAAAGTTTCAGAAACCTGAGAGATCGACATAATAATAGTCGAATATTGAATTACAAAAGAATCTGCATATTTAGGAAAATGTTTGAATTCATCCAGAAATACATCTCCATAAGCATTTGTCAATTGTAATGCGCCTCCCAAAAACATAGAAAACACAAAAAATAAAGCCATTTTATAATTTCCAAATAGCTTAAAAGCTTCCAGACCTAAAGTTTCTACTAACGTAGCATCTTCTTTAGTCAATCGCTGTGGTGCACATTTTGGCAATGTAAAAGCATAAACACCAAGAATTAACGCACCAACTCCGGCAATATAAAACTGATATTCAGTTGCTTTACTTCCACTTAAATTAGTAATCCACATTGCAGCAATAAAACCAATAGTTCCCCAAACACGAATAGGCGGAAAATCTTTTACTATGTTTTTATTATTTAATTTTAGTGAAGTATACGAAATTGAATTACTCAAAGCAATTGTTGGCATATAACAGCACATTGCAGCAAACATTACGTATATAAAATTATCCGGTGTAGTAACTTGAGCAATGCCAAATAAAACCAATGCATAGATTATATGTAAAAAACCATATAACTTTTCTGCGTTTATCCATCTATCTGCAATAATTCCGGTAAGAGTGGGCATAAATAAGGAAGCGATTCCCATGGTTCCAAAAACAAGACCAAATTGGGTTCCTTCCCAATTTTTAGTTCCAAACCAATAATTTCCAATTGTTATAAGCCAGGCTCCCCAAACAAAAAATTGAAGAAAGCTCATTATAATCAACCTGTTTTTAATTCCCATATGATGAAATTGTCTTTTTTAATAAATGAAGCGGTAAAACTACCATTAAAATAAATATCTACAAAAATTTAATTCGTTTTAACAACATCATTTATCAATTCTAAAACAGCTGAAAATTGCTCTTCTCTATTTAAGTAGGAATTATCTATTTCTATTGCATCATCAGCAATTATTAAAGGCGAATCTTCACGGTGTGTATCTATATAATCTCTCTCGACTACATTTTTTAAAACATCCTCATAAGATACATCATCTCCTTTTTCCTGTAACTCATCAAAACGTCTTTGTGCACGGGTTTCAGCACTTGCAGTCATGAAAATTTTAAGTTCGGCATTCGGAAAAACAACCGTTCCTATATCCCTGCCATCCATAACTATTCCTTTGTTTTTCCCCATTTCTTTTTGTTGTTCTACCAATTTAGAACGCACTTCAGAAACTTCTGCTACTTTACTGACAAAACTGGAAACCTCTATAGTTCTAATTTGCTTTTCAACGTTTTCGCCATTCAGGTACATTTCGCCAAACCCTAAATCAGCATTGAATTTAAACTCTAATTGAATTTTTGGCAAAGCATCAACCAGGGCTTTTTTGTCAAAAGAGTCAGTACCTATAAAGTGATTTTGCATTGCAAAGTAAGCAACGGCGCGATACATTGCTCCGGTATCGACATAAACATACTCCAACTCTTTTGCTAATTGTTTTGCTAAAGTGCTTTTTCCTGTTGATGAAAATCCATCAATAGCAACCGTAATTTTTTTCAATGTTTTATTTTTTAAAGTTTAAATAGTTATGGCTCTTAATAATAAATACTCATAACAATATGTGATTTTGAGTTATCGATTATTTGAGCGATTCGGTCAAAATATTTTTTATTTACCATAGGACAACCGTAACTGTTGCAAATATAGTTATCCTGTTCTTTATATGGAACATCAAAATAATAATGAAATACAATATCACGACTAAATGCATTACTATTTGTCGCGTCTAATCCGTGTAGTCTGTAAGATTTCCCAAACTTCCCGTAATACCGATTTCCTATAGAATATGTGCCTAATGAAGTACTTAGTGAATTTGGGATATTACTAAATTTAAGCTTTCCTTTGATTCCCGTTTCAGAACCGGAACCATGCGCAACGATTCCTCTGTCGATTATTTTATTATTTTTTAAATCATAAACAAAAAAACGAAACTTACCTGAGTGCACTTTCATATCAATAAAAAAAACAAAATTTTTATTATACTTTGCGCTACTGTTTACGATCTTTTTAACAGCATCGATCTGAGCTATGTCAATACTTTTCGTATTAAGCAAAGAGAAATCTTTCTTTTTAAAAATAATTACATATCCAATAAAAAGCGATAACATTAAAAGAAAAACAAAAAAAATCTTCTTCATATTATGCTTACAGTTAATTTATTAAAGATTTTAAAAAGACCAATTGCCAGAAATAAGCACTCACTATTGAGAACTATCTCAATAGCAAACCAAGCACAAGAATATAAGTTGTGTGAAGTATTTAATAGTAAATATCCAAAACGATATTTGACTTAGAAGTATCTATTATTTTTTCGATTCTCTTAAAGAATTGCTCGTTAACCATTGGGCACCCATGGCTATTACTGATATAATAATCCTGCTCCTCATATGGAACTGCTGAATAATAATGCAAAACAATAGCTCTCGACAAAGCATTGTCATTAGTTTGATCCAAACCGCTTAATTTATAAGCTTTGCCAAATCCTCCCTTATAACATTTTCCTATAGCATATCTACCTAATGCTGTGCAATTTGAATTGGGTGTATTACTAAATCTCAGACTTCCTTTTACTCCCGTTTCAGATCCGGAACCGTGAGCAACAAGGCCTTGATCTATTATCTTATTGTTTACAAGGTCATAAACAAAAAAGCGATTTTTGCCTGATGGTATTCTCATGTCAACAAAAAAAGCAATCTTAGTATTGTACTTAGGATCAATACTAATCATGTTTCGTATTTCGCTCACTCTGGTATTCATTCTTTCTACTTCCACAGTAGTCATCACATCATCTTCTTTAAAGTAATGTTTTGAGGCCGTAAAAAACCCTACAGTCACAAATAAAAACAAACTGATTATTTTCATATAACTATTGAAAATTTAAGATTAGACTAAAAAGACTTGTGTTAGTTGCCAATATATATCTTGAATACGAATAATTAAACTTTAACTTTTTCACTTTTAAACCAAAACTGATGAAACTCCTGAGGATCAGGAATTACCAGCGCCAAATTTACATAATTTTTTTTTAATTTTATATAAAAACCACAAATCAATTACTTTGCCAATACAATTATAACTTTCTAATGCTGAATACACTACCTCTAATCTCACTCTTTATAAGGCGACTTGCAAGCGTGAGAAACCGTTACACAAGCAATTATTCTATAATACCACCTCAGAATTTAGATTCTATGTTTAAATAGCAATTAATTGAAATCTTTATCATAATTTATTGTATTTCCCCTCTTATACACCGCTAGTTTAACGTAACAAATCGTTTTTTAGGATGTTTTACATATGGAAATAACGCAATTATAAATATAAAATTATATAACTTCAGAAAATAATAAAAAAAAAAATCCAAATCCCATTGAACAATTAGTCCTGGAATTTGGATTTTTAAGTTTATGATTTTAACTGAAACTATTTTAACTGCTTCGCGTTTTTAACATTCTGATCTGTTATTGCTAAAGCTAAAACTTCACTCATTTCTTTTACATAATGAAAAGTTAAGCCTTCTAAATATTCTGCTTTAATTTCATCGATGTCGCTTTTGTTCTCGTGACATAAAATGATCTCTTTAATATTAGCTCTTTTTGCTGCTAAGATTTTTTCTTTGATCCCTCCTACTGGTAAAACTTTTCCTCGAAGAGTTATTTCGCCGGTCATAGCTAAGCTTTTCTTTACTTTCTTTTGTGTTAGCAACGAAACCAAAGAAGTCAGCATGGCAATACCCGCGCTTGGTCCGTCTTTTGGTGTTGCACCTTCCGGAACGTGTAAATGGATATTATATTTTTGGAACAGCTCTACACTTAATCCTAATTTTTTAGCATTGGCTTTAATGTATTCTAAAGCAATCGTGGCAGATTCTTTCATTACATTACCCAGATTTCCGGTAATCGTCAAAGAACCTTTTCCTTCAGAGATCAATGATTCAATAAACAAAATATCACCACCAACACTTGTCCAGGCCAAACCTGTAACAACTCCGGCAACATCATTGTTTTCGTATTTATCACGTTCTAATCTTGGCACGCCTAAAACCTTAAGAATATCTTCGTCAGTCACTTTTTTATTGTACTCCTCGTCCATTGCAACTGATTTTGCTGCATTACGAATAACCTGAGCAATTTTAGTTTCCAGGTTACGTACACCAGATTCACGTGTATATCCTTCTACGATTTTCTCTAATTGTTTTTTACCAATTGTCAACTCCTTAGTTGTTAATCCGTGAGCTTCTAATTGTTTCGGAAAGAGATGCCTTTTAGCAATTTCTACTTTTTCTTCAATTGTATAACCTGACATTTTAATCACTTCCATTCTGTCACGCAAAGCGGGCTGAATTGAGCTCATATTATTTGAGGTAGCGATAAACATAACTTTAGACAAGTCGTATCCCATTTCAAGGAAATTATCATAGAAAGCATTGTTTTGTTCCGGATCCAACACTTCTAACAAAGCAGAAGAAGGATCTCCGCTATTACCGCTGGAAAGTTTATCTATTTCATCTAAAATAAATACAGGATTTGATGTTCCCGCTTTTTTCAAACTCTGGATAATTCTACCCGGCATTGCACCAATATAAGTCTTTCTGTGTCCGCGAATTTCAGCTTCGTCACGTAAACCACCCAACGAAATACGCACATATTCACGACCTAAAGCTTCGGCCACTGAACGGCCAATCGAAGTTTTACCAACTCCCGGAGGTCCTGTCAAACATATAATTGGCGATTTCATATCGTTACGAAGTTTCAATACGGCCAAATGTTCGATCATTCTTTTCTTAACTTCTTCAAGTCCAAAATGATCTTTATCTAATATTTTCTGAGCGTATTTTAAATCGAATTTATCTTTAGAATATTCGCCCCATGGCAACTCTAAAAACAATTCTAAATAATTACGCTGAATTCCGAAATCAGGCGATTGCGGATTCATTCTACGCATTTTAGACAATTCTTTTTCGAAATGCTTTTGCGTTTTTTCATCCCATTTTTTAGTTTTTGCCTTCAGACCCATTTCGTCCATTTCTTCCTCTTGCGAAACGCCTCCCAATTCTTCCTGAATGGTTTTCATTTGCTGATGAAGGAAATATTCACGTTGCTGCTGATCTAAATCAAAACGAACTTTTGACTGGATGTCATTTTTCAATTCTAATTTTTGCAACTCCACGTTCATATAACGTAAAGTCTCAAGCGCCCTTTCTTTTAATCCGTTTATCGATAACAAACCTTGCTTCTCTTTTACGGATAAATTCATGTTTGAAGAAACAAAATTGATCAAAAACGATTGGCTTTCAATGTTTTTAATAGCAAAAGTTGCTTCTGATGGAATGTTTGGGCTTTCTTTTATAATTTGAATCGCCAATTCTTTTACTGAATCTAAAATAGCTGTAAATTCAGTATCATTCTCTTCCGGACGTTCTTCTGAAACTTCTTTGATAGTTGCAGTAATATAAGGATCCTCTGAAACGATCTCATCTATTTCAAAACGTTTTTTTCCTTGTAGAATAACGGTAACATTTCCGTCAGGCATTTTTAAAACACGCAGAATTCTTGCTACAGTACCTATTTTATGAATATCATCTTTTGACGGATCTTCATCTTCTTCATTAATTTGAGAAACAACTCCAATTATTTTACCGCCTGCGTTTGCATCGTTTATTAATTTAATCGATTTATCTCTTCCCGCAGAAATTGGAATTACAACTCCCGGAAATAAAACAGTATTACGTAATGGTAAAATAGGTAACGAAAGCGGAAGCTCTTCATTGTTCATTTCCTCTTCGTCTTCTGGAGTTAATAATGGAATCAATTCTGCTTCTGAATCAAATTCCTGAAGTGACAGATTGTCAATAGTAAGTATTTTATGGTCTGACATAATAGTATATAAGTCGTTTTGTCATTAAATTTTTAATCCTAACTTCAAATGTAGTCTTAGATTCATTAATATGTAATAAAAACATACTAAGCGTCTCATTTACAAGATAGATCTTTAAAAGAGACAATCACTGTGCCAAAATGGACAATATATTATCTATTTAGCGAGCCAATCTAGTAAAATCAAATTGTTTTACCAAAAAAAAATCCACCCAAAGGTGGATTCTTTTTTGCATAGTTACTAATTCAGGTCTACTAGACTAATGTCAAAGGATCCTGTGATTGACTTTTTATTAATTTTATCAAAATCACTAACAACAAAACTATAACTGCCTTTCATGCGTGTTGCAGATTTCGAAGTAATAGTAACCGAACCTGATTCTAAATTATACAGAGTACCGTTTATCCTGCAATAAGCACTCGCAACATGTACAGTATTCTCTCCGCCATTTAGTAAAACACTAGAAGCTGGATAAGTTCCAACTGAGTATGATTGATCTATACTAACACCTATACTGTCTGCATTGTCGCCTTTCTTTTTCCCTACAATACTGTAATAAGGATAAGCTCCCAGGGAACTTATGCTGGCCACATCAATTTTGTCTTCAATAAACTCAACTCCGTCTATTTTTGCGGTAAGAAAATGATCAGGTTCTTCAATTGGTAAATTTGTGTGTAAAATATATTCGTAAATGAACCATTAGTAATTACTTTTGTTTCTGCCCTATTTATTGCTCAACTCTCTAAATCCTGTAAACTGAAAGGTGCCTGAAATAGTTTTTTTGTCTTTGTCTACATCTGTAATTTTAACTATTGCTGTATCTGTATATCCCTGAATTTCAAAAAGTGCCGCGTCCTCCTCTGATATACTTGCAAATGCATCTCCTCCAATTTCTAAAGCATAAGCCAATATAAAATTTTCAGCATCTTCGTTACTGTTTTTCCATGTATATGTTCCTACTTTATTACTTGGCAGAATTATTTGAATTAAATCGCCTTTAGAAGATCTAATACCCTCAATTGCCACATAATCATCAGTTACAATAGCTTGTACCTGATCTCCCACAAAAGCATGTCCTCCCACTGTTGCAGTAAAGATTCCTGTATTAATTGAAGGGTTTCCGTTACCATTTCCGTTCCCGTTATTATAATTTAACCCATCCTCAAAGTCTTTGGTACAAGAATTAAAAGAGATTCCTAAAACAAAAAGTAAAAGGAATAAAATTTATTTTTTTTTCATAAATAATTTATTGTAAGGTTAAAATATTATACCGCTCAAAACTAAGTAAAAAATCTTACAATAAGTATGATTTGCAACTGTAAATTTTATCATATCTAAATTATTAAAGCTATTATCAAAAAAAATACATTTATTTTTATCCAAAGTGTAACAAATCAAAAAAAGCAAAGTCATTATTAAAAACTAGCAATCATTACTTGAATATAACTAACCAAAATATCGAAGAATTAATCGCGCTTTGTAAAGAAAACAATCAAAAGGCACAATTCGAAGTTTACAATCGTTACAGTAAAGCCATGTATAATGTGGCCTACCGTATTGTAAAAGATGAACATTTTGCACAAGACGTCATGCAAGAAGGTTTTCTTAAGGCTTTTACAAAAATTAATGATTACAGACAAGAAGTAGCTTTTGGAGCATGGTTAAAAAAAATAATTGTCAATTATAGTATTGACTTTTATAAAAAAAATAATGCGTTTCAGGTCGAAGACCTAAGTAAAACATTATATAAAATAGAAGAAAACGACAGCTTCTTTTCTGAAAATATAGATTTGAATTCACTTAAAGTGAAACAGGTCTTGGATTCAATTTTAAGTTTAAAAGACAATTACAGGATGGTGTTAACGCTCTTTTACATTGAAGGTTATGATCAGGAGGAGATTTGCGAAATTTTAAATATTTCCTATGCCAATTGCCGGACTACATTGAGCAGGGCGAAAGAAAGTTTGCGAAAAAAATTAGAGGAGATATGAGATTGCTGAAAACAAAAAGTTTGTGCGCACAAATGATTAAAAAAGCGATAGCAGATTCACCATTAAAAAATAAATTTTAGATATATGAAAAAGGAAAATGACGATTTAGATCAATTATTTGAAAAATTCGAGAATCAATGGGATGTTAAAAGAATGAATGCTGACCATCAGGTTGATTTCTTACACAAATTAAACAAAAAGAAACAACCTAAGAAAAAAAATAATGCCGTTTGGGCAATAGCTGCGTCGATTGTAGTATTGCTTGGGATCTCTTTGTTCTATAACAATAATGAAAAACCAAAGGAATTTAAATTCGCATCGAAAGAAACGCAAAGAACAGATTCGATCTTCAGTATTTTAATTGATAATGAGTTGGTTAAATTAAAAGAAAAAAGTTCGCCGGAAAATGAACAAATTATAAATGACGCGTTAAAGCAAATGAAAGTTTTTGATGCTGATTATACAAAAATTATAAAAGAAGTTCAGAAAAATGGCGAAAACAAACAGATTATTTACGCTATGATTAGCAACCTTCAAACCCGAATATCTTTTTTACAAACGGTATTACAGAGAATTGAAGAAAATGAAAAATTTAAAAATACTACAACACATGAAAAAACATTATAGCATACTAATCTTATTTCTTTTGATTCCTTTATTAGGATTTTCAAATGATGACAGCTTTATTTCTAAACAAAAAAACATCAAAAAAACCTATATCGTCAATTCCAATGCAGGAATAGACATCGATAATAAATATGGGAACATCACAGTAAGTACATGGGATGAAGACAAAATCGATGTTGACATTACAATAAAAGTTTCGGGAGGAAATGAAAATTGGGTCAATGAACGGTTAAATAGTATTGATGTTGATATTACTGCTCTTAAACATTTAGTTTCTGCGGTAACAAATCTTGGTAATTCCTCCTTAAAAAGCCGAGGAAGCAGCAACAGTTTTGAAATTAATTATGTAATTAAAATTCCTAAAAACGGAACTGTAAAACTTAATAATAAATACGGGAACATTACAACTCTCAATTTAGAATCTACTGCGGATATTTCTTGTAAATATGGTAAGATCATACTTGGCAAACTTAATGGCGACAGCAATAGAATCGAAATTGGATACAGCCAAAACTCGAGTATTGATTACATTAAAAACGGAAACATTGAAGCACGTTATTCAGGAATAAAAATAAATGAATCCGGAAATTTAAATGTCGATGCAAATTATACTGACGTCTCAATAATGGAGGGGCAAAACATTAAATTCAAAGGGAATTACGGCAGTTTTAAATTTCAAAAAATAAATTCACTCGTTGGCAGCAGTAATTATGTAACAATATCTATTGCAGAGATTTCGAGCAACCTGAATATCGATGCAACTTATTCTAAGATAAATGTAGAATCGCTTAATGAGAAATCAAAAAATGTAAATATCAATACAGGATATACAAACGTATCGCTGGGATACAATGCAAACTTTGCTTTTGATTTTGATATAAATACAAAGTACGGCAGCATAAAAAGTGATAGTTCTTTAGAAGTTTTCGTTAGTGAAATTAAAAATAATGCAAAAAGATTAAGTGGGTACAATAAGAAAAAAGGGCAAAATAAAGTCATTGTAAATTCTAATTATGGTAATGTAATATTAACCAAAAGGCAATAGTTTCGAAAATCAGTCAAAAAATAAAAATCAAAAAAATGAAAAAATCAATTCAATTATTAGTGTGTGGAGCGTTTTTAATAACTTTTATTGCAAATGCACAATGGTTATCTAACGATAAAAAGAAAGGAAATGGTAACATCGTTACTGAGACAAGAACAACAGCTGATTATGATGCTATAAAAATATCGGGCTCTTTTGATGTAGATCTAGTAGCAGGAAAAGAAGGAAAGATCATCATTAAAGGGGAAGAGAACTTAATATCAGCCATAAAAGTTGAAGTTGAAGGAGATGTATTGAAAATTTACACCGAAAAAGGCATAAATATCAGGCCTAGCATGGGTAAAAAGATCCAGGTAACTATACCATTTGAAAAAATATCTGAAGTGACTTTATCTGGTTCAGGAAACGTTCAGTCAAAAGATGTTATTAAAAATGATAAGCTTCTTGCTAAATTATCCGGTTCAGGAAATTTTTATCTTGCTGTTGATTCCAATACTTTAGAATTAAATCTAAGCGGTTCAGGAAATGTACAATTAAAAGGAAATGCAGACAGTTTTACTACAAAACTTTCAGGATCTGGCGATATTGACACTACCGATTTGCAATCAAAAATTGTTGATGTAAACGTTTCAGGGTCTGGAAACAGCAAAATTAACTGCAAGGAAAGTTTAACTGCACGAGTTTCTGGTTCAGGAAATATTAAATACACAGGGAATCCTGAAAAACGTGATGTAAAAGTTTCGGGCTCAGGAAATATCTCAAAAGTATAATTATCTAAAAAAAAACATCATCAATCAAACTATACAGCTTTGTCGTGTTTCATGACAACTTAAATCCCCGAAAGGCACTTTAATTAATTTAAAGTGCCTTTTTTGGTATTCTTCTCAATAGAAAAATGGCTGTGACAAAGAATATTCCCAAAATAACAATCGCAGAACGGGAACTTCCTGTAATTTGATCTATAATTCCGTAAACACACATTCCTATTACGATTCCTATTTTTTCAGCAACATCATAAAAACTAAAAAAGGAAGCTGTATCTTCTGTTTCAGGTAATAACTTTGAATATGTAGAACGCGACAGTGCCTGAATTCCCCCCATTACAAATCCTGCAATAGTTGCGGCAATATAAAAGTGGATTGGCAAATAAATAAAATAAACAATCACACAAAATACTACCCAAATAGCGTTAATCACGATCAGGGTTGGAATATTTCCAAATTTAGCCGAGCCTTTTGAGGTTAATATTGCTCCGGCAACAGCTATTATTTGTATCAGTAAAATACTAACAATCAAACCAATTGTAGATTCTTCTTTAGACTCCCATTGAATTTCCTGGGCTCCAAAATAGGTGGCTACCAATAATACAGTCTGTACTGCCATACTTGAAACAAAAAAACCTCCCAAATAACGTTTTAGCGGAATGTTTTGTTTTAATAATGCCCAAACCTTCTTTAATTCATTAAAGCCATTAAAGATAGTTGATCTTGTTAATTTTTCATTATTATTTTTTCTTCCATTCGGCAAGTAATAATAAGTATACTGACTGAATACGATCCACCAGACACCAACCATTACAAACGAATAACGCATTGCTTTCATTGCTGCTTCCCCGTCTGATCCCGTAATTCCAAAAAGCTTTGGTTTCATAATCATTGCCAGGTTGATGATCAATAAAATTACACTTCCAATATATCCTAACGAATATCCTTTAGCGCTAATACTATCTTGTTGCTCTTCAAAAGCGATGTCCGGTAAGTAAGAATTGTAAAAAACCAAACTTCCCCAAAAACCAATTAATCCTAAAAAATAAAAAGCCAATCCGATATAAATATTATCAAGGTCAAACCAATATAATCCGATACAAGATGTAGCTCCCAGATAGCAGAAAAACTTCATGAAAGATTTTTTATTTCCTACATAATCAGCAACTCCTGATAATAATGGGGACATAAAAGAAACAAACAAAAATGCCATCGCTGTAATAAAACTGATCAAAGCCGAGTTTTTCAAATGCATGCCAAAAACATCAATATAATGATCGCGCTTCGCAAATAAGGCTTCGTAAAAAATAGGAAATACTGCAGATGCAATTGTAAGGGTATAAACTGAATTTGCCCAATCATAAAAGGCCCAGGCGTTTAGCAGTTTTTTATCTCCTTTTTGTAAGTTTTTCATAGACATGGTTTTGTTAACAGGCTACGAATTTATCCAATTTTTATTATAATCAGGTAGAATTTTGATAAATCGTACATTAATAAATTATAAACAATTTTTACAAAAAAAAAGCTACTCTTAAAAGAATAGCTTTAATAACTTGTATTGAATAATGTAATATTTTTTATTTTATAACTCCTACTTTTAGTGCTGTTGCTTTTGCTTCCGGAATTAGCGATCTTATATTTGCAATTCTTGTTGCGTCAGAGGGGTGTGTACTCATGAATTCAGGTGTACCTCCAGCCCCAGATTTAGCAGACATTCTAGTCCAGAATGCAATTGCATCATCCGGATTATATCCTGCAATTGCCATTAAGGTTAATCCTATTTTATCAGCTTCAGTTTCATTACTTCTGCTAAACGGAAGCATCACTCCTACTTCAGAACCAACACCGTAAGCTTGAGCAAATATTTGTCTGGTTACCTCAGATTTTGTGCTTGTTGCAGCATCTAATGCGGCGCTGCCAATTTGTTGCAATTGTGCGGCACTCATTCTTTGTGCTCCGTGGTTGGCTAATGCGTGCGAAACTTCGTGACCCATAACTGTGGCTAAACCTGCATCATTTTGAGTAATAGGTAAAATTCCTGAATACACAACAATTTTTCCACCAGGCATACACCAGGCATTCACTTCTTTACTGTCAACTAATTTATACTCCCATCGATAATCTTTTAAGTATTGCGACTGTCCTAAAAATGTCAGGTATTTTTCTGCAGCAGCTTTAATTCTCATTCCAACTGCTTCTACTCTTTTTGCATCTGCAGTACCTGTTATAACTTTATTTTCTGTTATAAAAGTATTATACTGTTGAAAAGAGGACGGAAACAATTCACTGTTTGAAACGAAATTTAGGTTTTTCTTTCCTGTAACAGGATTTGTAGCGCAACCAACTATCAAAACAGCTGTAAAAATCCCCAATATTAATTGTTTTTTCATGATCGATATATTTTTAAAACACACAAAAATACAATTATTATTACTTTATGATTTACATAATTAATCAGGAAAATACCAAAATTTACTTACTCTCCAATAATATGAAGTTCATTGAACTCTTTATCAACCAGTAAGAAATGATTCTCTTCAAAAGCGATGGCGTCAAATGCAACCTTTTCATTGTCGATTTCAATTTCTGTTACTTTAAATGGCAATCCAATTAAATTGATTTTATATTTTGAGTAAGGTGTATCGTATTTTCCTTCTTTATGAAGTTGAATTATAAGTTCTTTTTCTTTACCAATAGTTCGAAAAGACAAGAAGCTGTATCTACCTTTTTTATAGTCGTAACCATCTTGGGCATCTTCATAAACTACTGATTTTTCTTTACCGTTTTTAAAGTATAAATCAAGTGTTAATTCATCAAATTCAAATTCGCCAACATATTGCTGAACAGGATATTTTGGTATTATTGCACCTGCTTTTACAAATAGTGGAATTTCGTCAAATTTTGTATCTACCCATACTTCTCTTCCTCCTGTAGAAAACTCATTTGTCCAATAGTTATACCATTCACCTCTTGGGATATACATACGTCTACCTACAGCATTAGGTTCAAGAATTGGGCATACTAATATTTGATTTCCAAAAATGAATTCATCGTTACGATAATGCGTTTGCGTATCGTCCTGATCATAATATACCAATGGTTTCAACATTGGAATTCCTTCTTCAATATATTGCCAGAACATGGTATACAAATAAGGCAATAATTGATAGCGAAGACTAACGAACTTTCTGGTAATATTAATCACTTCTTCATCAAAAGCCCAAGGTTCCTGATTGCCATGGTCCCCGGATGAATGTGTTCTGCAAAAAGGATGAAATACTCCTAACTGAATCCATCGTGCGTATAATTCTCCGGTTGGCTGCTCAGCAAAACCTCCAATATCTGAACCTGTAAATCCCATTCCGGAAATACACATTCTTTGTACCTGAATATTAGCAAGCCACAAATGTTCCCAGGTTGCGACATTATCTCCTGTCCACGACGAAGTATAACGTTGTGCTCCTGAATATGCAGATCTCGTTATTACAAAAGGACGTTTAGGATATGCAAAGCGCTTCACGCCATGATAGGTCGCTCTTGCCATTTGTGTACCATAAATATTATGTGCTTTTCTATGGCTACAAGGATTTCCGTCGTAATCGTGGCGAACATCCATTGGAAATGTTTTATTTGGCACCTCCATAACTGCAGGCTCATTCATATCGTTCCAAACTCCTTTTACACCAATATCTGAAATTAATTCTTTAAATAATCCCGCCCACCATTCTCTAACTACGGGATTTGTATAATCTGGAAAATTACATTCTCCCGGCCATACTTTTCCTTTCATATAAGGTCCATCGGCTCTTTTACAGAAATAATCTTTTTCTAAAGCTTCCTGATAAACCCAGTAATCCTTATCTATTTTGATTCCCGGATCGATAATTACGACAGTTTTAAAACCATCTTCCGCTAATTCAGCCACCATTCGTTTTGGATCAGGAAAATAATCTTTATTCCATGTAAAACATCGAAACCCTTCCATATAATCAATATCCAGATAAATGGCATCGCAAGGAATTTTTAATTCTCTAAATTTTGACGTAATTTCTTTTACTTTACTTTCAGGATAATAACTCCATTTGCATTGATGATATCCCAAAACCCAAAGTGGCGGTAATTCAGGCTTACCCGTTAAGTCTGTGTATGTCGTAACAACATCTTGCATTTGAGGACCGTAAACAAAATAATAATTCATTTCGCCACCTTCTGCCCAAAAGCTGGTAACATTTCTTCTTTCCTGACAAAAATCAAAAAAAGTTCTAAAGGTATTGTCGAAGAAAATACCGTAAGATTGTTTGTTTTGCAGTCCTATATAAAAAGGAACTACTTTATATAAAGGATCTTGTTCTTTTTGATAAGCATATTGATCTGTGGCAAAATTTTCAAGTCTTTTGCCTTTTAAATTCATTTGCGTGGCTTTATCTCCTAATCCGTAAAAACATTCTCCGTCTTTAGAAGATTTACTCATTTTTACGATATTTCCACCGTATTCATAGCTCTCTTCCCAATGAAAGCCAAGTTCGTCCTCCAGGATTAAAAGATCATTTAAATCATAAATAGACAAACGAAGATCGATTTTCTGAATTTTACATTTTACTTTACTTGTTCTGATCTGGAAATAAGTTTCTTCTTCTGTAAGTTCTAAAAAATTATAACCATGTAACTGCGATTTATCAATTGCATATGAAAAATCGTTACTGAAATAGCCTTTTGTAGTAAAACGAAAACGGATCAAACTGTCCCTTAGAATTGTAACTTTTAATATTACTTTATTGTCTGTATTAAAAAATATAGAATCTCCTTCATGTTCAAACGAAACAATTTTTGAGGGATATAAATCGCCTTTATATTCTAATGATGTATTTGTAATCATATCGCTAAATGAATTAATTATTCTGACTCTGTCTCTCTTTCAAACATACAAAAAAACCTCTTAAACGGCTATCAATAAAAGGTTTATTCACGAAAACGTTTTTTCTGAATGAGTCTCTAATTATTACTTAAAAAATAAACAATTCGATAATTTTAAATCGTAAAACTAACAAATTGGTACTGTAAAAAAACTCCTTATCTTTTTACGAATAAGAATAAACGGTAACACTTAATGGAGGTAAAATTAATTCGACAGAATAATCCCTGCCATCATAAGCTATAGCTTCAGTTTTTAAGGTTTTGGCATTTCCAACACCGCTGCCGCCGTAAATGACAGCATCACTGTTAAAAATCTCTTTTAACTTGCCTTTTTTAGGTATTCCTATTCTGTAATTTTCCCTAATTACCTGGGTAAAATTGCAAACCACAATTATGTTTTCTTCCGGATTATTTCCTTTTCGGATATAAGACAAAACAGCATTTTGATGATCCGAATAATTAATCCATTCAAAACCTTCTCCCGAAAATTGTTTTTCATACAGCGCAGGACGAGATTTATACAATTGATTGAGATCTGTAATCAGCTTTTTTATTCCGGAATGGTAATCGTATTGCAGTAAATGCCAGTCTAAACTTTTTTCAAAGTTCCATTCATCGCTTTGCCCAAATTCAGAACCCATAAATAATAATTTAGTTCCTGGATGAGTAAACATATAACCGTATAATAATCTCAAATTAGCAAATTTTTGCCATTCGTCGCCGGGCATTTTATTCGCTAGTGATTTTTTTCCATAAACAACTTCGTCATGAGAAAACGGAAGCATAAAATTTTCAGTAAAGGCGTACGTCATCGAAAATGTCAAATCATTCTGATGGTATTTTCTATAAACAGTTTCTTTCTGAAAATACTTTAATGTATCGTGCATCCATCCCATCATCCATTTCATTCCAAAGCCCAAACCACCTGTAAAAGTTGGTCTTGAAACCATAGGAAACGAAGTGCTTTCTTCAGCAATAGTTTGAACTCCATAGAAGTTAGCGTAGATAACTTCATTAAATTCTTTAAGAAAACTAATGGTATCCAGATTTTCTCTACCACCGTAAATATTGGGTTCCCATTCTCCTTCATTTCTTGAATAATCAAGATATAACATCGAAGCTACGGCATCGACGCGTAAACCATCAACATGATAATGTTGGAGCCAGAAAACAGCATTACTTATTAAAAATGCGCGAACTTCATTACGTCCATAATTAAAAACCAAACTTTTCCAATCAGGATGATATCCTTTTTTGCGATCAGGATGTTCGTATAGATGCGATCCGTCAAAGAACCCTAAGCCGTGTGCGTCATCTGGAAAATGTGACGGAACCCAGTCTAAAATCACTCCAATTCCTGCCTGATGCAGTTTATCAACCAGAACCATAAAATCCTGTGGCTTCCCAAAACGAGACGTGGGGGCAAAATATCCAGTCAATTGATATCCCCACGACGGATCATAAGGATACTCCATTATTGGCATAAATTCGACGTGTGTAAAACCTGTTTCTTTTACGTAGTTTACCAAATCATCAGCAAGTTCAAGATAAGTCAAAAAACGGTTATTGTCACCACGTTTCCACGATCCCAAATGTACTTCATAAACAGAATAAGGTTTATCTAAACCATTTATTTCCGGACGCGATTGCATCCATTTTTCATCTTTCCATTTATAATCCAGATCCCATACAACAGAAGCCGTATGAGGTGGTTTTTCACAATACAAAGAAAAAGGATCAGCTTTCTCAGTGACAATTCGATTAATGCTAGATTCAATTTTATACTTATACACCGCACCTTTTACAACATCAGGAATAAAACCTTCCCAAATTCCGGAAGAATCCCAACGTACCTGCAGCAAATGCTCGCCTTGGGTCCAATAATTAAAATCCCCCACAACAGAAACAGATTGAGCTGTTGGAGCCCAAACCGCAAAATAAACGCCTTTTATTCCGTTAACTTCAACTAAATGCGCTCCTAATTTTTCGTATAATTTGAAGTGTTTTCCCGCTTTGAATAAATCAATATCAAAATCAGTAAACAAAGAATGCGTGACAACTTTACTCATATTTGGTTTTTATGGCAATAATTAATTTTAATAGTTTTATTCGATTCTAAAATTATCCGAGAGTACAACCCCTTTTTTAATTACTACGATACCATCTTTTATACTGTACAATTCATTAGTAAAATTGTCTAAATGTTTTCCGCCGTTAATATGAACATTGTTTCCTATTCGCACATTTTTGTCGATCAGGGCGTTCTTTATAAAACAATTTTCACCTATACCTACATGAATCTTATTAATAGTACTTTCATTATTCATCTCATCTAGGTCCTGATAAAAATCGTTCCCCATTACGTAACAATTTTCCAATACAGTACCTACCCCAATTCTGGATCGAATACCAATCACAGAACTTTTTATCTCCTTAGCGTTAATTATACAGCCTTCAGAGATTAATGACTGATTTATGATAGAATTTCTAAATTTAGATGGAGGTAATAATCTTGGTCTGGTAAAAATCTTATTCTCGTTGTCAAACAAATTAAATTCAGGAATATCCGCAGTTAAACCAATATTAGCCTCAAAAAATGATTCAATATTCCCAATATCTGTCCAATATCCTTCATATTGATAGCTCAAAATTTTATGTTTACCTACAGCTTGCGGAATGATTTCCTTACCAAAATCTTTTGTATCCGGATTCGCCATTAATTCTTCAAGCAATGGCTTGTTAAAAATATAGATTCCCATCGAAGCCAGGTATTTTTTGCCTTTTTCTTCCATATGCTCGCTTACCTCAGATTCCCATTGCGGTAATAATGACGCATCTGGTTTTTCGATAAAAGCTTCGACACAATTCTCATGATTTGTTTTTAGAATTCCAAACTCCGGAGCGTCTTTAGCATTTACCGGTAAAGTTGCAATAGAAATTTCTGCATTTGCCGCAATATGCGCTTCCAGCATTTCGTTAAAATCCATTTGATATAATTGGTCACCTGAAAGAATCAAAGCGTGATCGAAATCGTGTTTTAAAAAATGTGACATACATTGTCGAACAGCATCTGCAGTTCCTTGAAACCACGTTGGATTATCCGGGGTTTGTTCTGCTGCTAAAATGTCAACAAATGACTGACTGAAAATACTAAAATTGAATGTGTTTTTAATATGTGCATTTAAAGATGCCGAGTTAAATTGTGTCAAAACAAATATTTTGAAAATATCAGAATTGATACAATTTGAAATAGGAATATCGACCAATCGGTATTTCCCTCCAATTGGAACTGCCGGTTTTGATCTGGTTTCTGTTAATGGATACAAACGTGATCCTTGTCCTCCTCCTAAAATAATGGCAACTACATTTTTCTTTTTAAACTTCATTTTTCTCAATTATTAAGGTGTATATCTCGATATATTCTTGGCAAACTCGCTCCCAGGAATGGTCAATTTCCATTCCCATTTTTCTTATTTTATAAAAACTTATTTTATCATTGTATAATTTCACAGCACGATTGACCGAATAACAAATATCTCCAACCGAAGCCTGATCATGACATATTCCGTTTCCGTTATCGCCAAAATCAATTACTGTATCTCGCAAACCTCCTGTTCTTCTCACAATTGGAATCGTTCCATAACGCAAAGCATACATTTGGTTTAAACCACAAGGTTCTACTCTTGAAGGCATTAAAATATAATCTGAACCTGCATAAATCAAATGCGCTAATTCTTCATTATAACCTATAAAAACATTATAATTGCCATTATAATCATTTCGCAACTGCAGTAATTGTTCTTCTATTGCTGAATTTCCCGATCCTAAAATCAGAATATTAATATTTTCGAAATTTTCAGATAAGGCCAATGCTGATGCCTGAGGCAATAAATCGCCTCCCTTTTCTTCAAATAAACGGCCAATAAAACTAAACAGTGGTTTTGTTGCATCTAATTCAAATTGCTCGCATAGTTTTTCCTTGTTTTTTTGTTTTCCTGTTTCAGAAGTTTCAATCGCATAGTTTTCAGCAATCATTTGATCTTTAGACGGATTCCATACTTCAAAATCGATTCCGTTTAAAATTCCTTTTGATTTTTCCCTAACCGACCTAAACAATGTTTCTAATCCATTTGCAGAAATATTTATTTCATTCAGATAGCTGGGAGAAACAGTGGTAACAGCATGTGCGCATTTAATTCCGACTGCCAATGAGTTAATGGAATTGTTCCACTCTAAGAATCCAACATGAGTTAAATCAAATTCTGGTAAATAACGTAATTTATCAAAACCGAACCAACCTTGGTATAAAGCATTATGAATCGTAATTACTGTTCTCACAGTCCTTAAACTTTCATATTTATAACCATATTTAACCAGGAATGGAATTAATCCTGTATGATGGTCATGACAATTAATAATATTAGGTACCGTATTTCTCGTCAAAATCCAATCTAAAGCAGCTATTTGAAATGATAAAAATCGTTCTATATCGTCGTCATAGCCGTAAATATTATCACGATTAAACAATTCACTAATTTCTATCAGATACAATTCATAACCTAACTTATCCGTTGTCTCCTTTAATACTCTAAACGGAAAATCAAAATCTCCCAGAGATATGCTTCCCTGATGAACACAATCAAAATCATTTTCATTTTTGAACTTTGTGTTATAACACGGAACAACAACCCGAACCTGATGACCTGCATTCTTTTGATATTTTGGTAATGCCCCAACAACATCCGCCAAACCACCTACTTTTGCCATAGGATAGCACTCGGCGCTAATATGAAATATTTCCATGTAGAATTTATAATCGTATTAATAAAACTAATTTCTAAATTATTTTTTTTAGTAAGCATTCATTTATATCTTACTTTTATGTTTCCTAAATTTAGGAAAAAATAAGCATAATTAAGGCTTCAGACAAAAATTATTAATATGGCAAAAAAGGTTACTAATCCTACTCAATCCTTAAAAATTCCACAGGTTATTATACTTTCCGGTAAATTACTCGCTTTTATCTCACCAAAGCTGGCTACAAAATTTGCGGCAAAGCTTTTTACAACTCCCATAAAACATAAAACTCCCAAACGAGAGTTTGAGATGGATGACAAAAGTATCAAGAATAGAATTTTCGTTCCGGCAATTAACAAAAGTATCGTTACATATAAGTATGGAAAAAGTGACCAGAAAATTTTGTTAGTTCACGGTTGGTCCGGTCGCGGTACACAGTTATTCAAAATAGCCGATGAACTTGTTCAAAAAGGTTACTCCACTATAAGTTTTGATGCGCCCGCTCATGGAAAATCTGAGGGAACAACAACAATAATGTCTGAATTTATTGATTCTATTCTGGAAATAGAAAAGCAATATGGTCCCTTTGAAATTGCAATTGGGCATTCACTTGGCGGAATGTCTGTTCTAAACGCAATTAAAGATGGTTTAAAAGTAAAAAAAGCTATCGTTATTGGAAGCGGAGATATTGTGCAGGATATTTTAGATGAATTTATTTTGAAGCTTGGATTAAAACAAAAATTTAGCGAGCGTCTTCGTTTTCTCTTTGAAGATAAATACCAAGTAAAAATGGATGATTTTTCAGCTTATCGGGCGGGACAAAAAATTCAGATTCCTGTTCTGGTAATTCACGATAAAGATGATCCGGAAGTTCCTGTAGAAGCAGGAATTCACATTCACAAACATCTGAAAAATGGAAGTTTATTCTTAACTGAAGGTTTAGGACACAGAAAAATCCTTGGCAATCAAAATGTTATAAAAAAAATTCTTGATTTCATCAAAAGTACCTAATTTTGTGATAGTTATACTTTTATTGTTTAATCTAAAAACTGCATTACGATGAATTTATTTGGAGAAACATCAGATTGGGAAACTAAGTTAAAACCTATTTTAAAAAAATATAAAGGAAAAAAACATCCCTTAGAATATAAAAATACTTACCAGCTATTAGTTATGGTAGTTTTATCTGCTCAGGATTCTGACGCAAATATTAATACTATTGCGCCTGATTTATTTGCTAAATTTCCAACACTAAAAAGTTTATCTGAAGCTGATTCAGAAACTTTTATTCCATATATAAGCAAGATTCGAAATTATCCGACAAAAGCACAATGGCTTCTCGAAATTGCCAAAACTATAAAAAATGATCAGGATATTCCCTTGACAATGCAAGGATTGACTGCGTTAAAGGGTATTGGTCGAAAATCTGCAAATGTTATCTTAAGAGAAACTCACAAACCTGCCGAAGGTATTATAGCAGATTTGCACGTAATTCGCGTAGCTCCCCGAATTGGAATAATAAAAGAAAGCAAAGACGGAAATAAGGTCGAAAAAGATCTAATGCAGGTATTGCCAAAATCAATTTGGTCAGAGATTGGAATGGCAATTTCATTCTTAGGAAGAGAGACTTGCCGACCAAAACCAAAATGCGAAGAATGTTTGCTTACAGATGTATGTCATTACTATTTGACAGAAGTAATTTAAACCTAGTTTTTTAGTCTGTTGGATAATATTTAATGATATAAATTATTGAAGTAATAATTATCTTTATGGCGTTTCCCTCCGGGTCGGGCTGTTCGCTAAATCTTTTGCCTAAGATATTTTGTTTTTTTAGAAGTATGGTTTTTCGCAAAAGGATACCGCTGCCATCCCTAACGCGATCTATGGTTAACTACAAAATTTATTTTTAAAAGAAATTCCAAATTTTAAAAATCCAAATTTCAAAGTTTTTTTACGTTTAGCCTTTGCGAGCTTTGCATTCACAAAGAATTTAAACTACTTTGCGTCCTTTGCGGTTAAACCATACCTGATTTTCAGAAAAAATCCAAAACATTACCCATGCATCTTTGCGAACTTTGTATTTACAAAGAATTTAAAACTACTTTGCGCGCTTTGCGGTTAAACCAAACTTGATTTTCAGAAAAATCCAAAACATTACCCATCCAGCTTCGCGAACTTTGTATTTACAAAGAATTTAAAACTACTTTGCGCACTTTGCGGTTAAACCACACTTGATTTCCAGAAAAAATCTAAAACAAAACAACTTTCCACAATTGCATTTGGTCACAAAATATCATCGGATCCAGCTTTGCGAACTTAACAATTACAAACTTTCCTTGCGCACTTTGCGGTTA